>DASTIF010000098.1:0-12066 GCA_035717805.1 Sphingomicrobium sp.
TTCGACGATCTCGAGCCCGAGAAGCGCCCGGCCTCGTCCGACCCGAGCTTCGCTGCTTTGTGGCGCGAGACCGGCGGCGAGGAAGGCATCATCCAGCGGACCGTCAAACGTTGGAGAGGGCACGGGCGGTAAGCTCCCTCCGCTCGTCATCCCGGACTTGGTCCGGGACCCGCAGTTTCAAGGTGGACGACGGGCCCCGAGTCGAACGGAGGACCTCCGGCGTAAAACCGGCGCTCCACCCCGACTGAGCTACGCCGCCGTCCGCAAATACATTAGTTGAGGTGCGGTCTGCTTTCCACCCAAAGCGATATCAGGACGTCTTAAGCGCTCTTCCCGATCGCCATAAGCTGCTTGAGCTTGGCATTGAACGCCTGCTTTTGCGGCCCGCTGATGACGTTGCGGCTTTGCATCCGCACGGTCATCGGGTCGACCGCCCGGCCGTTCACCTTGACCTCGAAATGGAGGTGCGGGCCGGTCGAAAGGCCGCTCGATCCGACATAGCCGATCACCTGGCCCTGGCGGACCGCCTCGCCGGCCGAAGCGGCGATGCTGCTCATGTGCCCATAGAGGGTGACGATCCCGCCGCCGTGGACGATCTTGACCTCGCGCCCGTAGCCGCCGGCCCATCCGGCCGAAACCACCTGGCCGTCGGCGGCGGCGACGATCGGGCTTCCCCAGGCCGCTCCGAAATCGATTCCGCTGTGCATACGGGCGTAATGCAGGATCGGGTGATAGCGTCGCCCGAACGGCGAGGTGATCCGGCCGGCGACCGGTGTCATCAACCCGGCGGACCGCTCGGCGCCGCTGGCCTCGGAATCGAACCAGTCAGTCTTTCCGTTCGCGGTCCATTTCATCAGCTCGACGTCGGCCGCATCGGCGCGGTGAAGCGCGGCATAGAGCAGCGGCTTGCCCGCGGCCTTGGAAATGACCAGGTCGAAGCGGTCGAACGGAGCGATGTCTGTGCCGACGTCGATCCGCGTCGAAAGCGCGTGGAGATAATCGGCCGCCACCTGCGGCGAGACTCCCGCCGATCGCAGCGACCAGTAAAGCCCGTCGGTGACGGCGCCCTGGACCCGGACAGCGGAACCGTTGGAGGCCCGCGTGGGCCGGGTGTCGAGCGGCAATTGCGGTTCGACAGTCGCGACGGCGTCGCCGCCTGCTTGCCCGAGCATCGGGTTCATCTGGAACTCGGTCGCGGCAGGCGTCACCGTGTGGGCCACCGCTGCCGAAAATGGATCGAACCCGGGCGCGAGCGCGAACGCCGAGCCGCACAGAAGCGCGAGCGTCGCCGTTCCTCGAAGCCAGCGCGCTCCGACCGGCTCTTCGGCAAGGTCGACGACCAGGCTGAACGGCTCCGGCGCGTCGATGATCGGGCCGCCGCTTTCCCTTGCGCGCGCGAGCGCGATCCGGGCCGAAGCCTCGCTTGCTGGCGATCCTGCGAACATCTCCAGGCACTGATGCTCGAACAGGGTTAAAGCCTGTTTAAAATCGGGAACTTGCGCTTTGCGCGAGCGCTGCCACATTCGTGGTTGTGACGCGCCGTTCAGACGCACCTGTTCGGGCCATTCTCGGCCCCACGAATACCGGCAAGACCTATCTCGCGATCGAGCGGATGTGCGGCCATTCGTCGGGGGTCATCGGCTTCCCCCTCCGCCTTCTCGCCCGCGAAGTCTACGACCGTGTTTGCTCCATGAAAGGCGAAAAGCAGGTCGCTCTCCTCACCGGCGAGGAGCGGATCGTCCCGCCGGGCGCGCGCTATTTCCTGTGCACCGCCGAAAGCATGCCCGTGCCGGGCGGCGACGGCCATGACCGGGACGATTTCCAGCGCGATTTCGCTTTCGCCGCGATCGACGAAGCGCAGCTCGGGATCGACCCCGAGCGCGGCCATGTGTTCACCGACCGCATGCTTCGGGTGCGCGGGCGCGAGGAAACGCTGATCCTCGGGTCCGACACGCTACGGCCAATGGTCCGCAAGCTTCTGCCGGACGCGGAAGTGGTCAGCCGGCCGCGCTTCTCGACCTTGCGTTATGCGGGCAGCGTCAAGCTGTCGCGCCTCCCGCCGCGTTCCGCCGTCGTCGCCTTCTCCGCCGAGCAGGTTTACGCGCTCGCCGAAGCGCTACGGCGCTTCCGGGGCGGAGCGGCTGTCGTCATGGGCGCGCTGTCGCCCGCGACCCGCAACGCCCAGGTCGCGATGTTCCAGCGCGGCGAGGTCGATTATCTCGTCGCCACCGACGCCATCGGCATGGGCCTCAACATGGACGTCGCGCATGTCGCTTTCGCCGGGCTCGACAAGTTCGACGGCCGCCGCGACCGGCGGCTGACCATCGCGGAAATGGCGCAGATCGCCGGGCGCGCGGGGCGCCATCAGCGCGACGGCACGTTCGGCACCCTGGGGCTGGGCGATCATGCCGCCGAGTTCTCCGAGCAGGAAATCGACGCGATCGAGGAGCATCGATTCCGGCCGCTCGACTTCCTCTACTGGCGCAACCCGGACCTCGACTTCACCGACGTCCGCTCGCTGATCGCCAGCCTCGAGCGGCCGAGCAACGACCCGGTGCTTCGAGCGGCACCCGAATCGGTCGACCTCGCCGTGCTCAAGATCGTCGCCGAGGACCCCGCCATCGCCGCCCGGCGCGGAGCCGTCGCGCGCCGCTTGTGGGCCACCTGCGGGCTTCCCGACTTCCGCAAGGTCGGGCCGATGCACCACGCGCGCATGGTCCGCCGACTGTTCAGCTATATCGGCGAGGGCGGGCATGTTCCCCACGAATGGTTCGCCGCCGAAGTCGCCCGACTCGACAATGTCAGCGGCGACATCGAGGCGCTGGCCGACCGGCTCGCCGGAATCAGGAGCTGGGCCTATATCGCCCACCGCCCCGACTGGCTGAAGGAGCCGGAGCGCTGGGCCGAGCGAACGCGCGAGGTCGAATCGCGGCTGTCCGACGCGCTCCACTCGGCGCTCACCCAACGTTTCGTCGATCGCCGCACCTCGGTGCTGGTTCGCGACATCGGCGCCCGCGGCTCGGATGCTCTGCCTGTCACGGTCGCCGCGGACGGGGAAGTGAGCGTCGGGCCCGAACCGATCGGTCATTTGAGCGGCTTCGAATTCCGCGTCGATCCGTCGGCTCGCCTCGCGGACAAGCGGCTTTTGCTGGCGGCCGCCGAGCGCCGCCTGGGCGACGAGCTCGAGCGGCGCGCGGCGAGCCTGATCGATGCGCCCGACAGCGACTTCCGCCTTTTCGCCGAGCCCACTGGATCGGTCGCGGTCGCGTGGCAGGGAAGCGTCCTGGCCCGGCTCGCCCCCGGTCGTTCGCTGCTCGAACCCGCGCTGCGCACGGCGCGACCGCTCGACCGGCTGTCGGCGCAAAGCCGGGCAGCGCTACGGGCGCGGCTGGAACGCTGGCTCGACTCCCGGATCGAAGCGAATCTCCGTGCGCTGAAGAAGCTCGCCGACGCCTCGGCCGATCCGGCGAGCTCGCCGGGCGTAAGGGCGCTCGGAGCGATGCTTTCCGATGCCGGCGGCGCCCTGCCTCGCCGCTCGGTGGTCAGCGCGATCGGCACGCTCGACCAGGCCGACCGCCGGCGCCTTTACGCGCTCAAGGTGCGCCTGGGACCGCTGGATGTGTTCCTTCCGCCGCTGTTGAAGCCTGCCGCTCAATTGTGGCGGGCCGCGCTGCTCGCGGTCAGGTCGGGCGAGCCGATGCCCGACATTCCGGCCGCCGGAGCGGCGACTCTGGGCGCCGACGCCGATCCGCGCGGCACCGCCCTCGCCTATCGCCGTTTGGGCCGCGAATGGCTCAGGATCGACCTCGCCGACAGGCTCGCCAGCCACGCTCACAAGGTCCGCTCCGCCGGCGGCGACCAGCCGCTCGACTCCGAGCTCGCCACGTCGATCGGGCTGAGCGATGCCGCCGTGGCCAGGCTGATGGGCGACATCGGTTTCGCCCGAAGCGGCGACAGCTGGCGCTGGCGCGGTCGCCGCGAACGCCGCTCTGGCCAGCCGTCCGCGCGATCCAACGCCTTCGCCGATCTCGCCAAGCTGAAGCGCTAGGCCTTGCGCATCGACCGCTTTCTCCACTGTATCCGGCTGGTGAAGAGCCGCAGCCTGGCCCAGGCGCTGATCCAAACCGGCCATGTCCGAGTCGACGGCAAGCGGGTCGAAAAGCCGAGCGAGCCAATAAGCCCGGGCGATGTGATCGTGCTTCCCATCCGCGGGCACACGAGCGTTCTTCGCGTCCTGTCGCTGCCCGTCCGCCGCGGACCGGCCGCCGAAGCCCGGGCCTGCTATGAGGAGCTGGGCGTTGACGGAGCCACCGCCGCGACTTAGCGAACGGCCAAAGGGAGCATCGCCAACATGACCTACGTCGTCACCGACGCCTGCATCAAATGCAAATATATGGATTGCGTCGAGGTCTGCCCGGTCGATTGCTTCTATGAAGGCGAGACTATGCTCGTCATCAACCCCAACGAATGCATCGATTGCGGCGTCTGCGAGCCCGAATGCCCGGCCGAGGCGATCCTTCCCGACACCGAGAGCGGGCTCGAAAAATGGCTCGAGCTGAACACGACCTTCTCCGGACAATGGCCCAATATCACCCGAAAGAAGGACAGCCCCGCCGACGCCGACGAGCACAAGGGCGAAGAAGGCAAGTACGACAAATATTTCACACCGGAGGGCGGCGAGGGCGACTAAGCCCTCGAACGCGACGGCGTCGCTGAAGGTCCGCTCAGCGGTGGATCGTGAAGGTGTAGTTCAGCCCGATGCCGCCCGATAGCTGGTTGCGTGAGCCGAACTCGCGAACGATGGGCGACTTGGCGGCATCGCCCACGAGCCGCTCGTAGCGGGCATAGCCGAACAAGCCCCAGCGCGGATTGAACTGGTAGGACATCCCGCTCGCGACCGCGACACCATGGATCCCGGCGCCGGGGCGATAGGCCGGGAGCCCCGATTCTAGAGCGGCGGCTGGAGTAACTCCAAAATACGCGCGCTGGTAACGCGCATTTGAGAACAGCACACGCGGGCCGATCGAGATGACGTAGCGGTCGCCATCGCGCCAAACCTGGTCGGCGCCGATCTCACCGACAAGCCCTTGGTGCCCATTGATACCCTTTAGAAGCTCGGCGCGCAGATGGAGCGACTCGGTCAGGTCGAAGCTCGCGAAGGCGCCCGCTTCGATCGTCGTCGCAACCTTGCCGACCGGCACATCGACATCGGAGTTCTTGCGGCCGCTGGCGAGATTGGCGGCCGGTCCAAACGAGAATCCGTCCGTCGAAACGATCGGGATGCCGAAACTATAATCCGGCGCTTCGAACCCGAACTCGTTTGTTCCCCGAGCGAAGTCGAGGTCCCATAGCGGCGCCACCTCCATGCCATCGGCTCCGATGAACTCGGGCCGCAATTGCGCGCCGAGGCCGACACGCACGCGAAGAAGGTCGCTATCTTGAGCGGAGGCGGCGCTCCAGGCCGGCACAAACGCGGCCAATGACATCAGGAAATGTTTCACTGTTGCGGTAACCGCTTCTGCAAAAGTTGGTTGCACAACCGTATCGGGTTTTCCGCCTTTTCGCGATACCTCGGACGGGTCAGTGTCGGCTGAGCAGTTTCTCGACGATCAGGTCCGCCGCCTCATCCGCACTCAACGCGGTGGTATCAACGTGGATCTCGGCATGCTCCGGCGGCTCGTACGGGCTGTCGATTCCGGTGAAATTCTTGAGCTCGCCGGCGCGCGCCTTTGCGTAAAGCCCCTTCACGTCGCGTTTCTCGGCGTCCTCCAGTGGCGTGTCGACGAACACTTCGATGAACTCGCCCTCGGGGAGCATCCGGCGGACCATGTGCCGCTCCGCCCGGAACGGGGAGATGAACGCGGTCATGACGATGAGGCCGGCGTCGGCCATCAGCTTTGCGACTTCGCCCACCCGCCGGATGTTCTCGATGCGGTCGGCCTCGGTAAATCCCAGGTCGCGATTGAGCCCGTGACGCACATTGTCGCCGTCGAGAAGGAAAGTGTGCCGCCCGCGCGCCGCGAGCTTCTTTTCGACGAGGTTGGCGATTGTCGACTTGCCTGCGCCTGAAAGCCCCGTGAACCAGAGGACCGCGGGCTTCTGGCCTTTCAGCGCCGCATGGGTCTCGCGCCCGACGTCCAGATGCTGGCGATGGATGTTGAGCGCGCGGCGGAGCGCGAAGTGAAGCATTCCAGCGCCGACCGTGGCGTTGGTCGCCTTGTCGATCAGGATGAAGCCGCCGAGCGCCCTGTTCGGGCTTATCCCGTCCGCGGCATAAGGCTCGAAGACGATCTCGCGATCGGTCGAGATTTCCGCCACGCCGATCGCGTTCAACCCCAGGGTCTTGGCCGCCAGATGGTCGAGCGTGTTGACGTTCACCTCGTATTTCGGCTCCTGGACCATCGCGGTCGCGGTCTGCGCGCCGATCTTCATCCAATAGCCACGGCCCGGCAAAAGCTCGTCTTCGCTCATCCAGACGATCGTGGCCTCGAACTGGTCGGCCGCTTCCGGAGCGTCGTTGGCGGCGGCGATGACGTCGCCGCGCGAGCAATCGATCTCGTCCTCCAGAGTCACCGTCACCGATTGGCCGGCGATCGCCTGCTCGAGATCGCCATCCATCGTCGTCACGCGCGCGACGCGGGTCGTTCGCCCTGACGGAAGGATTCGGACCTCGGTCCCCGGCCCGGCCGATCCCGCCGCGATCTGACCCGCGAAGCCGCGAAAGCTCTGGTCGGGCCGGTTGACCCATTGAACGGGCATCCGGAACGCCTTTGCAGCGTCGGCGCGCGCATCGAGCTCGACCGTGTCGAGATAATCGAGCAGTGTCGGCCCGTCGTACCAGGGCGTCCGCTCGCTCCTCGCCGTCACATTGTCGCCGGCGACTCCCGACAGCGCAATCGCCTGCCAGTTCGAGATCCCGATCTGGTCCGCGAAACGCCGATAGTCGGCGCAAATCGCGTCGAAGATTTCCCGGTCGTAGTCGACCAGGTCCATCTTGGTGATTGCCAGAACGAAGCGGCGGATTCCGATGAGGTTCGCGAGATAGGAGTGACGCCGGGTCTGGGTGAGCACGCCCTTGCGCGCGTCGATCAGCAGCACCGCGAGATCGGCCGTGGACGCGCCGGTGACCATGTTGCGCGTATATTGCTCGTGCCCGGGCGTGTCGGCGACGATGAACTTGCGCTTTTCGCTTGCGAAGAAGCGATAGGCGACGTCGATGGTGATGCCCTGCTCGCGCTCTGCCGAAAGCCCGTCGACGAGCAAGGCGAAGTCGAGCTTGCCGCCCTGGGTTCCGGCCTTCTTGCTCTCCGATTCCAGCGCCTCGAGCTGGTCGTCGAAGACCTGCCGGCAATCGTAGAGCAGCCGTCCGATCAGCGTGGACTTCCCGTCGTCGACGCTGCCGCAGGTGATGAAGCGCAGCATCTCCTTGCGTTCATGGCGTGCAAGCCATTCGGAAACGTCGGTCGCAATCAGCTCGCGGTCCTGTTCGAGAACGCGCGACATCAGCGAATTCCGTCATTCCCGCGAAAGCGGGAATCCCGGTTCAGCTGCCTCGAGGCCATTTTCGATCCGCGCCCCACGCCCATCAAAAATACCCTTCCTGCTTCTTCTTCTCCATCGATGCGCTGCCCGCGTCCTTGTCGATGGCGCGCCCCTGGCGCTCCGAGGTCGTGGTCAGAAGCATCTCTGCGACCACTTGTTCGACCGTCGACGCATCGCTCTCCACCGCGCCGGTCAACGGGTAGCAGCCGAGCGTCCGGAACCGCACCGTCCGGCTGACCGGCTCCCGGCCGCCAAGCGGAAAGCGGTCGTCGTCGACCATGATGATGAGGCCGTCGTGGATCACCGTCGGCCGCAGCGCGGCGAAATACAGCGGCACGATCTCGATCTTCTCGCGAAGGATATATTGCCAGACGTCGAGCTCGGTCCAGTTGGACAAGGGGAAGACCCGGACGCTTTCCCCTTTCTTCTTGCGCACGTTGTACAGCGCCCAGAGCTCGGGCCGCTGGCGTTTCGGGTCCCAGCGATGGTTCTTGTCGCGGAAGCTGAAAATGCGCTCCTTTGCCCGGCTTTTCTCCTCGTCGCGCCGGGCGCCGCCGAACGCGGCGTCGAAGCCATATTTGTCGAGCGCCTGCTTCAGCCCTTCGGTCTTCCACATGTCGGTGTGGATCGGTCCGTGATCGAACGGGTTGATTCCCTTCGCTTCCGCTTCCGGGTTCTTGTGGACCAGAAGTTCGATCGCCGGGTCGGTCGCTACCTTGTCGCGAAGCTCGTACATCTCCCGGAACTTCCAGGTCGTGTCGACATGCAAGAGCGGGAATGGCAGCGGCGCCGGGTAAAAGGCCTTGCGCGCGAGATGCAGCATCACCGCCGAATCCTTGCCGATCGAATAGAGCATCACGGGACGGTCGGCTTCCGCCACCGTCTCGCGCATGATGTGAATGCTCTCGGCCTCGAGCCGGTCGAGATGGGTCAGGCTTTGCATCGATACTTCATGAGCAGATTTCGGGAATCCCGCCGAGCTATTTCTGATAATAATCGCGAAACCAGCTGACAAATGCCGCGACGCCGTCCTTCAATGAGGTTCGCGGCTCGTAGCCGGTGAGCTCCCGGAGAAGCGTGGAATCCGCGCGCGTGGCCCGAACGTCCCCCGGCTGCATCGGCAGATAATTGCGCTCGGCCTTCTTGCCGAGATGCTCCTCCACCATGTCGATAAAATCCAATAACCTTGTTGGTTCTGAATTGCCGACATTTACGATCCTGTACGGCGCGACCGGGCTGATCGAATCATGCTCCGAAACGTCGCTTCGGCCCTCGGGCGGCCCGGGCGGAACGTCCATCAGCATCCGGATCGCTCGGACCAGGTCGTCGACGTAGGTGAAGTCGCGAAGCATGTCGCCGTTGTTGTAAATGTCGATCGGCCGGCCATCGAGCATCGCATCCACGAACTTGAACAGCGCGAGATCCGGTCGCCCCCATGTCCCATAGACGCTGAAGAAGCGGAACACCGTGGTCGGAATCCCGAACAGATGCGCATAGCTGTGCGCCATCGCTTCGGTCGCTTTCTTGGTCGCCGAATAGATGGTCAGCTGGGTGTCGGCTTTCTCGGTCTCCGAGAAGGGAAGCTCGTCATTGGCGCCGTACACCGACGAAGTGGACGCAATCAGCAGATGCTCGACCCCGACGCTTCGGGCGGCTTCGAGGACGTTCAGGGTCCCGACGACGTTGGAGTCCACATAGGTACGCGGGTGATCGAGGCTATAGCGGACTCCCGCCTGGGCGGCGAGGTGAACGATCACGTCGGGGCGAAAGTCGGACACCATTTTGGAGAACAGCTCGCCATTCTCCAGCATCCCCTCGGTCGCCGCGAATTTGGGATGCTGCAGAAGCCGCTGGTGCCGCCGGCGTTTGAGCTGGACATCGTAATAGTCCGTCAATCCGTCAAAGCCGCGGACTTCCAGTCCCTCGGCGAGCAAAAGCTCGGCCAGGTGATAGCCGATGAAACCCGCTGTTCCGGTGACTAATACTCGCTGCATCTATCGGTCAGCGGCAACGAGCGAAACGGATCACGCGTTCTCCGTTGCCTTCGACTTGGTCTTGGCGGCCGGCTTGCCCTCGATTGCATCGACCAGAGGCTGCAGACCGCCACCGTACTTCTTCCACCGCTTCACCGACGTCTTGTAGATCGGCTTGCGGACCTGGGCGACGCTCGCCGTCTTCACCGGCCGATCAGACTTGTGGAAATCGACGCATTTCTGGTCCCACTCAAGACCCAGGAACTCGATCAGCGTTCGCGCTTCCTTCTCGGTGTCGGCGACGACATCCTCATAGTGCACGGTCCGGAGGACCCCCTCGGGAAGAACCGCGTGCCAATGCTCCATCAGCTCGCGATACTTGCCGTAATAGCGGCCCAGCTCGGTCAGGTCGTAGCTGTGCGGCATGTCGTCCTTGAACAGCTTGGTGAAACCCGACAGGCAGGTGTCGACCGGGTCGCGCTGCGTGTTCACGAATTTCGCCTTCGGGAACATCAGGTGGATGATCCCGACGAAGAAATAATTGGTCAGAAGCTTGTCGGTGACCCGCTTCGAATCGCCCGCGCCCATGGTCAGCGCCTCTAGATATTTCTTGGCGACAATTTCGAGTTGCGGAGCCGTGATCTTGCTCATCATCTGCGGATATTTGGGCAGCGACGGGAAGCGATCGCGCAGCTGACCGAGAGCTCGACTGAGATATTTGACCTCGCCGGCTCCGAAAACCTGCGGATGGCTCGACAGTATCTGCTCGACCAGGGTCGACCCGGAGCGCGGCATGCCGATGATGAACACCGGACGCTCATCCGAAATCCCTTCGAACGATCGGTTCTCGAATGCTTCCCTGGGGAAGGCCTCGCGAATCGCGTCGAAGAAGCCGAACGTGTCCTCTTCCTTATAGTCGAGCTGCGCCCGCTTCATTCGGCCGCCGGTGATGTAATGATGCAGCGCACGCTCATGCTCGCCGCGGTCGTCGAGCGCCTTGCCATACGCATAATGAAGCGGGAGCATGCGATCGGCCTCGGGGTTCTTCGCGGCCTCGAAGATCGCTTCCATCCGCTTGAACAACTCCTCGCCTTCCCCTTCCGAGAAATCGACGAGATCGTTGAGATTGGCATAGGCGCCGAACATTCCGTCGTTGAGCTTCAACGCCTTCATGATTTGTTCGCGCGCCTCATCGAGGCGGCCCACGGATTTGAGCGTAACGCCATAGAAGTTGAGCGATTCGGCACTGTTGGGATTTGCGGCCACGGCCTTCTCGAGCATCCCCAGCGCTTCATCGTAGCGGTCGGTGTCGTGAAGGATCTGCCCGAGGATCGTCAGTGCTTCGGGATCGTCCGGCGCGCTTTGGAGAACGCTTCGAACGCCGGTTTCCGCCGCCTGGTGATTGTTGCGCTTGAGTTGCAGCTTGGCGGCAATGAGGAGCGTCTGATGATGATTGGGCGAGATTTTCAGCGCGTCGCCCAGAATCCGAAGCGCCTCCAACTCCTTCTTTTGCGCGATATAGAGCTGCGCGAGGTTGTCGTAGGCTTCGATGTAGCGCGGATTTTGCGCGATTGCCTTGCGAAAGGCATGCTCGGCCTCGTCCGGCCTGTCCTGCAGCTTCAGCAATGTCCCGAGATTGTTATAGGCCTCGGGATAGACTTCTCGCTGAACCAGCGCGTCCTGGTAGGCCTCGATTGCCTCGTCGATCTTGCCGACCATCCGAAGCGCGTTGCCGAGATTGTTGTGCGCTTCGGCCATCTGCGGACGAATCTCGATCGCCTTGCGGTAGCTATCGACAGCTTGCCGATATTTACGGGTTTCGAACTGAACGATTCCGAGATTGTTGAACGCCTGCGCGTTCTCGGGGTCCAACTCGATCGCCTTTTCGAGTTCCGTGGCGGCTTCTTTGCGATCGCCTTGCTGACGAAGAACGTCGCCAAGGTTCGCATGATAGCTTGCCGCGTCCGGCATCAGGGCGATTGCCCGACGAAGCGTTTCGAGTGCCTCATCGCTTCGGCCGAGCGCCTGCAAGGTCACTCCAAGGATGTTATGCGCATCGGCCTTGTTGGGCCGGGCCTCAATCACTTGCCGGCAGACATTCTCCGCCTGCTTGTATTTGCCCTGGCCGTAAAAGTCGGCGGCCATCTGGATTGCATTGTTCGCGGTCGTCCTGACCTGCGACTGGGCCGCGACACCCGGTTTGGCCTCGCGGGCGGGCTTTCCGGCCTTTGCCGGAGCCTGAACTGCGCGCCGGCGGCTCGCCGGTGCGGTCGTCGTCTTACTGCTGGTCATGATCCGTCTTTAGCGTGAGGAAACAATGGATTGAATGCATCGCAGAAAATCAGCTCCGGATAAAGAAAGAAGAGGGAGTTTCCCCCCTCTTCTTCCTTTTGCCCATGATTTGAGCTTGCCGCTTTATCCGCGTTCCGGAGCCGGTGGCGGCGGGGGCGGCGGGGGCGGCGGAGCCGGGCAGGCTTCGGTCGCCAGGATCACCGTCCCGTCCGGGCAGGTCTGGGTTGCCGGCGGCGGCGGCGGAGGCGGAGGCGCCTCG
>DASTIF010000099.1:0-7240 GCA_035717805.1 Sphingomicrobium sp.
CCACACGACTGCCGTCCCGCCCGGCTCGATCACCTCCTCGAACAGACGCATCTTGGCTTCGAAATAAGCGTCCATGTCGGGGTGATAATCGAGATGGTCGCGGCTGAAGTTGGTGAATGCCGCGGCCGCCAGCGGCACGCCTTCCGCGCGATACTGGTCGAGGCCGTGGCTCGACGCCTCGTAGGCGACATGGCTGATGCCCATTCGCTTGAGGCCCGCCATGTTGCTCAGGAAGGTGACGATGTCGGGAGTCGTCAGGCCCGTCTTCACCTGGTCGTCCGAGGTCGTCACGCCCAGCGTCCCGATCGACGCCGAACGGTGGCCCATCATCCGCCAGATCTGGCGGGTCATTTCGACCGTCGATGTCTTGCCGTTGGTCCCGGTCACGGCGACGACCGTCTCCGGATAAGGGCCGAAGAATTTCGAAGCCATTCGCGCGAACAGCCGTCTCGGCTGCCCATCGGCCAAATGAACCGAGCGCTCGACCTCAGCCTCCGGCCTGGCGACGACGGCGACCGCCCCGCGCTTGACGGCGGCGGGAATGAAGTCCTCGCCGTTGGACACGGCACCCTTGAAGGCGCCGAACACATTGCCCCGAGTCACCTTGCGATGGTCGAGCGCAAAGCCGGTCACTGTGGAATCGTCATCGACGTCCGCGAGGTCGCACAGGCGCACTGGATCAATGTTCCTCGTGGTCGTGAACGTAGGGCAGGACTTCCGACATGTCCGGCTCGCGATGCTTGTCGGGCGTGATCCCGAGCATCGGCGCGATCCTGCTGACCGTCCTGCTCACAACCGGCGCAACGTTCCAGCCAGCGGTGTGGAAGCCGAAGGTTTCGGGGGTGCCTTTGGGATCGTCGAGCATGACCACGACCACATAACGGGGATCGTCCATCGGGAAAACGCCGGCGAAGGTCGTGACCACCGCGGCGGAGGTGTAACGCCCGTTCTGGAGCTTCTCGGCGGTTCCGGTCTTGCCGCCGATCCGATAGCCCGGCGCGTCGGCCTTTCGCCCGGTCCCGTCGGTCACGACGAGCCGAAGCAGAGCCCGCATCTTGTAGCTGGTATCCGCGGTGAACACGCGGTGCCCTCCGGCTACCGGATGGCTCGGCCCGACCTTGAGCAAGGTCGCGGGCCGATAGATTCCGCCGTTGAACAGGGTCGCATAGCCGGTTGCCAAATGCAGCGGAGTCACCGCGATCCCGTGGCCATAGCCCACCGTCATGGTCGCGATCTCGCCCCAGTTGTTTCCGGGCGTCAGCGGGTGCCCGCGCTCTTTGATTTCCACCGCCACCGGCTTGAGGAAGCCCATCTTGGCGAGGAAGGCCTTCTGCCGCGCGGCCCCGACCTCGGCTGCGATCTGCGCCATTCCGATGTTGGAGCTTTCCTTCATGATTTCGGGAACGGTGCACGGCCCGCCGAACGGGTGGGTGTCGGTGATGGTGAACCCGGCGACGTGAAGCGCGTCCGGGCAGATGTAGGTCTTGGCCATGGATTCGACGATTCCCGAATCCATCGCCATCGCCAGCGTGAACGGCTTGAAGGTCGACCCCAGCTCATAAACGCCGAGAGTGGCGCGGTTGAACCGGGCATCGGGCGGCGCATCGCCGGGCGCATTGGGGTTGACCTGGGGAAGCGAGGTCATCGCGAGGATCTCGCTGGTGTGGACATCCATGATGATCCCCGCCGCGCCGATCGCGGAGAAGGTGGTCATCGCGTCCATCAGCTCGTGCTCGAGTGCCTGCTGGACCCGGCTGGAGATCGACAGCTGGATGGGGTCGCCCCGAGTCGCTGCGTTCGACAGCTTGTCGTCGAAGGCGCGCTCGATCCCCGCGACTCCATGGCCGTCGATGGTGGTGTAGCCGATCACGCTCGAAGCCAGGCTGGTCTGCGGATAAAGCCGGTCGGGCTCGCGTTCGAGAGCGATGCCCGGCTCACCGAGGGCATTCAGAGCCTCGACGAGCTCCGGCGACGCACGGCGGCGCAGATAGGCGAAATTCTTCCCCGATTTGAGCAGCGCAAAATAATAAGCTTCGTCGTGGTCGGCCATCAGCCTTGCCAGCTCGCGGGCGAGCTTGAGCTTGTCGCCGATCACCTTGTTGGGATGGATTCCGATGCTCCAGGCGTCGATGGTCCGCGCCAGCGGCTGGCCGTTGCGGTCGACGATGTCGCCGCGCTCGGGAACCAGTGCGCTCACCCCGGCGGTTCGCCCGGCATGGTCGCCGAATGCCGCGAGATAGAGAATCCTGGCAACCACCAGCGCGACCACGCCGGCGTAGAGCAACATGCCCAGCATCAGCCGCTGGTGCATGACCGACAAAATCTGACGCCGCTGGCCGACAAGCCGAAGCCGCTCGGGGCGCGGGGCGACGAGGGCTGCGGTTGGGGCGTTCATTGCGTTCGGCCGGCGTCCTTGCCTGTTGAGACCACCGCCGGAAGCGGAGCGAGCGGATCGACCTTGGCGGTGCGCACCCGCCTTGTCATTGCGGATTTGGGCGCGGAGTCGCGCTTTTCCCCAGCTTTCTTCTTGCTGGTCGGAATGTCGGTCGCGGCCAGTTCGGTCGACGGCACGGCGTCCATCTTCGGGCGCTCCGCAATGCGCTCCGTCACCGTCAGGCTGGCCTGATGAACCAATCCGCCAAGCTGCCCGTCGCTCGCCTGGACGTTTTGCGCATCGTCAAGCGGCCGCGGCTGTTCGGGAACCGGAGCCGATGCCAGGACCACCGGCGCTTCGAGCTCGAGCTTGCGCTCGGGTTGGACCAGCCGCGCAAGCTGGAACTTGTCGCCGAGCAGCTGATCGGCGGTCGGCGCGGACAGGAGCAGCGCCCGGGTGTTCCACCGCTCGAGTTGCGACAAGCGGCCCCGTGTGCCGATCTCGGTCTGGAGCAGGCGAATCTCGCGCTGGGCAAGAACGATCTCGGTCTCCACCGATTCCAAAGCCGCGCGCTCGGATGCCACCCGGAGGGAGATGAGGTAGCATCCGAGGGCGGCCCCAGCCACCGCACTGGCCATGAACACCGAATGGAAGCTTCGAACGCTCATTTGCGATCTCCTGTGCGCTGCCAGCTCGGGGAAGAGGTTCGTACCGCGCTCCGAAGCCGGGCGGAGCGGGCGCGCGGGTTCCGGGCGACTTCGGCCTCGGCGGGCGAGACCGGTTTGGCGACCTGTCCGAAGGTCGGCTCCGCCGCGCTCTGCATCTGCGGGCGGTGGCGCGAGGCGCCGGGCGTGGCGCCGCTCCGCTCGCGAAGGAAGCGCTTCACGATCCTGTCCTCGAGGCTGTGAAAGGTGACGACCGCCAGCCGCCCTCCGGGTCTGAGAGACCGTTCGGCCGCCACCAAGCCTTCTTCGAGCTCGTCCAGCTCTTCGTTCAAATGGATCCGGATCGCCTGGAACGTGCGGGTCGCCGGGTCGCTCTTCTGGCCGGCTCGATAGCCGACCGCCCGGCGCACGATCGCCGCAAGCTCCGCGGTCCGCTCCAGCGGGCGCGCCGCGACGATCGCCCTTGCAATGGTCCGCGCGCGGGGTTCCTCGCCATATTGGCGGAGCACGCGGGCGATCTCCGCTTCTTCGGCTTGATTGAGGAACTCCGCCGCGGTCGGCCCGCTTTGTCCCATCCGCATGTCGAGCGGCCCGTCGGCCTGGAAGGAGAAGCCGCGGTCCGCCTGGTCGAGCTGCATCGAGCTGACGCCGATATCGAGCGCGATCCCGTCGACCAGCCCGATTCCCTTTTCGGCGAGAACCCGGTCCATCTGGCTGAACCGTTCTTCGACCAGGGTGAGCCTGCGGTCCGGGACGAGTGACCGGCCTTCCGCGATCGCATTTGGATCGCGGTCGAAACCGATCACTCGTCCCGCCCCCACCGCAAGCATTGCGCGGGCGTATCCGCCTGCGCCGAAAGTGCCGTCGACCAGAGTGTCGCCGGGCTGGACCGCGAGCGCACCAATCACCTCGTCCAGAAGGACGGGCTGGTGGCGATCGCGGCCGGTCATGCCTTGATCCCCCGCTCTTCGAGCCGGAAGCGGACGATGTCCTTCATGTCCTCGGGCATCGCCGGCTCGGCGAGGAGAAGCTTCGGGTTCCAGATTTGGAAGGTCTCTCCGGCGCCAAGAAACAGCGCGAGATCGTCGATCCGGCCCTTGTTTCGCATCATCGGCGGGAGGACGATTCTGCCCGAGCTGTCGTAGGGGATTTCCTCGGTCGCGGCGAACGCCAAGAGGTTGCGCTGCTGATAGTCGAGAGCGGCGTCGGCATCGCCCTCCTGCTTCTCGAACAACCGTTCGATCTTGCTGTGCTTGAGCGCCGCGTAGGCGGGGTCGTAGGCGCTGAGCGCCGGGAAGCTTTCATGCTTGGCGAGCGTGATGGTGCGTGCGTCGCCGCGGCGCTCGATCACCGAGCGCAGGAAGGCGGGCACGGAGACGCGGCCTTTCGCGTCAACCGCATTGAGAGCGCTGCCTTGAAACAGATGCTCTAACGCCACGTCGACTCCCCGTTCGCGGCGCGCAGCTTCCCCCTTCGCGGGCGAGCGGCATTGCCGCCGGTCCACGCCGGAAAATCGGAAGTTTGGGTTAGCCCCGCGCTACAGCCGGTGTTGGTAACTCACACTGACGCGGGATACAATGGGTTTTCATGCCATTCCGTGGGAATTGGTGGTCCAAGGCGGATTTCCGCGACTTTTTTGCCTCACTTTCTCGGTCTGTTCCGGTCCTGTTCCTGGGCTTGCCCCCTGTGGATAAGTCTGTTTGCGGCCGCTTTCGCGCGAATCACCGCCGGAGCCGTTGGAGTTGGTCAGCAAGGAAGCGCACGTTGCTCGTGCGAGTCGGCTCGCGCCTTCGCGCCACATCGAGGAAGTCGGCATCGGCAATGACGGTCGCTTCCCCGCGCCCGACGTCGCAGCGTGCGATCAGCCGGCCCGCTTCGACCTTGCAATTGCGGCCGGTCGCAACGAGCGATCCGGGCGAAAGCGTGTGAACCAGCTTCCCTTCGACCTCGAAGCTCGCCGGGCCGAGTAGTTCCGGAGCGTCGAGTCGAAGGCCCCAGTGGCCGAGAAGTCCGGTGTCGGCGAAGGCCATCGCCGGCCGAAGCACGTCACCCAGCGGTCGCTGGCTCGGCCATTCGAGCACCGGATCGGCCAAAACCGCGACGCGCCCGCCGCCGCGCACCCATCGATCGAGCTCGACCAGGGCCTCCGCCGGTTGCGCGCGCGGTTGCGCCATCAGCAGGAGATCGTGGCCGGAAAGCGATTTGCTGTCGGCGACGCTGATCGGAACAATCCTGTATTGTTTCTCCAGCACGGCCAGCACCGGCGACCGTTCGGAATTCAGGCTGAAGTCTTCGGGAAAGACGATCGGCAGGCTGCTCAACAGCAATAGCTCGGACCGTTCGGACGGCGGCCGCGCGGGCAGAGCTGGCGAACGATCGCGCAGCGCCGCACCGGCGATGAGAGCGCCCGCCACGAAGAGCGCGCCCAAACCTCCCGCCAGCAATCGCCGGCGCGTCATTGCTTGGCCGGGCTGCTTTCGTTTTCGGTCTCGTCGGCCGTCGAGCCGGGGGCCACTCCAAGCTCGGCCAGCGGCTCCTTTGGCGTGTTGGTCGCGGCTTCCGCGGCCGCCGCCGCCGCGACCGCATTTTCATCGCTTCCGGAACGGCTGACGATGCTTCCCAGAAGGACGAGCAGGAAGGCGAACGCGAGCCCCGTCAGGCCGATTCGAATGCGCTGGGACGTCGTTCCGGCTCGCTGGGACACTCGACGAAGCTATGGACCGCTTCGATACAATGCAAGCAGCGCCCTTGACGAACAGCCGTTGCCAAGCGCAATCGCGCCCTCATGACTCGCACACCGCTTCTGCTCGCGCTCGTCGCGGCCGGCACTCTTGCCGCCTGCAACAAGGAAGATCACACCATCGTCGTCGGTGCCGACAACTCCGCCAACGAAACCGTCGCCAATTCAGCTCCGGTCGAGCTTCCTCCGTCGATCACGACGAGCAAGATCTACCGCTGCAAGGACAATAGCGTCGTCTATGTCGACTGGCTGTCGGACAACAAGTCGGTGAACTTCCGGCCCGACCAGACCGCGGTTCCGGTCCGCCTCGTCGCTCCGGAAGCAGGCCAGCCGATGACCGCCAACGGAACCACGGTCGCCGGCACCGCCGAAAGCTCGACGATCACGCTGACGCGCCCCGGCAAGGGCAGCCAGAGCTGCAAGGCCTAGCGCAAAAAGGGGACAGTCCCCTTTTTTGGGCGGCCGCGCCGGCGTTTCGGCGGCAAGCCGAGCCTTTCGAGCCAGGCCTCGTCGCCCGCCGGCCGCCCCTGCTCCAGCGCCTTCTCGACCCGCTCCACTTCGTCGGCCGCCTCCAGTCCGCGGGCGAGCATGGCGCGCCAGTTCGGCAAGTGTCGACCGAGCGCCGCGACCTCGGTCAGCCCGTCGGACCGGCCCTCGACATGGGCCCGGGCGCTCGACCAGCGCCAATCCTCCGCGCGCTCGACCAGGCCGGCCTTGACGGGGTTGTTTTCGATATAGCGGGCGGCGACGAGAAGATGCGCGTCGTCCATCGGATAGCTTCGGAAGCGGCCCTGGAAGAGATGACCGTCAAGCCCCTGCTGGCGGTTGATACGCTGCGACTATGCGGTGTGGGCGCCGGCCAGGGCGGCGCGAAGTCCGTCGGCGGAACGCGGCGTGAGGATCAGATGGACATGATTGTCCATCAGGCACCAGGCGAAGCAACGGGTCTCGCTGTGCCCGCAGGCATCGGCGAGCAGCTTCAGATAGGCCAGGCGATCGCCGTCGCCGAAGAAGATCGGCTGGCGGCGGTTGCCGCGCTGGATGACGTGATGCGGAAGACCCGGAACGACGATACGCGCGACACGCGGCATGACGGCTCCAAAAAGGGGACTGTCCCCTTTTTAGCGGCAATGGGCGGGAGGCTCAACGAAAAAGGGGACTGTCCCCTTTTCGGGTAGCGCAAAAAGGGGACTTCCCCTTTTCGGGCGTCGGCCTAGCGGCGATTGGCGCGCCTCGCTAAGGGGCCGCATGGACGTCATCGAAGCCTCCCGCATCACTCCCGAGACCATCGCCGAGCACGGGCTCGGCGACGAAGAATATGCGCGAATCCTGAAAGCCTTGGGCCGCGAGCCGAACCTGGTCGAGCTCGGCATCTTCTCTGTGATGTGGTCCGAGCATTGCAGTTACAAAAGTTCGCGCTTCCATCTGAAGAAGCTTCCGACCGAGGCGCCGTGGGTGATC
>DASTIF010000100.1:0-10909 GCA_035717805.1 Sphingomicrobium sp.
CCGCGCCGCATCTTCGTCTCCTGAACGTAACGATCGCACTTTAGCTAAAGGCCACGCCATGCTCATGCAAGGTGAATTCCAAAACTGTTGCATTCTGGAATTTTCTGTTCAATCATTCGATTCTGCAAGAAGGCGATGGCCACGCCGTGCAGGGAGGGGACAGTCATGAAAAACTCGGCAAAAACGTTGAGCGCATTGCTGCTTTCGACAGCCATCTTCGTTGCGCCGGCCGGCGCGCAGGTCGTCCCGGCCCCGACTCAGCCCCCTCCAACTAGCCCGGATCAGGAGCCCGCCGCGGAAACCGCGCCCGAAGGCGACGCCAAGGCACAAGGCGAATCGGCGGTCCCGACCAGCCAGCCGGTGATCGAGCAGGACAATCGCACGCTCGAAGAAATCATCGTCACCGGAAGCCGCATCTACCGAAACCGCACCGATACGATCGCTCCGGAGCTGACCTACGGCCAGGAGTTCTTCCAGAAATTCGAGCCGACGTCGGTCGGCGATGAATTGAAGCGGGTGCCCGGAGTCGCGTTCAGCAGCGACATCGGCGAATATGACGCGCCCGCGCTTCGCGGGCTCGCCGCTGGCTTTACCCAGATTCTCGTCAACGGCCGGCCAATCCCCGGCTCGGGCAACGACCGAAGCGTCTTCGTCGACCGGATTCCGGCCGAGATCATCGACCGTATCGAGATCATCCGCTCCCCCACCGCCGACATGGACAGCCAGGGAATCGGCGGATCGATCAACATCATCCTGAAGGACGGAGCCAGCCTTCCGCCCGGGGTCATCACACGCGCGGGATTGCTCTATTTCCCCGATACCGAAACCTTCAAGGGGTCGGGCGCGGTTTCCATGTCCGGGCGCAACCAGGCCGAAACGGTGGCTTACTCGCTGACCATCGACGCCCAGCAGCGCTACAACCCCAAGGTCACCCGCCAGGAAGTTTTCGACGACGATGTCGAGGGCTTCGAGGACAGCCCGAACGGACTGGACCTGTTCCGCCCGTTCGACCGCGAAGGCTCGCTCGCGGTCGAACGACAGGAAGAGCAGGATACCCGCCGGAGCTTCGACCTGTCGTTCAACGGCGACATCACCTTCCAGGTCGGCGCCCAGAGCAGGCTCCGGTTCGACGGCTTCTACATCCGAACCCGCCGCCACGACCTCGAGCAGACGATCAATCTCGAGCGTCCCGAGGACGAGGAAGGCGATATCATATTCGACGAGGGTTACGACATCGACGCGCTGGAAATCAGCAAGGAGCCGCACAAGCAGGACAATTTCGGATTGTCCGGCCTTTACGAAAGCAAGTTCGGCGAGGGCATGAGCGTCGAGGCACAGCTCCGCTTCTCGCAATTCAAGGAGCGTAGCTCGAACGACACCTATGAGCTGGACGACGATGACGTGGATCTCGACCAGCTGACCACCGAGGATCTCCATCTCGACAATAATGGCGAGCTGACCGAGATCGAGGCGTTCAACGTTCTCGACCGTGAATTCTCGGGCGATGCCGCCTTCAAGAAGGAATGGGCGAACTGGAGCTTCAAGGTCGGCACCGCGGGCAAAATCAAGAACCGCCGGTTCGGCCAGACTCTCGGCGAGGACCTCAACGACGAGGAGGACGCCACGCTCATCGACAGTCAGTTCAAATATCGCGAAAAACGGCTGGACGGCTTTGCGTTAGCCGAATTCAAGCTTGGCGACGGCGCCAAGATGCAAGCCGGCGCGCGTGCCGAATATACCAAGACGCGGCAAAGAATCCGGCCCGATCTGACCAGCGACGAGGAGGAAACCGCGACATCGAGCGAGTTCCATTTCAACCCGTCGGCGCACTTGCAGGTGCCGCTCTCGATCGGCCCGCAGCTTCGCGTGAGCGTCGCCCGGACGGTTCGGCGCCCGAACATCGACCAGGTCGTGCCGTTCCAGTCGGTCGACGACCCCGAAGACAATGACATCACGATCGGCAACCCCGATCTGAAGTTCGAGACCGCCTGGGGCGTCGACGTCGGCCTGGAACAGCGGATCCATCGCGGCGTGATCGGGGTCAACGTCTTCTATCGCAAGATCGACAATCTGATTTCGCTGGTGAACACCGGAGTCCCGTCCGACCCGGAAGCCGACCCCGACAGCGACGAGGGACGTGCCCGAATTTACACCTACGAGAACACCGGCAAGGGCAGGGTCCACGGAATCGAGTTCGACCTCAGCGCGCCGCTGACCTTCATGGGGCTCGACGACACCGGCATCTTCGCCAACTTCACGCGGCTGTGGTCGAAGCGCACCGAACCGAACACCGGGCTCCGGGTGCCGTTCGATGCGCAGCCCAAATATGTCTACAACTTCGGCCTGACCCAGGAATTCCCGACGCTCGGCGCCTCGGCCGGCTTCAGCTATCGCAAGCAAGGCCCGGGCGTCAGCACCTTCCTCGGCGAAGAAGAGCACCAGAAGTATTCCGGCAACCTGGAGGCCTATGTCGAAAAGCGCTTTGCCAAGAATTTCGTGGTGCGCCTCAGCGGCAACAACCTGCTCGACGCGAAGAGCATCCAGTGGGAGCGCAACTTCGACGGCGACACCGGCCTGGAAATCATCGAAAACCAGCAGGCCGGCGATGTCGACAATTACGAGGTCGAGCATGAAGAGACCTCGCCGCAGATCATGCTGACGGCGCGCATGGTATTTTAAGTGAATGGGGCGCGGCTGCGTCCCGCGTTCGAGGGGAATTGAATTGTGGTAGCGCTGCTGCGCTATTTCGCGACCGGGCCGGATGCGCCGCGAATCGAGGATCCAGCCCGCGTCGACGATCTCTATCGCCGCAACCGAATCCGCGTGATGATCGCGATCACCGCCGGCTACGGGCTAATCTACATGTGCCGGCTTGCCATCGGCGTGGTGAAGAAGCCGCTCATCGACCAGGGCATATTCACGCCCGCCGAGCTCGGGACCATCGGCTCGGCGTTGTTCTACACCTATGCGCTCGGGAAGCTGACCAACGGCTTCCTCGCCGACCATTCCAATGTTCGCCGGTTTCTCGCCGTTTCGTTTCTTCTGACAGCGCTGTGCAACATCGCGATGGGCTTTGCGACGGCGGTCTGGGTGGCCGCGCTGATCTGGGGACTTAACGGCTGGTTCCAGAGCTTCGGAGCGCCGGGCGGCGTGGTCGCGATCACCAGCTGGTTTTCCAACCGCGAGCGCGGCCGGGCCTATGGCCTGTGGAGCACGGCCCATTCGATCGGCGAGGGGCTGACCTTCCTTCTGGTCGGCGGGATTGTCGCACTGCTCGGCTGGCAATGGGGATTCTGGGGCCCGGGGCTGATCGGTGTCGCAACCGCGATCGGCGTTTTCGCGCTTCTTCGCGACCGGCCGCAGACGATCGGCCTTCCGCCCGTCGCCGACTGGAAGAACGATCATTATCAGGCGACGGCGGCCCACGCTTCGAAGTCCACCTGGTCGCTTCAATTCTCGATCCTGAAAATCCCGGCGATCTGGGTTCTCGCTTTGGCGAGCGCGACGACATACGTGACGCGCTACGCGATCAACAGCTGGGGAATCCTCTACCTCCAGGAAGCGCGCGGGTTCAGCCTTCCGGCGGCCGGCACCTTGCTCACCGCCAGCACTCTGGCCGGGATCGCCGGAGCGATCGCCTTCGGCTTCGTTTCCGACAAGGTGTTCGACGCCCGCCGCCCGCCCGCGAACCTGCTGTTCGCGATCCTCGAGCTTCTGGGCCTCGGGATCATTTTCTTCGGTCCGACCAATCTGCCCACGCTGATAATCGGCATGCTCTTTTTCGGAATGGGCCTGACCGGCCTCGTGACCTCGCTGGGCGGACTGTTCGCCGTCGACATCGCGCCCAAGCGCTGCGCGGGGGCAGCGATGGGCGTGATCGGCGTGTTCAGCTACATCGGAGCCGCGATCCAGGAACAGATTTCGGGAATGCTGATCAACAGCCACATGACGATAGTCGGCGGCGACAGGATTTACGATTTCGGGCCGGCGATCACCTTCTGGATCGCTTCATCGGTGGTATCGATGCTCCTCGCCGCCAGCCTGTGGCGGGCACAGCTTCGCGACTGACTTCAATCCGCGGGAGAAACAGGTGACTGGAATGACTTCAAGCCGCGCAACCCGGCGGCTGTTTATCGCCTTGGGCCTTGGGCTTCTCGCGAGCTGCGCGCCGGCGCCGGTCGTCGTTCCGGTAGCGCCCCCTCCCGCACCTGTTCCGGCATCGCAGCCCATGGGCGTGCTGATCTTCGGCGACGACGGCTATCATCTCGATTACCTCGAAAAGAAAGAGCTCGACCATCCGCTGACGCTGGAGCAGGCGACGGCCGCCGAACACGAGGAATGGATCGAGGACAAGCGCCCGCCCAACGAATTCGAGGTCTCGCCCCTGGTCAAGGTGCCGTCCAGCGGCGGCTATGTCACCGCCAGCGGATTGATGCCGACGGCCCGCGCGATGACCGCGCTTTGCCAAACCGAACGGTGCGACGCCGCCACCATGCTCGGCGACAATATCTATCCCGACGGGCCGACCGGCGGCACCGACGGGGTGAGCGACGCCAAGCGGTTCAAGGATATCCTGTTCGACCCGCTGAAGGGCTTCGCGACCTTCGCACCCGATTTCCGAATCTACGCGGCGCTCGGCAACCACGACTGGCGTACCTCGCGAGAAGCGGCGCTGGGCGAGGTCCGGTTCATGGAATCCACACCACCCTTCTACATGGACGGGATCATCTACCGGGTGAAGCCGTTCGGCCATCCCGATGTGGAATTGTTCGTCCTCGACACCGAAGTGCTACTGTCGGGCCAGACGGTCTACGACGACGAGCTTGCCGATGATGGAAGCGAGCTCCCCGGGCGAGTGATCGACGATCGCCCCTTGTGGACGAGGCCCACGACCCAGCGCGAAAAGAATATGGTCGCCTGGCTCGAGCGATCGCTGCGCGATTCCGACGCGCGTTGGAAAATCGTGATGGCGCACCACCCGATCTGGTCGTCGGCGGGAAGCAAGTTCCAGGAAGCGCGGGTGATGCGCCGCCTGATCCTCCCGATCCTGTGCAAATATGCCGATTTGTACCTCGCTGGCCACGAGCACACGCTCGAGCTTCACACCGACAGTTGCGCCAAGGCGCTTCCCGGCCAGACGGTCCCGCCGCTACCGGAGATCGTTTCCGGGGCAGCCTCGAAACAGCGCCCGCTCAACAGCTGGTTCATGGCCCATCAGGCGCGCGAGAATCCGGAGCTCACCACCTATTTCACCAAGGGCATGACCTGGGGCTATGCGCATTTGCTGCTCGACGGCGACACGGCCACGGTGAGGATGTTCAGCACGCCCGACGACGGCAGCGGGACCAACGTTCTGGAAGCGACCCAGACTTTTCGCCGGAGGAGCGGGCTCATCCCGCACTAATCGGACGCTGCGCCGAACGTCTTTCGAATGCTGACGATGAAAATCGGCGCGGTCCGGATTCGCCGCCGCTCGCTCGAATCCAGGACGCCGCCGGCGCGCGTTCCATCATATTCGTCGCGGGTTTCGACCAGCGAGCGCGAGCCGATGTTTTCCGCCTCGAGCCGGAAGCGCAGATCGGGCCTCGGCCGGAACTCCACATGCGCTCCGAACGACGTGCCCTTTCGCTCGAGCTCGACTTCATCGAATCCGAAGTCGCGTTCCCGGTGAGCGAATTCGGCGTTGGCGCCCCAGCTCCAGCGGCCGCCCGGTATGTCGTGAATAAGGCTAAGGCTGCCTTCGAAAGGCCGGTCGCCGGAGATGATTCGCTTCTCCCCCGTCGTCGGATCGGTGACCCGGCTCCTTATGAAAGCCAGTCCGGCCCGCATCTGCATCCCGGGAACGCCGAGCCTGTCGAACGGCGCGGTCAGCTCGGCACGAGCAACCCGCCGCGTGCCCTTGCCGATATTGCCGACCGCGTCGAAGAGCTCGCCGCCGCGCTCGACGAGCACCTGATCGATGACGTCGTCGATCCATTCCTTGCGGAATGTCAGCAACAGCGCGCCGTCGCCCCAGAAACGCTGCTCGAACGTGGTCGAGAACGACCACGTCGTCGGCGGGCGAAGCGACGTCGCTCCGGCGGTAACGTCATCGCGGTCTAGCTCGGCCGAAGCGACGAAATCGCCGAAATCGAGCTGCGCCGCCTCGCGCTCGATCGTCGACTGGATCCGGGTGCCGCCGCGTTCCCAGGTCGCTCGAAGGCGCGGCTTCCAGAAGAGGAAATGCTCGCGTTGCGGGCTGTCGCCGGTTGACCGGATCGTGGATATCTCGGCGCGCATCGAAGGCTCGACGATCAGTTCGCCGGCTTTCCAGATCGCGCCCAGGGCACCCTCGGCGCGCCGCTCGCTGACATGCACGTCGGAACCCGAGATCGGCACTTCGCTTCCGCCGATCACCAGTCTCGCGTCGCTGGTCAGCCGGTTGAACGCCCCCTCCGCGCTCCCGAACCAGCGAAAATCCTCTCCGCCGCGGCGAAATTCGACCCGGGCGATGCTTTCGCTCGTGCGCGTTCGCTCGGCGAAGCTTTCGTCCTCCTCGACTGCCTTCGCCGTCAGCCTGCCCAGCCGGTGCGTGACCAGAGCCTCGACATCGCCGCCCGCCAGCGCCGAGCGGTACTGCAAGCCGCCCTCTCCGCTCCACAGGCGCTCGCGGTCTGTGGCGACAACCGATTCATCGTCGCTGGCGGACTCTATCCGCTCGAGCGTCCGCTCGCGTGCAGCGTTGAGGTTCGCGACCAGTTCGCCGCGTCCCGCGGGAAGCTTATATTCTCCGTCGAGCGACGCAGTGCGCTGCACCTCGCGCTCGTCGCGGTCCTCGCGTCCGATGAGGTCGCCAGCGGAATTCGTCTCGACGATCGCCCCGCGCCCGGAATCGTCGTCGATGTCGGTCTCCAAAGCCGCCGCCCCGCTCAGCCTGCGCTCGCCCGACTGCCGCGACATTTCCAGACGGAAGTCCGGCTTCACTCCGATCTCGGGCGCCCCCGAGGCTCCGGCGAGCGCCGAATAGGAAGCGGAAGTCGCCTTCCGGAGCACGAGATTCGCGACAAGGTCGTAACCCCCCGTCGCCGCGCTTTGCGCGCCGCCGCGGATCAGTTCGATTCGAAGCACGCTCGAAGCGGGGATTCGCCGAAGCTGTTCTTCCAGGCTTTCCTGCTTGCCGGAAGGCGCCCGCCCGTCGAACAGAACGTTGCCGCGCGAGCCCGCGAAGCCGCGCACGTCCTCGTCGCCCTCGACGAGCTCGAATCCGGGCAACCGCCGAACCATGTCATAGGCGTCTGCCGGTCGAGCCGACGCGAAATAGTCGGCGGCGAAGACCTCGACCTTGTCCTTCGCCTGCGCGCACAGCGGCTGGCTGGCGGCGAGCAGGAGGAGAGCGAAGCCGAGCCTTGCGGGCGAGCGCTTGTCAGGCATCCACTGGGTCGAGCGCCACGACGAGCTCTGAATGAATCCCGGGGGTCGAGGCGAGCACCGTCCCGCCCATCAGGTCGAGCGGCCCGCCAAGCGTGTCGGTGACTGTTCCGCCCGCTTCCTCGACGATGACGACGCCGGCGGCCATGTCCCAGGCATTGAGGCTCTGTTCCCAATAAGCGTCGAATCGGCCGCAAGCGACATAGGCCATGTCGACCGCCGCGGCGCCGAGCCTGCGAAGCCCCAGAACCTTCTCGGTCAGCCGTTCCATCTCGGCCACGAACTGGCCGTGCCGGGGCTTTCCCGCGAACGGAATACCGACCGCCAGGATCGATCGGATCAACTCGCTCTGGCCGGAAACATGGATCGGGTTTCCATTGAGCCAGGCGCCGCCGCCGACTTCCGCCCAGAACGTCTCACCGAGCATCGGCAGATGCGTGACTCCCGCAACCACCTTGCCGCTGCTGACGAGAGCGACATTCACCGCGAACAGCGGAAGCCCACACAGAAAGTTGGCGGTTCCGTCGAGCGGGTCGACGACCCACATGCTCGACTGATCGGCGCCTTCGACGAGCCCGCCTTCCTCGCCGAGAAAGCCATAGTCCGGGCAAGCCGACGAAAGCGCGGCCTGAAGCGTCTTTTCGGAACGGAGGTCGGCCGCGGAAACGGGGTCCGGGCCGATCTTGCGCTCGATTTCGAGCGACGAGATCTTGAGGAAATCCTCGCGCAACCCGTCGCCGGCAAGCCGCGCGGCGTCGATCATCGCCGAGAGCAAAGGCGAGGTTTCGGACGATTGCCGGGCCGCGTTCGTCACTTGCGGGCGATCCATTCGTGCGCGGGGTCGTTTCGGAAGATCCACTGCCGCTTCGGCCCCGCCATGACGTTGAGATAGTAAAGGTCGTAGCCGTGCGGAGCGCCCGCCGGGTGATAGCCGCGCGGGACCATGACGAGGTCGCCGTCCTCCACGGTCATCGTCTCGTCGATCGACCGGTCGTCGGTATAGACGCGCTGGAAAGCGAAGCCCTGCGGCGGGCTGATATGATGGTAATAGGTCTCCTCGAGCGCGGTCTCCTCGCCGTCGGTCGCCGTGTCGTGCTTGTGCGGCGGATAGCTCGACCAGTGGCCGCCCGGCGTGATGACCTCGACGACGAGAAGACTTTGCGCGGGCTCGGTCTCGGGCAGGATATTGCGGATGAAGCGCTGGTTGGTGCCCTTGCCGCGCACCTCGCGCGACATATGGTCGGCCCCGATCAGCCGCGCTTCGCCGGACGGTCGGGCAGGGGCGCTTCCAATTGCAAGCTCCACGTCGGTAGTAGCGATCACCCGATAGCGCGACCCGGCGGGCGCATAGACCGCGCCCGGCGCCTTGTCCTCGAACACGCTCGAGCGGCCGCCGAGGCCGTCGAACGACGCGCCGTCGACTTCGACGTCGGCGGTTCCGGTGAGGACCACCAGGCAGGCTTCGCGATCCTCTTCGCCCCCTTGATAAATCTCGCCGGGGTGCAGCCTCACCGCCTTGAACCCGACATGGTCCCAGCCGGCGGATTGCGGCGTGACTTCGAGGACAAGGCCGTCGGGACCGGGCGCGTGCGGTCGAACGCGAAGGGTCATGCCGCTTCCTCCAGCCCCGACAGAACCGCCTGGCCGCGAAGCACGCTGAGGCCGAGCCGCGCATAGGTGCGCGGGTCGGCGACCGCCGGGTCCTGTTCCGCTTCGACCACGATCCAGCCCGAATAGCCTATTCCCGACAGTGTCTCCATGAACGCCGAGAAATCCAGGTCGCCGTCGCCGGGAACGGTGAACATGCCGTCGAGAACGCCGTCGAGGAAGCTTCCGCCGCGCGCCATGAGCTTGTCGAACCGGGCACGGCGGATATCCTTGCAGTGGACATGGGCAATGCGCTGCCGGTGGGTGCGGAGTATCTTCAAGGCGTCGATCCCGCCCAGCGCGGCGTGGCCCGTGTCGAGAGTCAGTCCGACGCTCTTCCCTGTGGCTGCGAGGAATCGATCCAGCTCGTCGGCCGTTTCCACGACCGTTCCGAGATGGTGGTGATAGGCGAGCCTGACGCCCTCCGACTCCAGGAAATCGCCGACTTGCGTCAATCGTTCGCCCAAACTGGCCATTTCGCTATCGTCGAGCGTCGGTGAATTGGAGAGCGGGCAATCGCGATTGCCGTGGATCGCGTTGCTCGTCTCGGCGATCACGAAGACATTGCTCCCGAGCGCCTGAAGCAACTCCAGATGATCCCGCATCGCCGCGATTTCGGCCTCGGCCGAACGAACGAGCAGGTTCGAGCTGTACCACCCGCCGACCAGTTCGAGATCGCAACTGTCGAGCAACGTTCGAAGAGCTTCCGGGTCGCGCGGAAACTTTCCGCCGAGCTCGACTCCGGAAAAGCCGACTTCCGACGCATCCGAGAGCACCGTTTCGACGGGCGTGTCGCCGCCAAGCTCCGGCATGTCGTCGTTGATCCAGGCGATCGGGCTCACCCCGAAGCGGACGCTCATCGTCGCACCCTTCGAACCTTGTCGTCATAGTCGCCGCGCGCCCGGCGCACCGCTTCGCGGTCGGAGACTTCGGGCACCGCGACGTCCCACCAGGCGCCGCCCGCTTCGGTGCTTTTTTCGGGGTCGGTTTCGATGACGATTACGTAGGACCGAGTCGACGCAAGGGCGCGCTCCATCGCGCTTTCGAGCCCGGCTATGCTGTCCGCCTTTTCCGCTTCAGCTCCGAGTGCCTTCGCATGTCCCACGAAATCCACGTCGGGCGTGTCGGGCAAAAGGTTGTTGAACGGCTCGCCGCCGGTCGCCTTCTGGAGTCGGTTGATGCAGCCGAAGCCACGGTTGTCGAGCAGGACGACAATAAGCTTTGCGCCCATCGCTACGGAAGTCGCGAGCTCGGAATTGAGCATCAGATAGCTTCCGTCACCGAGCATCGCGATGACCTCGCGGTCCGGTGCGGCGAGCTTGACGCCAAGCGCTCCCGCGATCTCGTAGCCCATGCACGAATAACCATATTCGAGATGATAGCCGTCGTCGGTTCGGGCACGCCAAAGCTTGTGCAGTTCGCCCGGAAGCCCGCCGGCGGCGCCGACGACGATCGCATCGCCCGGAGCCGTTCGCCACACCGCCCCGATCACCTGCGCGTCGGAGGGTAGCCCGCCGCCGCCGGCGCCGGTCGCGCTGTCCCAGGCCGAATTCCAATCGGCAACCGCCGGTGCGATGCGCGCCGTCCAACCCGCCGGCGCTTTCCAATCGTCCAGCTCGCGCGCGAGCTCGTCGAGAGTGAACCGTGCATCCCCGACCACCGCAAGCGCTCCGCGCTTGTGCGCGTCGTGGGGAGCGACGTTGACCTGCGCTATCCGGCAATCGGGACCGAACAATGCCCAGGAGCCGGTCGTGAAATCCTGAAGCCGGGTGCCGAGGCCAATCACCAGGTCGGCGTCGGCCGCGAGCGCGTTCGCCGCGCTGGTGCCGGTGACGCCAATGCTTCCAAGCGCCAT
>DASTIF010000101.1:0-5246 GCA_035717805.1 Sphingomicrobium sp.
CCGATAGATTATCCCAAGCCCGATGGGACAATCACCTTCGATCGGCTATCATCGGTGTTCATTTCGAACACCAATCACGAGGAAGATCAGCCGGTTCATCTGACGCTCAAGGACGTCGACATACCCATTTCGGTCAATCTCGCCGATTATGCCGGGCCGGAGCAGCGTTATTGCCCCGCCGGCGTTTACGAATTTGTTGAGGAGGGCGGTCAGCCGCGGCTTCAGATCAATGCCCAGAATTGCGTTCACTGCAAAACCTGCGACATCAAGGACCCGATGCAGAACATCAATTGGGTCGTTCCCGAAGGAGGCGGAGGTCCCAATTACCCGAACATGTAATTCCATCCCGTTTGCTCTTGCAGCGCTTCTGATCGCGGCGCCGGCAACCGCGCGCGTTCCCGAAGTGTCGAGCGATCCCGCGAGAGCCTATGTGGCGGCGCGCGCCGCTTCGATCAGCGGCGACCATTCGCTCGCCGCGGAGCGCTTCGCGCAGCTTGCTGCCTCCTCGAGCGATTCAGCGCTCCGGCAAAAGGCGATCGCCGAGGCGATCAGCGCCGGCGACATGGATCTGGCGCTTCGGCTCGTGCGTCAGGTGCCGCAGGCGTCGATGTCGATCGATTCCAAGCTCTTGCTCACCGCCGACGCACTCAAGCGCGGTCAGAGCGCCGAGGCCCTCAAGATTCTGTCCAAGGCCGGCAACGATGCCGACCTGACCTTCTGGGCGCCGCTGATCGAAGCCTGGGCCGCCGCCGACCGCAAGGATTCCGCGGGTGCGCTCGCGATCCTCGCTCGCGTTCCGAAGAGCAGCGCCTTCTTTCCCTTCGTCGACGAGGAAAACGCGCTGATCCTGCTGGAGCTCGGACAAAGCGCGCAGGCCGAGCCATATGCGAGGCGGGCGATCGGCAAGGCCGGACCTCGCGAATATCGGCTTCGGCTTGCACTGGCCGCCGGCTTCGCCGCGGCGAGGGACTCGGCGCGCGCCGACATGATGCTCGAAGGGATTTCGGGGGACACAACCGAACTTCGTCAGGCTTTGCGACGGAGCGGGCTAAAGAGCGCGGCGATCGACAGCGCGAACGAGGCTTTCTCGGAGCAGCTGATTGCGCTGGCGCTCGAAATGCGAAGGTCGCAGAGCGCGTCGGCGGCGCCGGTAAACATCGTCCAGGTCGCCCGGTTCGCTGCGCCGCAGAATGGTTCTAGCGCGATCCTGCTCGCAAACCTCCTCGCCGAACAGGAGCGACTGCCGGACGCTCTCGCGGCCCTTCACTCGATTGCAAATGACGATCCGCTGAAGGCCGAAGCCCTGGATTCCGAAGTGCGCATACTGGCGCGCGCCAAGCGCTATCCGGAAGCGCTGCAGCTGGCCCAGGCGGCGACCAACGCGCGCGGTTCGACAGGTAGCGATTTCGCCAGGCTTGGCGACATTTATTCCGCGATGGACCGAAATAACGAAGCCGCCGCGGCCTATGGCCAGGCGCTCGCCCGTGCGGACCATAACGACAAGGAGCAGATGTGGCCGTTGCTTCTGCTGCAGGCCAGCGCCCTTGAATCGGCCGACCGTTGGCCCGAAGCCAAGGCGGCGCTGGGCTCGGCAATCGCGATCGCTCCGGACGAACCGCTGATTCTCAATTTTCTGGGTTACGCGAAACTCGAGCATGGCGAGGACCTGGAAGCGGCCGAGGCCCTGATCCGAAAGGCGAGCGAGCTTGCTCCGGACGATGCGTCGATCACCGATTCCCTTGGTTGGGCGCTCTACAAGCGGGGCCGCCTCGAGGAAGCGATCGAAATGCTCCAGAAGGCCGCTATCGGCGATCCGGCGCAGGCGGAGATCCAGGAGCATCTCGGCGACGCGCTTTACGCCGCTGGGCGCCGGTTCGAAGCGCGGTTCGCGTGGCGAGCGGCGCTTGCGACCGCCGAGGATGAAGCGGTGGCGCGGATCAAGAGCAAGATCGACGCCGGTCTTTCACAGGCGACCGCGGCGCCTTGAGCGTCACGTCCGAAATTGCGTACGCGAAGCTCAACCTGGCTTTGCACGTGCGCGAGCGGATGGCCGACGGCAATCACCGCATCGAGACGATTTTCGCTTTTTGCGAAGACGGGGATGAACTGACCGCCGAAGAATCGGAGTCGATCTCCCTTGCTGTCCAGGGACAGTTTGGCGCGGGCCTGGAATCGGATGACAATCTTGTCGTGAGGGCGGCCGAAGCCCTGCAGAGGCATAGCGGAAGCGATCGCGGGGCCAATCTGCGATTGCAAAAAAATCTGCCTGTGGCGTCTGGCGTTGGCGGCGGCTCGGCCGATGCCGCGGCGGCGCTTCGACTGCTCAATGGCCTTTGGGGCCTGGACTGGCCGCTCGACCGGCTCGATGAGATCGGACGCGAGCTTGGCGCCGATGTCCCGGCCTGCATTCATTCCGCTCCGATGCGCGGACAGGGCAGGGGCGACGAACTGGAGCCGGTCGATCTCGATCTTTCGGGAACCCCCGTGCTTTTGGTGAACCCGCGGGTCGAGCTTTCGACCGCCGAGGTGTTCGGCCGCTGGGACGGGGTGGATCGGGGACCGCTCGGCGACTGGCGGCATGGTCGCAACGATCTCGAGCCCGCGGCGGCATCGATGGCCCCCCAGATCGGCAGCATCATTGCCTGGCTGTCCACTCAGGACGGCGCGCATTGCGTTCGAATGTCCGGAAGCGGCGCGACCTGCTTCGCTTTGTTCGAAACCGAAGCCCAGCGCGATCACGCGGCAGAGGGCGTTCCGCGCGAATGGTGGCGCCTGACAACGCGCCTGCGCTAGACGGTCCGCGATGAGCGGGCGTCCAATCCTGACTGCAGCAGCGATGAGTGCCGCCGAGCGAGCGGCGATCGATGGCGGAACCTCTGTCGAAACTTTGATGGAGCGGGCGGGCGCGGCGCTCGCCGAGGCGGCCTTGCGTTTCGCCGGTCCACTGCCGGCGCTGATCCTGTGCGGGCCGGGCAACAATGGGGGCGACGGCTATGTCGCCGCCCGGCATCTCGCGGAAAGGCGCATCGCGGTCAGGGTTGCGGCGATCGCAGAACCGAAAAGCGGCGGCGCGAAATGGGCGCGATCGCAGTTCGATGGCGATGTCGAACCATTCAATGGCGATACACAGCCCGCACCGCTTCTGATCGACTGCCTGTTCGGAACGGGATTGAGCAAACCGGTCGAAGTATCTGTTACGAAAGAGGTTTCCAAGCTGGCCACTGCCGCGAGCGTCCGCGTTGCCTGCGACGTTCCGAGCGGCATCGACAGCGATAGCGGGGCGATGCTCAACGAGGTTCCGGACTTCGATCTGACGGTGACCTTCGGCGCTCTCAAGCCCGCGCACCGGCTTGTCCCGGCGATGCATAGCTGCGGACGAGTCGTTCTCGCCGACATTGGAATCGCGGCCGAGACGGAGTGGCACGAGATCGGCCCGCCGCAAATTCCGCCGCTCGATCCGTCGGGCCACAAATATGATCGCGGCCTGGTCCATGCCCTCGCCGGCAAGATGCCGGGTGCGATCGCGCTCGCCGCAACCGCCGCGGCGCGGGCCGGCGCGGGCTATGTCCGGGTCAGCACGTCGCAACAGATCGAAGGATTGCCGTCAGCCATCGTCCAGACCGACACGGCGGTGCTTTCGGACGAGCGCATCGCCTGCATCCTCGTCGGTCCGGGAATGGGCGAGATTCCGCAGGTTCTGACGCTCGCCCTCACGGCCAGAGCGCCAAAGGTCATCGATGCCGATGCCATCGGCCAGATCGGAGAGCCGGAAAGGCTCAAGGGACAAGATGCCATCCTCACCCCGCACGCGGGTGAATTCCGCGAACTCTTCGGCGAGTTGGAGGGAAGCAAGGCCGATCAGGCGCTGGAATCGGCCCGACGGTCCGGCGCTGTAATCGTTTACAAGGGGCCGGACACGATCGTCGCATCGCCGGACGGGCGCATCGGCTTTGCTTCTCCCGCCCCCGCCTGGTTGGCGACTGCCGGCACCGGCGATGTGCTCGCTGGAATCGTCGCGGCAATGCGGGCGCGCGATTTGCCTGGATTCGAAGCAGCCTGCGCGGCCGTCTGGCTTCACGGCCGCGCGGCGGAGATCGCCGGTCCGCAGCTGATCGCCGATGACCTTGCCTCGGCAATTCCGAAAGCGCTCGATCTGTTGTGAACGAGCTCGTTGTCCGGATAGCGGCGCGCGGCGATGGCGTGACGCGGAGCGGCCGCCATGTGCAGTTCGCCGTGCCCGGCGATGCTGTCCTGGACGACGGGGCGCTAGCCTTCGGCGGGCATCACCAGGAGCCTCCGTGCCGCCATTTCCCCGAATGCGGCGGGTGCCAGCTGCAGCATGCCGATGACCACGCTTATCGAGGCTTCCTCGTTACGCGACTCGAGACCGCTCTGGCACAACATGATCTCGCCACCGAGATCCGCGAGCCGCATCTGTCCCCGCCCCGTTCGCGAAGGCGGGCAACGCTCAAAGCGCTGAAAGTGGGCCAGGGTGCGGTGGTCGGGTTCAACGCGGAGAAGTCGCACCGGATCATCGACATGCGCGAGTGCCATATCCTTCGGCCGGAACTTTTCGCGCTGGTCGAGCCGCTGAGGCAATTGTTTTCACGCCTGCTGTCGCCGAAGCGGGGGGCCGAGGCGCAACTCGCGCTCATCGATCGAGGCGTGGATGTCGTGCTTCGCAATGTCAGTGCCGAGGGGCTCGACGCGATCGAGACACTCACCGAATTTGCGGTCGCACAGAAGCTCGCCCGACTGTCGGTCGACAGCGGCGGCGGTCCAGAGACAGTTTACGAGCCCCTGGGGGCCACGGTGACGCTTTGCGGCAGAACAATCGCCTTTCCTCAGGGCGCCTTCCTACAGGCGACGGCGGACGGCGAAGCTGCGCTGGCCGGCTGCGTTCGTGAGTGCGTCGGGCAGGCTGGCGCTATCGCGGACCTTTTCGCCGGGCTGGGCACCTTCGCGCTGGCGACGAACGCCTCCTACGCCGCCGAGGCGTCGCGCGATTCGGCCGCGTCCCTCATGCGGGCTGCTCCGAACATGACGGTCGAGCATCGCGACCTCTTCCGCCGGCCGCTCGATGTTGCCGAGCTCGCGCGGTTCGCCGCAGTCATCATCGATCCACCTCGCGCCGGGGCCCGGCAACAGGTGGAGCAACTGGCCGGGTCAAAGGTCGGGCGGATCGCCTATGTCAGCTGCAATCCCTCGACCTTCGCTCGCGACTCGAAAATTCTCGCCGAGGGCGG
>DASTIF010000102.1:0-20042 GCA_035717805.1 Sphingomicrobium sp.
GGTCGGCACCATCGTCCACAATGTCGAGCTGAAGCCCGGCAAGGGCGGCCAAATCGCGCGCGCCGCGGGCACCTATGTGCAGGTCGTCGGACGCGACCGGGGCATGGTCATCGTCAGGCTGAATTCAGGCGAGCAGCGCTACATCCGCTCCGACTGCATGGCGACCGTCGGCGCCGTGTCCAACCCGGACAACGGCAACCAGACCCTGGCAAAGGCGGGCCGCACCCGCTGGCTCGGCAAGCGCCCGCTGACCCGCGGCGTCGCCAAGAACCCGGTCGACCATCCGCACGGCGGCGGCGAGGGCCGGACTTCGGGCGGCCGTCATCCGGTCACTCCGTGGGGCAAGCCGACCAAGGGTGCCCGCACTCGTAGCAACAAGGCGACCGACAAGTTCATTATCCGGTCCCGTCACGCGAAGAAGAAGGGTTAAGCAATGGCCCGTTCCGTCTGGAAAGGCCCGTTCGTCGAGCTTTCGCTTTTGAAGAAAGCGGAAGCCGCTCAGGACAAGGGCGGCCGTGCGCCGATCAGGACCTGGTCGCGCCGCTCGACGATCCTGCCGCAGTTCGTCGGCCTCACCTTCAATGTCTACAACGGCCGCAAGTTCGTGCCGGTGTCGGTCAACGAGGACATGGTCGGCATGAAGCTCGGCGAGTTCGCTCCGACGCGGACCTTCCACGGCCATGCCTCCGACAAGAAAGGCAAGCGCTGATGGGCAAGCAGGCTGCACCACGCAAGGTCGGCGACAAGGAAGCGCTGGCCGTCGGCAACACGATCCGCGGCTCGGCCCGCAAGCTGAACCTGGTCGCCCAGATGATCCGCGGCCGGAAGGTCGAGGAAGCGCTCAACATCCTCAAATTCTCGCCCAAGGGAATGGCGGAGGATGTCCGCAAGGTGCTGGCTTCGGCCGTCGCCAATGCGGAGAACAACCACAATCTCGACGTCGACGCCTTGGTCGTCGCCGAAGCGAGCGTCGGCAAGTCGCTCTCGATGAAGCGCTTCATGACCCGCGCGCGCGGCCGCTCGGCGCGCATCGTCAAGCCGTTCAGCCGCCTCCGGGTGGTCGTCCGCGAGCAGGAAGAAGCATAACCTCATGGGCCAGAAAACCTCACCCGTCGGGCTCCGACTGCAGATCAACCGGACCTGGGACAGCCGCTGGTTCGCGGAAGGCCAGGATTACGGCCGGCTTCTGCTCGAAGACCTGAAGATCCGCCGCTATATCCTCGACCTGCTTCCGCAGGCGGCGATCTCCAAGGTCGTGATCGAGCGTCCGGCGAAGATCTGCAGGATTTCGATCTACGCGGCGCGCCCGGGCGTGATCATCGGCAAGAAGGGCGTCGACATCGAAAAGCTTCGCAAGAAGCTGCAGTCGATGACCTCGAGCGACGTCAGCCTGAACATCGTCGAAATCCGCAAGCCGGAAGTCGACGCCAAGCTGGTCGCCCAAGGGGTCGCCGATCAGCTCGAGCGCCGGATCGCGTTCCGCCGGGCGATGAAGCGCGCGGTTCAGTCCGCTCTCCGCCTTGGCGCCGAGGGCATACGGATCACCTGCGCGGGCCGTCTGGGCGGCGCCGAGATCGCCCGCACCGAATGGTATCGCGAAGGCCGGGTGCCGCTGCACACGCTTCGCGGAAACGTCGATTACGCGGAGGCCGAGGCGCACACCGCCTATGGCGTTTGCGGAGTGAAGGTCTGGATCTTCAAGGGCGAAATCCTGGGTCACGACCCGACCGCCCAGGACCGGCTGATGATGGAGGCACAGACCTCCGGAGTCCGTCCGGCCCGCGAAGACCGCGGCCGCTAGGGCTTTAGGAAAAAAGAGATGCTGCAACCCAAGCGCACCAAGTTCCGCAAGGCCTTCAAGGGCCGAATCCATGGGAACGCCAAGGGCGGGACCGAATTGAACTTCGGCGCTTTCGGCTTGAAGGCCATGGAGCCGGAGCGGATCACCGCGCGCCAGATCGAGGCCGCCCGACGGGCGATCCAGCGCCACATCAAGCGCGCCGGGCGCCTCTGGATTCGCGTGTTCCCCGACGTTCCGGTGAGCTCGAAGCCGGCCGAAGTCCGCATGGGCTCGGGCAAGGGCGCGCCCGAATTCTGGGTCGCCCGGGTGAAGCCGGGCCGGATCCTGTTCGAACTGGACGGCATTCCCGGTCCGCTCGCCAAGACTGCGTTCGAGCGCGCGGCCGAAAAGCTGCCGATCAAGACCAAGGTGGTTGCTCGCCTCGGCGAGACACTGGCCGGGGAGGAGCGCTGATCATGGCCGCAATCGACGATCTCAAGGTCAAGACCGACGACCAGCTGCAGCAGCAGCTGATCGAGCTGAAGCGCGAGCAGTTCAACCTGCGCTTCCAGGCGGCGACCAACCAGCTCGAGAAGCCTTCGCGCGTGACCGTGGTCCGCAAGACCATCGCGCGGATCAAGACGCTTCAGAACCAGCGCGCCCGCGAACAGGCCGTGAAGGCGTAAGGGAGACTATTCGAGATGCCAAAGCGCGTCCTCATTGGAACGGTGGTTTCGGACAAGGGTGACAAGACCGTCACAGTCCGCGTCGACCGGCGGGTGAAGCACCCGCTGTACGGCAAGATCATCCGCCGTTCGAAAAAGTATCACGCCCACGACGCGGACAATGCGTACCGCGCCGGAGAGCAGGTGCGCATCGAGGAATGCGCCCCGATTTCGAAGCACAAGAGCTGGACGGTGATCGAGCGGCTCGGCGCGGCGAAGGTCGCAGCGGTCGAGATCGACGAGCCCGAGGCCGTCGCTCCTCCCGCCGAGGAGAAGGGCAAGCCGGCCAGGGAAAAGGCCGAGAAGACCGAAAAGAAGCCGGCCAAGGCTTCGAAGGGCAAGGGCGCCAAGGAGAAATCCGGGGCGAAAGCCGAGGACGTCGCGGAAGCGGACGCCTGAGCGATATTTGAGAGGGTAAGGGTCGAACAATGATCCAGATGCAGTCCAACCTGGACGTCGCGGACAACAGCGGGGCCAAGCGCGTCCAGTGCATCAAGGTGCTGGGGGGCTCGAAGCGCCGGGTCGCCGGAGTCGGCGACATCATCGTCGTTTCCGTCAAGGAAGCGGCGCCGCGCGGCCGGGTGAAGAAGGGCGACGTTCACCGCGCGGTGATCGTCCGCACCGCCAAGGACATCCGCCGTCCCGACGGTTCGGTGATCCGCTTCGATTCCAACGCCGCGGTGCTGGTCAACAAGGCGGACGAGCCGATCGGAACGCGCATCTTCGGCCCGGTCGTTCGCGAGCTTCGGGCGAAGAAGCACATGAAGATCATCAGCCTCGCCCCGGAGGTTTTGTAATGGCCCAGAAGATTCACAAGGGCGACACGGTCGTGGTCCTGTCCGGCAAGGACAAGGGGCGCACCGGCGAAGTGACGAAGGTGATTCCGAAAGACGACAAGGTGATCGTCTCCGGAATCAACGTCCATGCCCGCCACCGCAAGCCGACCCAGATCAACCCGCAGGGCGGGATCGAGCGCAAGGAAGCGCCGCTGCACATCTCGAACGTCGCGGTCGCCGACCCGAAGACCGGCGCGGCCACCCGGGTCCGCTTCGAGATTCGCGACGGCAAGAAGGTCCGGGTCGCGGCCAAGTCCGGGGAGCTGATCAATGGCTGACGACGACAAGAAGGTCGAAGAGGCCGCGGAAGCGCAGATGACCGAGAAGACCGAGAAGAAGGCCGACAAGCCGGCGAAGAAGGACGCCAAGTCCTACACGCCGCGGCTGAAGGCCGATTACAACGACCGGATCGCCAAGGCGATGACCGACAAGTTCGGGTACAAGAACCCGCTCGAGGTTCCGCGCCTGGACAAGATCGTCATCAACATGGGTGTCGGCGAGGCGACCAACGACAAGAAGCTCGTCGAGAAGGCCGCCAGCGAGATGGAAGCGATCGCGGGCCAGAAGCCGGTGATCACCAAGGCGAAGAAGTCGATCGCGCAGTTCAAGCTTCGCGAAGGCATGCCGATCGGCGCCAAGGTCACCCTTCGCCGGGACCGGATGTACGAATTCCTGGACCGGCTGGTCACCGTCGCTCTTCCGCGGGTCCGCGACTTCCGCGGGCTGAACCCGCGCTCGTTCGACGGTCGTGGCAATTACGCCATGGGCCTGAAAGAGCAGATCGTGTTCCCGGAGATCAACTACGACGAGATCGACAAGGTCCGGGGCATGGACATCATCGTAACCACCACCGCGAAGACGGATGAGGAGGCGCGCGAGCTGCTGCGTCTGTTCAACTTCCCGTTCCCCGCGGACGCAGAGGAGAAGCAGGCCGCGTAAGCGGTCTGCGCAGGAGAAGAACTTAAGTCATGGCGAAACTGAGTTCGATCAACAAGAACGAGCGTCGCAAGAAGCTCGTCCAGAAATACGCGTCGAAGTACGAGAAGCTCAAAGCTATCGCGAACGACGAGTCCAGGGACGAGACCGAGCGGCTGATCGCGCGGCTGAAGATGGCCGAGATCCCGCGCAACGGGAATCCGACGCGGATTCGCAACCGCTGCGAGCTGACCGGCCGCAGCCGCGCTTATTATCGCAAGTTCCGTCTGTCGCGGATCATGCTTCGGGAGCTGGCCAACAAGGGCCTGATCCCCGGCGTGACGAAGTCGAGCTGGTAAGGAGGATCATTAGATGGCGATGACCGATCCTCTGGGTGACCTGCTCACCCGAATCCGCAACGGCCAGCAGGCGCGCAAGGACAGTGTCCTCACGCCCGCTTCGAAGTTGCGCGCGCACGTCCTCGATGTGCTCCAGCGCGAGGGCTATATCCGCGGCTATTCCGAAGAGGTGCTCGCGGGCCAGAAGGGCCTTCGGATCGAGCTAAAATATTTCGAGGGCCAGCCGGCGATCCAGCATCTGGCGCGCGTGTCGAAGCCCGGCCGCCGGGTCTATTCGGGATCGCGGGACCTGCCGCGAATCCGCAACGGGCTTGGCGTCGTGATCGTGTCGACCCCGCGCGGAGTTCTCTCCGACGCCGAGGCGCGCGAACATAATGTCGGCGGCGAAGTGCTTGCGGAGGTGTTCTAAGATGTCTCGTATCGGAAAGCGCGCGGTGCCCTTGCCCCAGGGCGTGACGGCAACCACCGAGGGCGGAATTCTGTCCGTCAAGGGACCGAAGGGCCAGCTCCAGCTGCAAATGCGCGACGAGATCGCTTACGAGGTCGGCGACGACGGGATTGTCGTGAAGCCCGCAAACGACACGAAGCAGGCGCGCGCCTTCTGGGGGATGCAGCGGACTCTCGTCGACAATCTGGTCGTCGGGGTGACCGAGGGCTTCACCAAGACCCTCGAGATCACCGGCGTCGGCTATCGTGCGCAGGCGCAGGGCCGCAACCTTCGACTTCAGCTCGGCTACAGCCACGACGTCAACTTCCCGGTCCCCGAGGGTGTCGACGTGAAAACGCCGGATCAGAACACCGTCGAGATCAGCGGAATCGACAAGCAGAAGGTGGGCCAGGTGGCGGCCGAAATCCGCCGCTGGCGCAAGCCCGAGCCGTACAAGGGCAAGGGCATCAAATATCGCGGCGAGTACATCTTCCGCAAAGAAGGCAAGAAGAAGTAGCCATGGCGAATCTTTCCCTTTTCGACCGCCGGCGCCGCCGGGTCCGAACCGCGCTTCGCGGCGTATCCGCCGGAAAGCCGCGCCTTTCGGTCCACCGCTCGGGCCGGCATATTTACGCCCAGGTCATCGACGATGGCGCGGGCAAGACGGTGGCCGCCGCCTCGACCCTCGACAAGGACATGAAGGGTAAGGGCGCCGCGACCCGCGAGGGCGCTGCCGCCGTCGGCAAGGCGATCGCCGAGCGCGCGAAGAAGGCTGGCGTTTCGTCGGTGGTCTTCGACCGCGGCGGCTTCCTGTTCCATGGCCGGGTCAAGGCGCTGGCCGATGCCGCCCGCGAAGGCGGATTGGAGTTTTAGATGGTGCAAGAGAACGAAACACCCGAGGTCAAGGCCGAGGGCGTCGAGCAGGCGCAGACCGAAGTGCCCGCCAAGGAGGACGTCGTCGTCCCGACCGAGGGCACGGCCGAGCCGGCGCCCGCTGAAGCAGCTCCGGCCGAGGCCGCTCCGGCCGAGACCGGGCAGCAGCAGCAGCAGCAGCAGCGCCCCCGTGGCGGGCGCGGCGGCCGCGGCCCCGGCGGGGGACGTGGGCGCGGCGGCGACCGTGGCGGCCGCGGCCGTCGCGACGACCGACGCGGGCGCGGCGGCGACGATGACGGCGAGGAGCTGATCGAGAAGCTCGTCCACATCAACCGCGTCTCCAAGACCGTTAAGGGCGGCAAGCGCTTCGGTTTCGCGGCGCTGGTGGTGGTCGGCGACGGAAAGGGCCGCGCGGGCTTCGGCCACGGCAAGGCGCGCGAGGTTCCCGAAGCGATCAGCAAGGCGACCGCGGCGGCCAAGAAGGCGATGATCCGGGTTCCGCTTCGCGACGGCCGGACGCTTCACCATGACGGGCTCGGCCATTTCGGCGCCGGCCGAGTCGCGGTTCGTTCGGCTCCCGCAGGGACCGGAATCATCGCCGGCGGCCCGATGCGCGCGATCTTTGAGAGCCTCGGAGTCGCCGACGTCGTCACCAAGTCGGTCGGCACGTCGAATCCTTACAACATGATCCGCGCCACCTTCGAGGCATTGAAGGAGCAGACGAGCCCGCGCTCGGTCGCCCAGCGGCGCGGCAAGAAGGTCGCCGACCTGCTCGGCCGCGGCGGCGCAAGCACGGCCGAGGCGGAGGCCCAGGCCGAAGCGATCACGGAGTAAGAGTGATGGCGAAGATCAAGATTACGCAGACCGGATCGCCGATCCGCCGCGACAAGACGCAGCGCGCGACGTTGGTCGGGCTGGGACTCAACAAGTTGCATCGGACCATCGAAGTCGAGGCGACTCCCGAAGTGATGGGTCAGGTCCGCAAGGTCCAGCATCTGGTGAGCGTGGCGGAAGCTTAATGACTGTTCCCCGGCGAAGGCCGGGGCCCAGGAGCCGCCTCCGGCGGCTGTTTCTTTCTAGGACTGGACCCCGGCCTTCGCCGGGGAACTGCGCGACAAAAGCGAAAGCGAGTGCAAGACATGAAACTGAACGAACTCAAGGACAATGAGGGCGCCCGCAAGGGCCGGATGCGCGTCGGCCGCGGAATCGGCTCGGGCAAGGGCAAGACCGCGGGCCGCGGTCAAAAAGGCCAGAAGAGCCGCTCGGGCGTTTCCATCTACGGCTTCGAGGGCGGCCAGATGCCGCTCCACATGCGGCTGCCGAAGCGCGGCTTCAACAACATCTTCGCCAGGGATTATGCCGAAGTGAACATCGGCGCGATCCAGAAGGCGATCGACGCCGGCAAGCTCGACGCCAAGGGCACGCTCGACCATGACTCGCTGAAGAACGCGGGACTGGCGCGCGGCGGCAAGGACGGCGTTCGCGTGCTCGGCAAGGGCGAGCTCAAGGCCAAGCTGGCACTGAAGGTCGCGGGAATTTCCAAGGGCGCCCGCGAAGCGGTTGAAAAGGCTGGCGGATCGGTCGAGATCATCGAAGCGAAAAAGCCCGCCGAGCTGGCCGCCGCGAAAAAGGGCAGCGCGAAGAAGGCCAGGGCGGCGGAGAACGCCTGAGCCATCACTGCGGGCGAATCGAAGCAGTCCGGTTGGATTGCTTCGTCGTTTCGCTTCTCGCAATGACGGCCGTCCCGCCTATATGAGCGCGAGCGTCTAGGGGAATTCACGTCCAATGGCATCTTCAGCCGAGCAACTTGCTTCAAGCATCAATCTTGCCAACTTCTCCAAGGCAACCGAGCTCAAGAAGCGCCTGTGGTTCACGCTCGGCGCGCTGATCCTCTTCCGGTTCCTGTCGTTCGTTCCGATCCCGGGCGTCGATCCGGCAGCGATGGCGGCGCTGTTCGAAACGCAGAGCGGCGGGATTCTCGACGTCTTCAATACATTCTCGGGCGGCGCGCTCGAGCGGATGAGCGTCATCGCGCTCGGCGTCATGCCCTACATCACCGCATCGATCGTCGTTCAGCTTGGAGCGACGATGTACGGGCCGTGGCAGGCGCTCCGCAAAGAGGGCGAAACGGGGCGCAAGAAGCTCAACCAGTACACGCGCTACCTGACCGTCGTTCTGGTCCTCGCCCAAGGCTATATGGTCGTCCGCGGTCTCGAATCCCAAGCGGTCCGGCAGGGCATTCAGGCGGTGGTCGAGCCTGGACTCGTCTTCGAGCTTGCGGGCACCGTCAGCCTCGTCGGCGGCACCTTGTTCCTGATGTGGATCGGCGAACAGATCACCAGCCGGGGAATCGGCAACGGCGTCTCGCTGATCATCATGGCCGGAATCGTCGCTCGCCTTCCGCAGGCGATCGCCCAACTGTTCGAGGGCGGCCGAACGGGGACGATGGACCCGATGCTGGTCGCCGGAATCGTCCTCCTCGCGCTCGGCCTCGTCGGGTTCATCTGCTTCATGGAGCGCGCCCAGCGCCGGGTTCTGATCCAGTATCCGAAGCGGCAGACCGCGCGCGGGATGATGCAGCAGGACCGTTCGCACCTGCCGATCAAGATCAACACGGCGGGCGTCATCCCGCCGATCTTCGCCTCGTCGCTGCTTCTGATGCCGTTGACGGTCATCCAGTGGGCGGGAAGCGGAGCGAGCGCGGGAAGCGACACCAGCGAGTGGCTGATCACCATCAGCACCTATCTGCAGCACGGAAGCCCGCTGTACATGCTGCTCTACGGCGCCGGGATCATCTTCTTCACCTTCTTCTACACGGCCGTGCAGTTCAACAGTGAGGAAACCGCGGAGAATCTGAAGCGGCACGGCGGGTTCATTCCGGGAATCCGGCCGGGCAAGGCGACCGAGCATTATTTCGACTATCTGCTCACGCGCATCACGGTGGTTGGCGCGACCTATCTGGCGATGATCTGCCTGATCCCCGAGTTCCTGTTCGCCCAGGCGGGTATTCCATTCCGTCTCGGCGGCACCAGCCTTCTGATCGTCGTCAACGTGACCATGGACACGGTGAGCCAGATCCAGAGCCACCTGATCGCCCACGAATATGGAAATCTGATCAAGAAGGCGAAGCTCAAGAGCGGCCGCCGCCGCTGATCCGCGAGGACAGGGGGAGCTTTTCGGTGAATATCATTCTCCTCGGCCCGCCCGGAGCCGGCAAGGGCACGCAGGCGGCAAGGCTCGAGGCGACCCGCGGGATGGTCCAGCTTTCGACCGGCGACATGCTCCGGGCCGCGGTCGCCCAGGGCACGCCCGTCGGGCTCAAGGCCAAGGCCGTCATGGAAGCGGGCGAACTGGTCAGCGACGCGATCGTCAGCGCTTTGATCGGCGAACGGCTCGACGCGATCGGCGATTGCGGCGCGATCTTCGACGGCTTTCCGCGGACCCGGGCCCAGGCCGAGGCGCTCGATTTGTTACTCGCCGAGCGAGGCCGGCGCCTCGATTATGTCATCGAGCTCGATGTCGACGAGGATGCCCTGGTCGAGAGGATCACGGGCAGGTTCAGCTGCGCTCGCTGCGGCGCGCCCTATCACGACCGTTACAAGCTGCCGAAGGTCGAGAACGTCTGCGACGTCTGCGGAAGCCACGAGTTCAAGCGGCGGCCCGACGATAACGAGCAGACGGTTCGGACCAGGCTGGCCGAATATCGCGCCAAGACCGCGCCGATCCTCCCTTTCTACGAAGAGCGCGGGCTGGTTCGGCGGATCGACGGGATGGCGCCTGTCGAGGAGGTCGCGAAAGCGGTCGACTCGATTCTGGACGGCGCCGCCTAGCGGGGGCATTGTCGGCGCGGGAGGGCCCATGCGCTATTTCGCGGCACTTGCCTTGTTGCTTGCTTCGCCCGCCGGCGCGGCCGTCGTCGGATCGTCGGCCAACGGCTTCGAAGTCAGGATAGTTGTCAATCTCGTCGTTTCTCCGGACGTGGCCTTTGCGGCGCTCGGCGACGTTTCGGGCTGGTGGGACCCGGAACATACCTACGGCGGCGATCCGGCGATGGTGAGCCTGCCCCTGCGCGCCGGCGGCTGCTTTTGCGAGCGGCTGCCCGACGGGGGCGGAGTCGAGCATATGCACGTGGCTTACGTCGAGCCCGGCAAGCGGCTGGTGATGACCGGGTCGCTCGGGCCCTTGCTCTACGAAGCGACCGCCGGAGTCATGGACGTGCAGGTGAAAAGGGCGGCGGGCGGCTCGCAGCTGACGCTCGACTACAAGGTCGCGGGCTTCGCCAATGGCGGGGCGGAAAAGATGGCGCCGCTGGTCGACGACGTGCTCAGCGAGCAGGTGAAGCGCTATCGAACCTATGTCACCGCGCTTCCGCGCACGACCGGCGGCGATCAAGAGTAAGGAACCGAAACCCGGGGCGGCCGTCCTGAGGCGCGTGCACTTCGACTTCACTTTCCTCCCAGTCCGCGCTTTTGCGCGGGTCGGGCATGATCGTGTCGCCATCGATATCGTCGATCACTTCGGTGAGCTCGACCCGGTCGGCCATAGGCAGAAACAAGGCGAACACGTCGGCCCCGCCGATCACCGAAACCGGATCGTCGCCGGCGAGCGCCAGCGCTTCCTCGGCGCCGTGCGCGACCTCTGCGCCTTCGGCGGCCCAATCGGGATCGCGGGTCAGGACGATATGGCGCCGTCCCGGAAGCAGCCCGGGCAGGCTTTCGAACGTCTTGCGCCCCATCACCATGGCGCTTCCCATGGTGATCGCCTTGAATCGCTTCAGGTCCGCCGGAAGATGCCAGGGCAGCTTGCCGCCGCGGCCGATCACTCCGTTGAGCGAACGGGCGACGATTAGCGTGATTGGCGGCCGCAGGATCATGGCGCGCATTTGCCGCGCGGCGGCGGCAATGCCAAGTAGGCCAGAGTGAGCAGCGACAACCACACCGTCCTCATCGACGACGTCCAGCGGCGCTTCGGAGCGAAGGCAGCGATCACCGACCCGGCCGAGATCGAACCGTGGCTGAGCGACTGGCGCGGCCGCTATCATGGCAGTGCGCAGGCGATCCTGGCGCCCAACTCCACCGAGGAAGTCGCGGCGATCGTCAGTCTGGCGGGCGAGCGACGCGTGCCGCTGGTGCCGCAGGGCGGCAATACCTCGATGGTCGGCGGCGCGACCCCGCCGCCCGACGGCTCGGCCCTGATCCTGTCGCTCCGGCGAATGAGCCGGCTGCGCTCGATCAGCGCACAGAACAATATCGCGATCGCGGAAGCCGGGATGATCCTCGCCGACCTGCACGACCAGGCAGCGGCGGTCGGCCGGCGATTCCCGCTGACCCTTGGCGCTCGCGGCAGCTGCACCGTCGGCGGACTGGTTTCGACCAATGCCGGCGGAACCCAGGTACTTCGCTTCGGCACCATGCGCTCGCTTGTCGCGGGACTCGAGGCCGTGCTTCCCGGCGGCTCGATCCACGATGGTCTGTCGGGCCTCAAGAAGGACAATCGCGGCTACAATCTCGACCAGCTTCTGATCGGCGCGGAAGGGACGCTCGGGATCGTCACCGCCGCCGCGCTTCGGCTCGTTCCCTCCGTTTATGCGCGCGCCGTCGGCTGGGCGGGCGTCGCCGATCCGCAAGCGGCTTTGGCCCTGCTGCGCGAATTTGAATCGAAAACCGACCGGATCGAGGGCTTCGAGCTGATTCCCGCCGATTGCCTTGCGCTTGTCCTCAAGCATATTCCGGGAACCCGAAACCCTCTCTCGGACGTGCATCCCTGGAACGTCCTCATCGAAGCGACTTCGGATTCCGCCAATCTCGACCCTGCCGAACTGCTGCAAAAATTGCTCGGCGACGCGCTCGAAGCGAAGCTCGTCGAGGATGCGACGGTCGCCGCGTCCGGAGCGCAGGCCGAGTCGCTGTGGCGAATCCGCGACTCGATCTCCGAGGCCGAGCGGGCAGAAGGGCCATCGACGGCGCACGATATTTCGGTCGCCGTCGCCGACATGCCGCGCTTCCTGATCGAGGCGAAGGCTGCGGTCGAAAGCGCGTTCCCGGGCACGGTCGCGAGCGCCTTCGGCCATCTGGGCGACGGAAACCTGCATTTCCACGTCCGTGCCGGCAGACGCGCCGGGCCGGACTGGATCGAACGCGAGGGGCCCGCGATCACCCGCTTCGTCGACGATCTGGTGACCGCCGCGGGAGGCTCGATCTCGGCCGAGCACGGAATCGGCCAGATGAAGCGCGGCGAGCTCGAGCGGCTCGCACCGCCCGGCGACCTCGCCGCGCTTCGAGCGATCAAGAAGGCGCTCGACCCGCTGGGACTGATGAACCCGGGAAAGCTGGTCGGCTAGCCGAGCTCGACGAACTCGCGCAGCCGCTGGGCGAGGGGATCGACGGGCAGGCCGCTTCGAACCGCGATGAACAGGGTATCGTCGCCGGCGATGGTGCCGACGATTTCGGGAAGCTTCGCCTGGTCGAGCGCGAGGCAGACCAGGCCGGCCGAGCCCGGAGGCGTTCGCACCACGATCATGTTGCCCGCCGTCTCGATCGACTGCACCCATTCGCCGAAAATCCGTCGAAGGCGCGTGCCGGAGCGGTCGCGATCGGCGACCTGGTCGGGAAGCGCGTAACCCAATTGCGGGCCGCGCTTCACCTTGACCGCGCCGATCTGCTCGAGGTCGTGCGACACTGTTGCCCGGCTCACCTGATGACCGGCCGAGGTCAGGCGCGCGGTCAGCTCGTCATGGCTGAGCGGCGAATCTTCGCGAAGGATGTCGACGATTGCGCGCTGCCTTTGCGCGCGGGGCGTAGCCATTCGAATATTCTCCCACCCGTTCAAATCTCATGCGCCGCTCGATCATTCTTGAAGCGGTGCCGCCCTGCGACAAACAGCCGCCGGGGGTGTGCTTGTCAATTTGATGCAGATTGTGTGACGATTTGGCAAACGCAGTTTGGCGCGCCCGGCAGGATTCGAACCTGCGACCTCATGCTTAGAAGGCACGTGCTCTATCCAGCTGAGCTACGGGCGCGTGAATTTCGTGTCTATCGGATTGCTCGCCGCGCCGACAGGCTCAAGCGGCGACGGTTTCGAGGAGCCCTTCGAACAGACGTCTTCCGTCGATGCTTCCGTGCGCCGGCTCGATCGCCCGCTCGGGATGCGGCATCATTCCGAGAACGTTGCCCGAATCGTTGAGGATTCCGGCGATCTGCCGGGCCGAGCCGTTGACTCGCTCGGCATAGCGGAACGCAACCCGTCCCTGGCCCTCGATCCTGTCGAGAGTCGCTTCGTCCGCCTGATAATTGCCGTCGTGGTGGGCGACCGGGACGCGGATCGTCTCGCCCGCCTCGTAGCCGCTGGTGAACAGGCTCTGGCTGTTCTCGACGGTCAAGGCGACCGGCCGCGACACGAAATTGATCCCAGCGTTGCGCATCAGCGCGCCGGGAAGGAGGCCCGTCTCGGTCAGAACCTGGAAACCGTTGCAAACGCCGAGCACCGGCACCCCGCGGTTGGCGGCATCGACCACGGCGCGGATGATCGGCGACCGCGCCGCCATCGCTCCGGAGCGCAGATAATCGCCGTAGGAAAAGCCGCCGGGAAGCCCGATGAAGGCGGTGCCGTCGGGAAGCTCGCTTTCCCGGTGCCAGACCATCGCCGGGGCTCGCCCTGTCACCTGCTCCAGAGCCACCGCGAGGTCGCGGTCGCAGTTGGAGCCGGGAAAGACGATGACGGCGGTTTTCATGCCGTCTCGGCCCGCTCGATCCGGAAATTCTCGATGACCGTATTGGCCAGCAATTTCCGGCACATGTCCTCGATGTCGGAATCGCTCGTGCCGTCGGCAAGGTCGAGCTCGATCAGCTTGCCCGCCCGGACGTCGTTGACGCCCGAAAAGCCGAGCCCTTCCAGGGCGTGATGGATGGCTTTGCCCTGCGGGTCGAGGACCCCGGGCTTCAATGTCACGAAAACGCGCGCTTTCATGGCCGCGCCTATGGCTCCCTTTGAATCCGGCGGCAAGTTTTACCCTCTGTTCACCATCGCGGCGCATCCTTGGGATTGTGCCGGCCTGTATCCGGCGAGTGGGAGGGGACGCCGATGATTATCGGGATGGCACTCGCGATGTTCGTCGCCCTGATCGTTTGGGGCGGGAATTATTTCGGTTGGGATGACCCCAGCAGCAAGGTCCGGCTCGCCCTGTTCGCGAGCTTCATCTTCGGCGCCCTTATCGGATACCGCTCGAAGGACTAGCGCGCCCGCGCTTGCGGCTTTGCGAGCGCAGTCTAAGAAGCGGCGCCATGCGCGCGCTGCCGCCCTATGCAGATCTCCTGAAGCTTCGGTTCGAGGACCATGACGGCTCGCTGGTCGTCATGCCCTATCATGACGATGTCGTCGGACGGCCCGGCTATCTCCACGGCGGGGCGATCGCGGGCCTGCTCGAATTCGCCGCTTTCGCCGGGCTCGCTGGGGTGATCGGCGACGATTCGGTCGTGATGAAGCCGATCACCGTCACGGTCAGCTACATGCGCCCCGGAATCGAGCGCGACACGTTCGCGACGGCGGTGATCGAACGGCTCGGGTCGAGCACTGCCAATGTCGAGGCGTCCGCCTGGCAAGTGGACCAGGCCCAGCCGATCGCGAGCGCGCGGTTGAACTTCCTTCTCGACCGTCCGTCCTGACGTGCTAGCGGAGCCGCCGCAGGAGAGTTGAATGCCGGACCCGATTTCCACCCGCCGCCACGGCGACGTCCTCATCATCGAATCGAACAACCCGCCGGTGAACGCCTTGTCGGCGGCGGTCCGGCACGGGCTGGTCGCGGCGATCGAGGAGGCGGAGGCCGACGAAGCGGTCAATGCGGTGGTGATCGCCTGCGAAGGCCAGACCTTTTTCGCGGGCGCCGACATCAAGGAGTTTGGAAAGCCGCCGATCGAGCCCTGGCTGCCGGCGGTCGTGGACCGGATCGAGGATTGCGCCAAGCCGGTGGTGGCGGCGATTCATGGGACCGCACTCGGCGGCGGGCTCGAGATCGCGCTCGGCTGCCATTACCGCGTGGCGGTTCCCACCGCGAAGCTGGGAACGCCCGAGGTCAAGCTTGGTCTTCTTCCGGGGGCGGGCGGCACCCAGCGGCTTCCGCGCGTGGCCGGAGTCCGAAAGGCGCTTGAGATGTGCGCGGCCGGCAATCCGATCGGAGCAAGGGAAGCGTTCGAATGCGGGCTCGTGGACCGGCTGATCGAGGACGAGCTGATCCCGCATGCGGTCGCTTATGCCGAGGAGGTTCGCGACGTTCGCCCGCTGCCCAGAAGCTCCGAGCGGCAGTACAAGATCAACGAGTGCGATCCGGGCGCATTCGAAGAGTTCCGCAAGGCGAATGCGCGCAAGTTCCGCGGTTTCGACGCGCCCGAAGCCAATATCCGGGCGGTCAAGGCGGCCTGCGAAAAGCCCTTCGCCGAAGGGGTGATCGAAGAGCGCAAATTGTTCCTGGAGCTGATGAGCGGAAGTCAGGCCAGGGCGCAGCAATATTTTTTCTTCGCCGAGCGCAAGGCGGGCAAGATCGACGGCATCCCGGAGGACACCCGGCCGCGCGACATCCGCAAGGTCGGCGTGATCGGCGCGGGCACCATGGGCGGCGGGATTTCGATGAACTTCCTGAGCGCGGGAATCCCCGTCACCATTGTCGAAATGAGCCAGGAAGCGCTGGACCGCGGCGCTGGCACGATCCGCAAGAACTACGAGGCGAGCGCCGCGAAGGGCCGGTTCACTGGCGAGCAGGTCAAAAAAGCGATGGGCCTGCTCGGCCCGACCCTCGATTTCGAAGCGCTCGCCGACTGCGACCTCGTGATCGAGGCGGTCTATGAGAATATGGACGTCAAGAAAAAGGTCTTCGGCCGGCTCGACAAGATCGCGAAGCCGGGCGCGATCCTGGCATCCAACACGTCCTATCTGAACGTCGACGAGATCGCCGCCGCGACCTCTCGGCCCGGCGACGTGCTCGGAATGCACTTCTTCTCGCCCGCCAACATCATGAAGCTGCTCGAAGTCGTTCGCGGGGAAAAGACCGCGCCGGACGTGCTTCTGACCGCCATGCGGCTGGGCAAGAGGATCCGGAAAGTGCCGGTCGTGGCCGGAGTCTGCCACGGCTTCATCGGCAACAGGATATTGCGCCCGCGTCAGACCGAGGCGATCAAGCTTCTGCTCGAAGGCGCGGCGCCCGAACAGGTCGACCGGGTCCATGTCGACTTCGGAATGCCGATGGGGCCGTTCCAGATGGCCGATCTCGCCGGCGTCGACATCGGCTGGCACCGCGATCCCGGCCGGGTCGAGAGCCTCCGCGATGCGCTCTGCGCGATCGAGCGCTGGGGACAGAAGAAAGGCGCCGGCTTCTACGATTACGACGACAAGCGGAAGCCGAGCCCGTCGCCGGCGGTCCAGCAGATGATCGAGGATTATGCGGCGAAGGAGGGCATCGAGCGCCGCGAGATTTCGGACCAGGAAATCGTCGAGCGCACCATCTACCCGATGGTCAACGAAGGCGCGAAAATCCTCGAGGAAGGCATGGCCCAGCGCGCCTCCGACATCGATGTGGTGTGGGTCTATGGCTACGGCTGGCCGGTGTACAAGGGCGGCCCGATGTACTGGGCCGACAATATCGAGGGGCTTCAGACGATCGTCGACGGCCTGAAGCGAAACGAGCAGCGAATGAAGCCCGAGTTCAGCTTCTCGAAGCTGCTTTTGGACAAGGCCGAAAAGGGCGAGAAGTTCACGAGCTGAAGTTCCTCCCCATCGCAAAGCGATGGGGAGGGGGACCAGCGAAGCTGGTGGAGGGGTATTGGCGCCAGCGCTCGGCCGGTCCACCATCCGCCTTCGCTATAGCTGCGGCGGACGGTCCCCCTCCCCACGAGCTACGCCCGCGGAGAGGAATGCTCGTCCGGCAGCAGCGTCAGCATAGCGCCCGCGACGGCCGCGATCGCGGCGCTTGCAACGAAGGTCGCGCTCGGCCCTTCGCGGTCCCAGAGTATGCCCGCCCCGATGCTCGCGAGCAGGGTCGCGATTCCGGTCACGAAATAGAAGGCGCCGAAGCTGGTCGCGCGCAGATGCTCCGGCGCGCTGTCGGCGACCATTCGCGCGAAGATGCCCTGCGTCAGCGCCATGTGCGCGCCCCACAGCAGGATTCCGACCGCGAGCCCGGCTAGGCCGAAATCCGCGGCGAGAACGAGGTCGCCGGCTACTAGCGTTGCGATCCCGGCGAGCAAAACGTTGCGCGGCGCCATCTGGTCGCTGAGCACTCCGGCCGGATAGGCGAGCGCGAGAAAGGCGAGGCTGAACAAGGCTAGCGCCAGCGGCGACAAGGCCGGGGACAGGCCGAGGTCCATTCCGCGAAGGATCAGGAAGCTTTCGGAAAAGCGCGCGAGCATGAACAGGAAGCCGACGGCGAGAAGCCGCCTGGTTTGCGGGTGAAGCTGGCGAAATCCGCCGAACAGGGTTGTGCTCGGCCCGTCGGCCGACCGCGCCTCCGGTTCGCGAAGGGCGACGACGATCAGCACGACCGAGGCGACCGCCGGAATGACGGCGATCCAGAACACGGTCCGGATGTCGCCCGCGAAAGCGAACATCAGCGCCATCGCGGCGAGCGGCGCGATCACCGCTCCGACCGTGTCGAGCGCCTGCCGGAGCCCGAACGCGCGGCCGCGGATCTCGGACGGAGTCTCGTCGGCGATCATCGCGTCGCGCGGAGACCCGCGAATGCCCTTGCCGACCCGGTCGGAGAAACGCGCGACCATGACCATGAGGCCGGTGGTGGCGAGCGCGAACAGAGGCTTGGACAAGGCCGCGAGCCCGTAGCCCGCGATGATCCACGGCTTGCGCTTCATCGACCGGTCGGACAGGCGGCCCGACGCCAGCTTTCCGAACGAGGCGGTTGCTTCCGCTATGCCGTCAATCGTCCCCAGCGCGACCGCGGGCAGGCCAAGAGTCACCGTGATGAAGGCGGGAAGGAGCGAATGATAGACCTCGCTCGACAGGTCGGTGAGCAGGCTGACGAAGCCGAGCACCCAGACCGAGCGTGGAAGGCGAGGGCGTTTGGCGGCGGGCTCCATCCAGGCGCAATCGCCGCCGTGTTCGAAAAGCGCAAGCCGCACGGGCACTTGACACGGACAACCTTAGTGCGGATCAAACGGTTGCCGTGCAGCAAACGACCTTCGCCTCGCACACGCCCGCGGCAATCGCCGCGCGCTTTTCGACCGTCGCCCAGAAATGGGTCGCCGACGGGCCCGCCGAGCGCGCCGAGATGGTCCGCCGCAAATTGATGCAGGCGATCGCCGAGCGCGAGCCGGCGACGTTGAACCAGGTCGCCAAGGCGGTGGGTCGCGGCGCCCCCGCCGTCAGCCGGGCGATCGATACGCTGGTTCGCGCCGGGCTGGTCGAGCGGCAGCCCGATCCCGACAACCGCCGCCGGCTGGCGCTCCGCCTCACCCCGTCGGGCCAGGACAAGCTGGCCGGCTCCCCTTCCGCCGGCGGTCCGCTCCGGACCAAGCTCGAGCGCCTCGCCCACAGCGAGCTTCGCGCGATCGAGCGCGCGATCGAGATACTCGAACGCGGCTTGTAAACCGGTCGGCTCGCCCCATGTTGCGTTGCAACAAGGCGGCGTTTCGGCTACGGGCGCCGCTCGAAAATTCAGGACAATATGATGAAACTGCGCAACGTCGCGATTATCGCGCACGTCGACCACGGGAAGACGACGCTCGTCGACCAGCTGTTCCGCCAGTCGGGTACCTTCCGCGACAACCAGCGCGTGGAAGAGCGCGCGATGGATTCCAACGACCTGGAGAAAGAGCGCGGGATCACCATCCTCGCCAAATGCACCTCGGTCGAGTGGCAGGGCACCCACATCAACATCGTCGACACCCCCGGCCACGCCGACTTCGGCGCCGAGGTCGAGCGGATCCTGAGCATGGTCGACGGGGTCATCCTCCTCGTCGACGCCGCCGAAGGCCCGATGCCGCAGACCAAGTTCGTCACCGGCAAGGCGCTCGCGCTCGGCCTGAAGCCGATCGTCGTCGTCAACAAGATCGACCGTCCCGATGCGCGCCCCGCCGAAGTCCTCGACGAGATATTCGAGCTGTTCCTCAACCTCGACGCCAGCGACGAACAGCTCGACTTCCCGACGCTCTACGCGAGCGGCCGCGCCGGATACGCGGGCAAGAGCGACGACGTCCGCTCGGGCGACCTGACGCCCTTGTTCGACACCATCGTCAGCCACGTCCCCGCGCCCGGTCTCGACGCGGAAGGCGAGTTCAAGATGCTCGCGACTCTGCTCGACCGCGACCCGTTCCTCGGCCGAATCCTCACCGGCCGGATCGAGAGCGGCAAGCTGACCACCAACATGCCGATCAAGGCGCTCGACGTCGACGGCAACGTGGTCGAGGAAGGCCGCGCCACCAAGGTCTTCGCCTTCCGCGGGCTCGAGCGCGTCCCCGTCGAGAGCGCCGAAGCGGGCGAGATCGTCGCCATCGCCGGCCTCATCAAGGCGACCGTGTCCAACACCTTCGCGGAGCCCGCCGTCACCGAGCCGCTGCACGCGCGCCCGATCGACCCGCCGACTTTGGCGATGAGCTTCTCGGTCAACGACAGCCCCTATGCCGGGCGCGACGGTGACAAGGTGCAGAGCCGCGTCATCCGCGAGCGGCTCGAGCGCGAGGCCGAGGGCAATGTCGCCATCCGGGTCACCACGGCGGCCGACAACGACAGCTTCGAGGTCGCCGGCCGCGGCGAGCTCCAGCTCGGGGTGCTGATCGAGACGCTCCGCCGCGAAGGCTTCGAGCTGTCGATCAGCCGCCCGCGGGTCCTCTATCGCGACGGCGCGGACAGCGCCACCGGCGGCCGCGAGGAGCCCTACGAGACGGTCGTCATCGACGTCGACGACGAATTTTCCGGCACCGTCATCGACAAGATGGCGCTGCGCAAGGCGGAGATGACCGACATGCGCCCGTCGGGCGGCGGCAAGACCCGGCTGACCTTCAGCGCGCCGAGCCGCGGCCTGATCGGCTATCACGGCGAGTTCCTGTCCGACACCCGCGGCACCGGCATCATGAACCGCCTGTTCGAGCGATACGGGCCCTACAAGGGGCCGATCGCGGGCCGCCAGAACGG
>DASTIF010000103.1:0-12246 GCA_035717805.1 Sphingomicrobium sp.
GCCGACGATTCCTCGGGCCAGCTTTACGTGTCGGAGGAGGCCGTCGGGATCTGGCGCTTCACCGCCGAGCCCGAGACCGACGTTGCGCCGACCCTGATCGACGCCGCTCGGCTGGGGCATGTAACCGAGGAAGTGGGCGGCCTCGCCTTGTTCGACGGCGGGCCATCGGCGCGCTGGCTGATCGGTTCAGACAGTTCGGCCAGCCGGCTGCTGATCTACGACCGCTCCAAAGACGATTCCTTCGTCGGCGCGATTTCCGTCGGTGCGGGTTCGACCGCGGTCGCCGAGCCGGGCGGCCTGTTCGCGACCAGCCGGCAGCTTTCGGGCCTCGGCGGAGGTGCCTTGCTTGTGGCCGACGACGAGGCCGAGGGCGGCGCGAACTACAAGATCGTTCCGTTCGCGGAGCTGGCGAAAACCGCGGGAATCGCGGCCGGGTCTCCCCAGCCTGTTGTGAGTCCTGTCTCGCCGACTTTCCCGATCGTGACTCCGGTCGTGGAGACCGAGCCCGTGGCCCATTCCGGCGACGCTGCCGACGATCCCGCGATCTGGGCCAACCCGGCCGACCCGGCGGCGAGCCTGATCGTCGGCACCGACAAGAAAGGCGGGCTCCACGTCTATGACATGCGGGGCAAGTCGCTCCAGTACGTTCCCGACGGCAAGATGAACAACGTCGACCTGCGCGAGGGATTCGGGCTCGGCGGCGAGCGCGTGGTCCTGGTCACGGCAAGCGACCGCACTCACAAGTCGGTCGCGATCTACAGGCTCGACACGGCCGCCAAGCGACTGGTCAACGTCGCCGACGGAATCCAGCCGAGCGGGCTGTCCGATCCTTACGGTCAATGCATGTTCGTCAGCCCTGCGAGCGGCAGATATTATGTCTTCATCAGCGATCCCGATGGTCTCGTCCGCCAGTGGGAACTGATCGCGACCGGCTCCGGCAAGGTTGGCGTCAAGACGGTCCGCGACATCAAATTTTCCAGCCAGACCGAAGGTTGCGTCGCCGACGACCAAGCCGCGACGCTTTATGTCGGCGAGGAGGATATCGCGCTCTGGTCGGTCACCGCCGAACCGCGAGCCGAAGCGATTCCCAAAGCGATCGACAGGGTCGAGGCGAACCCGAAGATCAAGGACGATCTGGAAGGAGCCAGCATTTACGATCTGGGCGGCGGGCGCGGCTATATCGTCGTGTCGAGTCAGGGCAACAACAGCTATGCGGTCTATCGTCGCGAGGGCGACCACGCCTATCTCGGCTCCTTCGCGATCGCCGCCGACGCGGCCAGGGGCATCGACGGCGTGTCCGAAACCGACGGCCTCGATGTGTCCAGCGCGAACCTCGGCCCTGGCCTCGAACATGGCGCGCTGGTCGCCCAGGACGGCCACAACGTGCTGTCGGTCGAAAACCAGAATTTCAAGATCGTCCCCTGGACCGCAATCGCCAGAGCGCTGAAGCTCGAAGTGCGGCAATGAGGGACAACGAAAATCCGGCGATTCCAAACCGCTAGGCTGGTGGAGCTGAGGGGAATCGAACCCCTGACCTCTGCAGTGCGATTGCAGCGCTCTCCCATCTGAGCTACAGCCCCGCGCCGCCAGCCTGGCAGGAAGACCGGGCGTTCCCCCCAGCCTTGGAAGCGGCTCCTTAGCCGCGCTTTTGCCCCTGCGCAATCGCTCGCCGCAGGCGCGGCCCGTCCTGCCGAAAAGCACCGGATTCCAAGCCTTAGAACCGGAACGGCGCAATTCTCCCGTTCGTTTTTCTCTCGTGACGCGCGGGGCGTACCGGCTCCTCGCGACAAGGAATTCCGGAAAAGGAGAGAAACGCATGGCATATGACCGTTACGACACGAGGCGCGGCCGTTCGGATTACGACCGGGACCGCGAACGCGGCGACTGGCGAGGCGACTACGACTCGCGCGGACGGCGCGACGACCGCGGCTTCTTCGAGCGTGCCGGCGACGAGATCGCCTCCTGGTTCGGAGACGAGGATGCCGAGCGGCGCCGCCGTCACGACGAGCGAATGGAGCGCGGCCCGGGCCGAGACAGGGACTATGACCGCGACCGCCAGCCTTACGGAAGGTCGCGCGGCGACCATGACCGCGGCCGCTTCGAGCAGGAGGACCGCAAGGCGCGGCCGATGAACTGGACATCGAGCGACCGCGACTATCGCTCGGGCTATGCCGGCTACGACCGCGACTATACCGCGCGTGGCGGGCTGAGCGGAACGAGCCGCGACTATATGTCGCCGACCGGCCCGAGCTTCGGTTATGGCGGAAGCTTCGGAGCCGGCACCGACCGCGGCTATGGAAGCGGCGGTTGGGGCTCCGAATATGGCGGAAACGACCGCGACCGCGATCGCGGCTACCGGCCGATGACCGGCGACTACGGCCGGTCGGAAAGCCCCTACGGACGCGACGAATATCGCCGCACCAGCCATGCCGGCTCGGGACGCGACAACGACCGCCACTATGACGCCTGGCGTCAGCGGCAGATGGACGAGCTCGACCGCGACTATGACGACTATCATCGCGAACGGCAGCAGAAGTTCGAGCAGGACTTCGGAAGCTGGCGCGAGACCCGTCAGCAAAAGCGCGGCCTGCTCGGAAATATCCGCGAGCATATGGACGTGGTCGGAAGCGACGGCGAGAGCGTCGGCAAGGTGGATTGCGTCAAGGGCGACCGGGTCGTCCTGACCAAGGGCGATTCCGACGACAATCGCCACCATTCGATCAAATGCTCGATGATCGACGGCATCGAAGACGATCAGGTCAAGCTCGACATCCCCGCCGAGGAGGCCAAGAGCCGGCTTCGCGATGAGGATCGCGGACTGTTCGGCGGTCGCGACGAGGAGGTCGAGGGCGTCAGCCTCGAACGAAGCTTCTCGGGCACCTATCGTTAAGCTTGCCCAAGCTCAGGCAACGGAAGGCCCGGCGGCGAAAGTCGCCGGGCCTTTCGCTTAGAACTTGCAGGCGCCCGGATCGCCGGTCCGCAAGCCGGTTTGAAGCGCGGCCTGCCGCTGGGCCGAGGTGCCGTGGGTGAAGGTTTCCGGCATCACCCTGCCCTGCATGTTGCGCTGAAGCGTGTCGTCCCCGATCGCTTCGGCGGCACGCATGCCTTCCTCGACGTCGCCGGGCTCGATTATCGAGCCCTGAGCATCGCGGGCGTTGGCGGCCCACACGCCCGCATAGCAGTCGGCCTGGAGCTCCACCCCGACCTGAATCTGGTTGCCTTCGACCCGGCTCGAACGCGCCTGGGCCGTGGAAGCCCGGTCGAGCGTCCCCATCAAGTCCTGGACATGGTGGCCGACTTCGTGGGCGATGACATAGGCCTGAGCGAAATCGCCGGCTGCCCCGAAGCGCTGCGAGAGCTCGTTGAAGAAGTCCGGATCGATGTAGATGTTCTTGTCGGTCGGGCAATAGAAGGGCCCAACGGCCGCTTGCGCAACGCCGCAGCCCGAAGACGTGCTACTGGAATAAGCGACCAGCCCCGGCTGCACGTATCGCTGGCCGTTCTTCGCGAAAATCTCTTCCCAGGTCTGGTTGGTGGACCCGAAGAGATGGCCGATGAACGATCGGGTTTCCGGGCTCAGCGTGGATTGACCGGCGCTGCTGCCTTGCTGAGGCGCGCTTGTCGGCAGGATTCCGCCGCCGCCGCCGAGCTGGGTCAGCGCGCAATAGCCGAGAAGAAGGATCGCTACTCCGACGATTCCGAAACGGCTGGCAACGAGCGGGATCAGGCATCCGAGCGCATTGCCGCCGCCAAATCCGCCGAATCCGCCCCGTTGGCCCGTTCGATCCTCGAAATTGCTTTCCGGTTCTCCGCCCAGGCGCACCATCGCACGTCTCCTTTTGTCAGCGGCCTAATGCGCGAGCAGGCGCGCCAGTTGCAAACGCCGCGTTGCGCGGCGAGTAGCGGCGCGAAGGAGTGCGCATGATTCTTGAAGGCAAAGTGGCGTTGGTCACCGGATCGACATCGGGGATCGGGCTTGCGATCGCGCGTGCCTTGGCGGCCGAGGGCGCGAAACTGATGATCAACGGGTTCGGCGATCCGGAGGAAATCGAGCGGCTGACGGAAGAGCTGGGTGCAGTCCATGACGGCGCGGACCTGGCCGATCCAGCCGCAATCGAGCGGATGATGAGACGCTGCGGCGACGAGCTCGGCACGCCCGATGTGCTGATCAACAATGCGGGGATTCAGCATGTCGCGCCGGTCGAGAGCTTCGCCCCGGACAAGTGGAACGCGATCATAGCCATCAACCTGTCGGCGATCTTTCACACGACCCGCCTTGCGATTGGAGCGATGAAGGAGAAAGGTTGGGGCCGGATTATCAACACCGCCTCGGCGCACAGCCTCGTGGCAAGCCCCAACAAGTCGGCCTATGTCGCCGCCAAGCACGGCGTCGCGGGGTTCACCAAGACGGTCGCTCTCGAGTCCGCGCGCGATGGGGTCACGGTCAATTGCATCTCGCCCGGCTATGTCTGGACGCCGCTCGTCGAGAAGCAGATTCCGGACACGATGAAGGCGCGCGGCCTGACTCGCGACCAGGTGATCGACGATATCCTGCTCGCCGCGCAGCCGACCAGGCAATTCGTGACCCTCGAGCAGGTCGCCGCGCTCGCGGTCTTCCTGTGCCGCGCCGAGGCCGCTTCGATCACGGGCGCGAACATCAGCATGGACGGCGGCTGGACCGCTCAATAGGGTCGCGGGCCATGCGCTCGGTTCTTGGATTTATGATCGTGGCGCTCGCGGGTTGCTCGACGCTCATGCCGTCGAACAATGTCGTCGAGAGCAATTCCCGCAATTGGCGGACGGTCGCCACGGAGCAGGACCGCGAGCGGCTGCATGAATGGCGGACTGCCTTCATCTCGGCGCTCGCCGCGGCAAGGAAGAGCGGGCACGCCGACGAAATCGCCGCGGAAGGGGCGCTGCTCGATCCGGACTCGGCGACCGGCGGCGTGCCGATCCCGAACGGCCTCTACAAGTGCCGGGTGATCAAGCTCGGCGCCAAGTCGCCGGGGCTGCTCGATTATGTGGCTTATCCTTATTTCCGTTGCCGGATCGGTCCAGCGCAGGGAGTCCAGGGGTTCGCCAAGCTAAGCGGATCGCAGCGCCACGTCGGCCTGATCTACCCGAGCGACGCGATTCGGCAGGTGTTCCTTGGAACGCTGGAGCTCGGCGACGAGCAGAGGGCGATGCAATATGGCGCGGATGAAGAGCGCAACGTCGCCGGCTTCGTCGAGCGGATCGGCCCGGCGCGATGGCGGCTGATCATGCCCTACCCCCATTTCGAATCGCAGATGGACGTGATGGAGCTGATTCCGGCGAGCTGAGCGTCAGCCGCGCGCCCATTCCTCCGACTTTTCGATGATCGTCAGCTCGCGGAGGAGAGCGTCGACACTGTCGGTCAGCTCCGGAAGCATGGTGATCTGGTGGCGAGCGCCGCGATAGGCCTCGACCATCAGCATCGCGTCGATCAGGATCGGGACCACCAGGCTTTCGGGGTCGTCGACCCCAGTCAGCCCCTGCAATTTCTCGAGCGCCTTGCGCTTCGCCGCTTCGGGATCGGACAAGACCGCCGCCCGACCAATCATCCAGCCCATCATCCTCTCCAACCGCTGAGTCGAAAGTAGCGCGGGCGGGAAATCAGGAAAGGTCGCCCGGCCCCGATATTGAGGCGCCTCGGCGATTTCGGGTCATTCGCTCACCGAATCGAGCCGCGAAAGCTGGTCCGGGGTCAGGTCGAGGGCCAGTGCCGCCAGCTGTTCGGCGAGCTGGGCGACGCTGGTCGCGCTTGCGATCGGCGCCGCGATTGCCGGCTGGGCCTTTGCCCAGGCCAAAGCGACGCTTGCCGGCGCGGTCCCGGTTTCGGCTGCAATCGCGTCGAGCGCGTCGAGCACTTTCGGTCCCTTGCCTTCCAGATAGTCGATGTTGCGCAGCCCGCGCGGGCTTTTGTCGAGATCCTCACGCCGCCTGTACTTGCCGGTCAGGAAGCCGTTGGCGAGGCTGTAATAAGGGAAGACCGCGAGGCCGTGGCGGAGCGCCGCATCGCGAAGCTCGCCCTCGAAGCGGTGCCTTTCGAGGATGTTGTACCAGGGCTGGAGCGCGCTCGGCGGCGTGTAGCCGCAGCTTCGGGCGGTTTCGACCGCCTTGTCGACCCGGCCTGGAGTGAAGTTGGAAAGGCCGATCGCGCGAACCTTGCCGGACTCGACCAGCACGTTGAACGCGCCGAGGCTCTCGTCGAGCGGCACGCTTTCATCGTCCTTGTGCTGGTAATAGACGTCGATGCAGTCGACCCCGAGCCGTTCGAGCGAGGAGTCGCAAGCTGGCTCGATGGTTTCCGGCGAAAGCCCCGCCATCATCCCGACCTTGGTCGCGATGACGACGTCGGAGCGCCGCCCGCTCCGCTTGAGCCAGCGGCCGATCAGCCGCTCGCTTTCGCCGCCTTTATGGCCGGGGACCCACGCCGAATAAACGTCGGCGGTGTCGATCATCGTGCCGCCCGCATCGACGAACGCGTCGAGGATCGCGAAGCTGGTCTCCTCGTCGGCGGTCCAGTCGAAGACATTGCCCCCGAGCGCGAGCGGCGCGACTTCAAGTCCGCTGGTTCCGATCGGACGTTTGTCCATTCGATTCTCCTTGGCTCGTCATTGCGAGGAGCGAAGCGACGAAGCAATCCAGGGTGCCGAATGGATTGCGTCGCTCCGCTCGCAATGACGCATTGGATAGCCTTGCGTTCATCACTTATTTGTAAAGTTTGGCGACACCTGCGGACATGTCGCTGGATTTGCCACCGGAGCCGTCGTGCCGGCGCTGATTTCCTTCTGGAGTCACGCGCTCGCGACGAGCCTGTTCGCCTCGCTTCTGCTGTGGCGGCTGGTGGCTGGCGCGCGCCAACCCGGCCATAGGCTGCTTCTCGGCGCGTTCGCTCTGACGGCATGCTGGGCCTGGCTCGAAGCGATCGCTCCGGCCACGGCCATGGCCAGCTTCGCCGAAACGGCGCGCAACCTTGTCTGGGTCGGGCTTCTTTACAGCCTGTTCGCCTCGAGCAGCGACCAGAGACAGAAGAGCGTGCCTTTGGTCTATGCGGCGGTCTCCGCGGTTCTGGGACTGCAGCTGGTCGTGACGTCGATGCTGCTTGTCCACGCGACTCCGCCGATCGAAGCGACGGACCGAATCCTGCGGATAACGGCCGCCGCGGGATCGCTGGTGCTCGTACACAATCTCTACGGCCAGGCGTCGCCGTCGAGCAGGTCGAACATCCGCTTCGCGATGCTCGCGCTGGCGATGATCTGGACCTACGACCTCAATTTCTACACCATCGCCTATCTCGAGCCCGAAGGCGCCAGCGGACTTGCCGACTGGCGCGGAATGGCAGTGGCGCTGACCGCGCCTCTGTTCGCAATGGCCGCGCGGCGCGAGGACGACTGGCGAATAAGGCTGTCGCGCGCGGCGACCTTCCAGTCGCTCTCCCTGCTCGCGATCTGCGCCTATTTCGCGGTGATGGCGGTGCTCGCCACCGCGCTTCGCGGGACGGGAGTCGACTGGTTCCGGTCGCTGTCGGCGGCGCTGCTCGCTTTGATGGTCGTCGGCGCGATGGTGCTGGTTCCGAGCCAGCGCGCGCGAAGCTGGGCCAAGGTCAAGATCGCCAAGCATCTGTTCGAGCACCGCTACGACTATCGCTCCGAATGGCTTCGCTTCACCGGAACGCTGGGCGGGAGCGAAGCCGAGGCGGGCGCGCTCGGCGAGCGGGTGGTCAAGGCCTTCACCGACATCCTCGAAGCGCCCGGCGGCCTGTTGCTCGAATGCGAGCCCTCCGGCTCGCTTGTCACGGCGGCTGCCTGGAACTGGCCGGGCCGGGCCGGCTCGCAGCCCGATCCGCAGGATTCGACCAAATTCTGGGACGAGATCGGCGAGAGCGGGCGGATCCTCGAGCTCGACGGAATTCGCCACGGCTGGAACCGGCCCGATTCGTCCATCGACGTCCCGCAGTGGATCGTCGACGAGCCGCATAGCTGGGTGGGCGTTCCACTCATCCATCATGACAAGGCGATCGGGCTCGTCCTGATCGCGGCGCCGGAATATCGACGCCCGCTCGACTGGGAGGATTTCGACCTCCTCAGGACCGCGGGCCGTCAGGCGGCGAGTTCGCTTGCCGAGGCGCAGGGCCAGCGTGCGCTATCGAACGCCCAGCGTTTCGAGGAATTCAATCGCCGCTTCGCCTTCATCCTCCACGACATCAAGAATCTGGTCAGCCAATTGTCCCTTCTGACCAGAAACGCGGAGCGGCACGCCGGCAATGAAGAATTCCGGGCCGACATGATCGCGACCCTCAAAAGCTCGATCGGCAAGATGAACGAGCTGCTGACGCGCCTCTCGCCGCAGGCGAGCGCCCGGCCGCACCGGATCGAGCCACAGCCGCTCCGCGAGATATTGTCGGCGGCGATCGCCGCCCGGCGTGGCGATCACAAGGTCCGGCTGCTCGGGGATTGCAACATTTGGGCCGAGGTCGATCCGGCGGCTCTACAGCAGGCCGTCGGTCATTTGCTTCAGAACGCCGTCGAGGCAAGCGGCGGCGATTCGGCCGTGACGATCCGCGTCGCCCGCTCTGGGGCCGACGTCACGATCAAGGTCGCGGACAAGGGCTGCGGCATGGATTCCGATTTCGTGCGGAGCCGGCTGTTCCAGCCCTTCGCCTCGACCAAGGCCGACGGCTTCGGGATCGGCGCGTTCGAAGCGCAGTCGCTGGTGGCCGCGATGGGCGGGCGGATCAGCGTCGAAAGCCGGCCCGGGCACGGAAGCATCTTCACCATCCACCTGACGGCAGCCGCCGAGCCGGCGCCGCTTCAACAGCAGCGGAAAATCGCATGACCACGGAAAACGACCTGCCGGTCCTTTTGATCGTCGAGGACGACGAGGGCCTGCAGCGCCAGCTCAAATGGGCCTACGACGGCTACCGGATCGTCATCGCCGGCGACCGCGCTTCGGCGGTCGAGGCGCTTCGCCTTCACGAGCCGTCGGTCGTCACGCTGGACCTCGGTCTTCCGCCCGATCCCGACGGGACCGGCGAGGGCTTCGCGACCCTGACCGAGATGCTCGCAATCAAGCCCGACACCAAGATCATCGTTGCCTCCGGCCACGGCGCGCGCGAGAGCGCGATGAAGGCGATCGCGCTCGGCGCCTACGATTTTTACCGCAAGCCGATCGACATCGATGACCTCGGCCTGATCGTGGCGCGCGCCTTCCACCTGCACGGTCTCGAGCAGGAAAACCGGCGCCATGAAGAGACCGCGGGCTCCGCCGTCCTCGGCTCAATCGTCACGTCGGCGCCGGAAATGCTCAAGGTCGCGCGAACCGTCGAGCGGGTCGCGTCCACCAATGTCTCCGTCATGCTTCTGGGCGCCAGCGGCACCGGCAAGGAATTGCTCGCCCGGGCGGTCCACGACCAGAGCGAGCGCCGCGACGGCCCGTTCATCGCCATCAACTGCGCCGCCATTCCGGAAAACCTGCTCGAGGCCGAACTGTTCGGCTACGAGCGCGGTGCCTTTACGGGAGCGGTCAAGTCCAACGTCGGCAAGATCGAGCTGGCCGAGGACGGTACGCTGTTCCTCGACGAAGTCGGCGACATCCCGCTTCCGCTGCAGGTCAAATTGCTTCGCTTCCTTCAGGAGCGCGTGATCGAGCGAATCGGCGGGCGCACCGAGATCGCGGTCGACACGCGGATCGTCTGCGCCACGCACCAGAACCTCGAAACAATGATCGCGGAGGGCCGCTTCCGCGAGGACCTCTATTACCGCCTCGCCGAAGTGGTCGTGAAAATCCCGTCGCTGGCCGAGCGGCCGGGCGATTCGGTTCTTTTGGCCCGGCATTTCGTCAACAAGTTCGCCCGCGAGATGAACGCCAAGGTCCAGGGCCTGGCGGCCGATGCCACCGCGGCGATCGACGCGTACGGCTGGCCGGGCAATGTCCGCGAGCTCGAGAACCGGATCAAGCGCGCGGTGATCATGGCCGACGGCAAGCTGCTCGGCGCCGCCGACCTCGACCTTCCGGGAACCGCCGCAAGCTCCGACGAAATTACCATCAACCTCCGCGCCGCCCGCGAGATCGCCGACCGCAAGGCGATCCGCCAGGCGCTGAGCCGGACCGACAACAATATTTCGGGCGCCGCCAAGCTGCTCGGCGTCAGCCGGCCGACGCTGTACGATCTTCTGAAACAGTACCAGCTGACCGCCTAGATCAGCGCATCGTCAGCCAGACGACCGCCGCCGCACCGACCACGATCCGGTACCAGGCGAACGGCGCGAAGCCATGGCGCGAGATGTAATGGACGAAGGCGCGAACGACCACGATCGCGACCACGAAGCTGACCAGGAAACCGACCGCGACCGCCCCGAATCCGACGCCGCTGGTGCCCGCGAGAAGCGTGTCGTGGTGCTTGGCGAACTCGAGGACCGTCGCTCCGAGCATGGTCGGGATCGCGAGGAAAAAGCTGAACTCCGCCGCGGTGCGCCGCTCGACCCCCAGCGACAGTCCGCCGAGAATCGTCGCGCCGGAGCGGCTGACCCCCGGGATCATCGACAGGCACTGGATGACCCCAATCCCGACGACCCTGCTAACGGGCATTTCGCCGACGCCGACGATCTCGCCCGGCTTCACCAGCCGCTCGATCAGGAGGATCGCGACTCCGCCCAGGATCAGCGCCCATGCGACCACCATGGCGTTGCCGAGAAGCGCCTCGATATTGTCGATCAGCAGGAAGCCGAGGATCGCGGAGGGTACGAAGCCGATGACGATATTGCGGACGAACCGCCAGGAGATCGGCTGGTTGGCGAAAAGCCCTTCGAGGACCGCCCAGAACGTCCGCCAGTACAGAACGACGATCGCCAGGATCGCGCCCAATTGAATTATGACGTTGAACGCCGCCCAATGCTCGGCGTCGAAACCCAGAAGCTCGGTGGCGAGGATCAGGTGGCCGGTCGAGGAAACCGGGATGAACTCGGTCACGCCCTCGACGATTCCGAGGATGATCGCGATCAGCAGGATTGGCATGTGCGGTTTCTAGGCCGCTTGTCTGGCGATCGGACGAGCCCAGCGGCCGCCGGAGCGGAATCGCGCGAGCCAGCCGGGCGCCACCGATGCCAGCGCCGTCGGCTCGATCCCGAACGCTTCGAGGCCCTTCGATTTCTTCGCCGGCAGATTGTCGGTCTGGAGCATCTTCCACTGGTCGCGGGTCAGTGGCGCTCCGGGCAGGAAGCCGAACCACGACAGGAAGCTCGACGCGAAATTGGGCAGGTCGAGAAGCTCCGGTTGCTGCCCCGCCGCCCGCGCGCTGATCGCGTAAATGTCCTCCATCGTCATCACTTTCGGCCCGCCGATTTCGTAGGTCTTGCCGGCGTGGCTTGCCGGGTCGAGAGCGGCGAGAGCGATCGCTTTGGCGAGGTCCTTCACATAGACCGGCCGGAACCGCCGCTCGGCCGCGACCACCGGAAGCACCGGCAGACGCGACAGCGACGCAAGGCGATTGGTAAGATCGTCCTCGGGGCCGAACACGAGCGAAGGCCGGACGATCGTCGCGCCCTTGAACGCGGCGCGTACCGCGGCCTCTCCTTCCCCCTTCGTCCGCCCATAGACCGCGCCGGATTCTGGATCCGCGCCGATCGCGGAGATGTGCACCAGCGCCTCGGCGCCAGCCTCGCTCGCCGCTTTGGCGATAGTCTCGGCACCGGTGACGTGGGTCGCGCGCATCCCCCCGCCCATCGTGCCGACGAGGTTGATGACGGCATGGCAATCCTCGACCGCGGCGCGGACCGAAGCCGGGTCCCTGATGTCGCATCGCACCCGGCCCCAGCTTCCGACAGGAGCCAGAGGCTGGAGGAAATAGGCATTGCGCGGGTCGCGGCTCGCAACCCGCACCCGGACGTCCTGCTTGAACAGAAGCTCGCACACATAGCGGCCGATGAAGCCGCCGCCGCCGAACACCGTGACGATGCGATTGTCGGGCCTGATCATGCGCTTGCCCTAGCGTTTCGCGCTCGGTTGACAAGCATCTTGCCCGAAGCCACATGGCGCGGCCTACCAGCAATCATCGAAACCGTGCCCAGGTGGCGGAATTGGTAGACGCACCAGCTTCAGGTGCTGGCGCTCGCAAGGGCGTGGAGGTTCGAGTCCTCTCCTGGGCACCATCGCCACGCAGAGGACTGCCGGGGGCAGTCCGAGCATGGCGATCATCGTCGTCACTCACTCCACCGCCGCGCCGCC
>DASTIF010000104.1:0-5904 GCA_035717805.1 Sphingomicrobium sp.
CGGTCTCGGCGAAGACGGGCCGACCCATCAGCCCATCGAGCATTTGCAGAGCCTGCGCGCCATTCCGGGGATGGAAGTTTACAGACCCGCCGACGCCGTCGAGACCGCCGAATGCTGGGCGCTGGCGTTGGCGAGCGAGGGGCCGAGCATTCTCGCGCTGACCCGCCAGAATCTCATGCAGGTGCGCACCGAAGCCGCCGGCGAGAATCTGTGCGCGCGCGGCGCTTATCGGCTCAAGCCGGCCCGGCAGCCCCGCAAGGTAATCATCGTCGCCACCGGCTCCGAGGTGGAAATCGCGCTCGGAGCATCGAAGATTCTTGAAGGGCAGGGCATCGGCGTCGACGTCGTGTCCATGCCCTGCACCGAACGCTTCGACGCGCAGCCGCAAGATTATCGCGAGGACATCCTTCCCGATGTTTCGAACCGCGAAATCCTTCGCGTGTCGATCGAGGCGGGAAGCACCTTCGGCTGGGAGCGCTATACCGGCCTTCACGGCCTGAGGATCGGCATCGACCGCTACGGCGTCTCCGCCCCGGCCACCGACGCCTATCAATATTTCGGACTGACTCCCGACGCGGTCGCCGCTCGGGTGCTCGAACATTTGAAACAAAGGGACATGCGATGACCAAGGTTGCAATCAACGGCTTCGGACGGATCGGGCGGCTCGTCGCCCGGGCGATATTGGAGCGGCCCGAAAGCGGGCTCGAGCTGGTTGCGATCAACGATCTCGCCGACGCCAAGTCCAACGCCTGGCTGTTCAAGCGCGACAGCGTTCATGGCGTTTTTCCCGGGGAAGTGACCACCGACGGCAACGATATCGTCGTCAACGGAAAGCGGATTCACGTCACAGCGGAGCGCGATCCCGCCAAGCTCCCGCACAAGGAAAACGGAGTCGAGATCGCCCTCGAATGCACCGGTTTCTTCACCGATCGCGCCGGCGGCGAAAAGCATCTGGAAGCAGGCGCCAGGCGGGTCCTGATCTCGGCCCCCGCCAAGGGCGCCGACCTCACGGTCGTTTACGGGGTCAACGACGACAAGCTGACGCCAGAGCACCGGATCGTGTCCAATGCGTCGTGCACGACCAACTGCCTCGCGCCGGTCGCCAAGGTTCTGAACGACACGATCGGAATCGAGCGCGGGTTGATGACGACGATCCACGCCTACACCAACGACCAGAAGATTCTCGACCAGATCCACAGCGACCTTCGCCGCGCGCGGGCGGCGGCCATGTCGATGATCCCGACCACGACCGGCGCGGCGCGCGCTGTCGGCGAGGTGCTTCCCGAGCTCAAGGGCAAGCTCGACGGCTCGGCGGTTCGAGTTCCGGTTCCGGACGGAAGCCTGATCGACCTCACCTTCACTCCGAAGCGCGACACGAATGTCGAGGAGGTCAATAATGTTCTGAAGGCGGCCGCCGAAAGCGACCGGCTCAAGGGCATACTCGTTTATTCGGACGAGCCTTTGGTCTCGATCGACATCGTCCACACTTCGCAAAGCTCGACCATCGACAGCCTCGAAACCGCGGTTCTCGAAGGCAAGCTGGTGCGCGTCGTCAGCTGGTACGACAATGAATGGGGCTTCTCGAACCGCATGGTCGACACCGCGGCGGCGATGGCCAGGCTGGGATAAGCCTGTCCTACACGCGCTGTTTGCGCTTATGGCGCCGCCAATGACCGATACTGATCGATCCCGGAATATGTCTCGAACTGCCTCGGTTCGCGCGCCCGCGCGCGCGCGTACGCGTAGGCTCGCTGCCTTTGCTGCGTTTCGGGGCGCCCGGTGAGCCGTTTCAGAAGCCTCGACGACCTCCCGGAGGATTTGACGGGCAAGCGCGTGCTCGTCCGGGTTGACTTGAACGTGCCGATGGACGGCGCTTCGGTCACTGACGACACTCGGCTTCGCGCCATGCTCCCGACCGTGCTCGAATTGAGCGACCGAGGCGCCATCGTGCTCCTGCTCTCGCACTTCGGACGGCCGAAGGGCGAAACGCGGCCCGACATGTCGACCGCGCAGCTGGTGCTTCCGGTGCATCGGCTGTCGGGCCGTTCGGTGCGTTTCATCGAAGATTGCCAGGGGCCGGAAGCCGAGCGCGCCATCGCGACCATGCTTCCGGGAAACATCGGAATTCTCGAGAACACCCGCTTTCACTCGGGCGAAGAAAAGAACGATCCTGACCTCGCGAAGGGGATGGCGGCGCTGGGCGACTATTATGTCGATGACGCTTTCTCCGCTTCGCATCGGGCGCACGCATCGACCGAGGGAATCACCCACTTCCTGCCGAGCTATGCGGGACGCGCGATGGAAGCGGAGCTGAAGGCGCTGGAGCGCGCGCTCGGCAATCCGGAGCGGCCCGTCGCAGCGGTGGTCGGCGGCGCCAAGGTCTCCACCAAGCTCGCGGTTCTCGGTCACCTTGTCGGCAAGGTCGATCACCTCATCATCGGCGGCGGCATGGCCAACACCTTCCTCGCCGCGCGGGGCATCGATGTCGGAAAATCGCTTTGCGAGCATGATCTCGCAGGCGAGGCGGAAAGCATCATGGCCCGCGCCAACGAGGCGGGCTGCACGGTCCATCTTCCTTACGACGTCGTTGTCGCGAAGGAATTCGCGCCCAATCCGCCGGGCGTCCGCATGTGCAATGTCCACGAAGTTGAGGCCGACGAAATGATCCTCGATCTCGGCCCGGCGGCGGTCGAAGCATTGTCGGACGTTCTCAAGATTTGCCGGACCCTCGTCTGGAACGGCCCGCTCGGCGCATTCGAGCTGCCGCCCTTCGACGCCGCCACCGTGGCTCTGGCGAGAACCGCCGCGGCGCTGACCAGGGAAGGGTCGCTGATCTCGGTCGCCGGCGGTGGCGACACGGTCGCCGCGTTGAACCATGCCGGCGTCACGGACGATTTCACCTTCGTCTCGACGGCGGGCGGGGCGTTTCTGGAATGGATGGAGGGGCGAACGCTTCCCGGCGTCGCGGCCCTCGAACGCTAGATGATTACTGTCCAGAACATCGATCATGTCGTGTTCCGCGTCGTCGACCTGGATCGGGTATCTCGCTTCTACATCGAAGTGCTGGGTGCTCGGTGGGAAAAGAAGCAGCAGGACATCGGGCTTTACCAGCTGCGCGTCGGAAGTTCGCTCATTGACCTGGTCCCGGTCGACCAGAAACTCGGTCGAGCCGGCGGCGGCGCTCCCGGCAAGGAAGGCCGCAACGTCGATCATGTCTGCTTCCGGGTACTTCCGTGGGACGGCGCAGCCGTTCTTGCGCACCTGCACGCGAACGGAATCGAGGGCGAGATCGTTTCACGCTATGGCGCGGACGGTGACGGCCCGTCGGTCTATTTGACTGACCCGGAAGGCAATAACCTGGAGCTGAAGGGCCCGCCGTGGGCGCCGGTTCCCAATCGCTGAAATGGGGAAACGATGAACCATTACGACATGACGGTGAAGATCGAGCGCGGCGACGGCTTCATCGCGGCCCTCGACCAGTCGGGCGGATCGACGCCCAAGGCGCTCAAGGGCTACGGAATCGAAGAGGGGGCGTGGGACAACGACGAGGAAATGTTCGGCCTCATCCATGACATGCGCACCCGGATCATCGGCGCCCCCTCGTTCGGAAGCGGCAAGGTGATCGGCGCGATCCTGTTTGAAAGGACGATGGACGGGACGGTCGACGGGAAGCCGGTTCCGCAGGCGCTGATCGACAAGGGAATCGTCCCCTTCATCAAGATCGACAAGGGCCTGGAGCCGGAATCGAACGGCGTCCAGATGATGAAGCCGATGCCGGAGCTCGAGGCGCTATTGACCCGCGCCAAGGGACTCGGCGTGTACGGGACCAAGGAGCGTTCGGTGATCAACCTTGCGAACCCGGACGGGATCGCGGCGATCGTCGAGCAGCAGTTCAACCTCGCCCGGCAGGTGCTCGCCCACGGCCTCGTTCCGATCGTCGAGCCGGAAGTGAACATCAAGAGCCCGGAGCGCGATGTCGCCGACCGCCTGCTGCTCGACGCGATCCTGCTGGAGCTCGAAAGCATCCCGGCCGGACAGCGGGTTATGCTCAAACTGTCGATTCCAGCGGAGGCGAACCTGTTTCAGCCGCTCGTCGAGCACCCGAAGGTTCTGCGCTTGGTTGCGCTATCAGGAGGCTTCAGCCGCGCCGAGGCATGCAGCGCGCTGGCGAAGAACCCGGGCATGATCGCCAGCTTCTCCCGCGCGCTCCTGTCCGACCTTCGTCACGACCAGAGCGACGAGGAGTTCGACTGGACGCTCGGTACCGCGATCGATGAGATTTACGAAGCATCGACCGAGAAGGTGGCGGTCTGACATTGGACGAGATCACTCACGAGTTCGCGCAGGCGTTCGCGCCCGGTGAGCGCGCGCCCTGCAAGCTCTACCTGATCAGCCCGCAGGATGTCGGCGGCGCTTTTCCCGACCGGCTGAAGGCCGCGCTGGAGCCCGGACTCGCCGCCGCATTTCAGTTTCGTGTGAAGGATATTGACGAGCACGAGCTCGCCCGCCTCGCCGAACCCCTGCAGCGGATTTGCGCCGACGCGGACGTGGCCTTCATCGTCAACGACAGCATAGCGCTTGCGAAGCGGCTCGGCGCAGACGGAGTCCATCTCGGCCAGAGCGACGGCGATGTTCGCGAGGCGCGGGCATTGCTCGGACCGTCCGCGCAGATCGGGAAGACCTGCCACGACAGCCGGCACCTGGCGATGGAAGCCGGCGAGGCGGGCGCCGATTATGTCGCCTTCGGCGCCTTCCATCCGACCACGACCAAGCCGAGCGACTACCGGCCCGACCCGTCGATCCTGAGCTGGTGGTCGACCCTGTTCGAAATCCCTTGCGTCGCGATCGGCGGAATCACCCCCGACAATGCCAAGCCATTGGTCGACGCGGGCGCCGATTTCCTCGCGGTCTGCCAGGCGGTTTGGGGAACGCATGATGTAGTAGAGGCCGTCGTAGCGTTCGAAACTAGTCTGATCGGTCAGATCAATTGACCATTCCTTGTGGCAATGCGCACAAAAATTTGTAGGTCGCTTCTCCAATCGTTCCCGGAGCGACGTCCTCGAAGTTCTCCGCATCCGAACCACTGGGCCCGCTTCGTTTGAATAACTGGTGCCCGGATTTATCGAAAAACAGGAGTTCGGTCAGACGCAATTTGCCTTGATCACACTGCGCGTCGAAGCCAATTTCCAATTGCCAATACAAACCGTTGTCGATGTCACGCTGCTCTCCACGAAATGATTCGACAACATTTCCAGTCGCACGTGCTCCTAAGTGCGCAGCCCCACGCACGTACGCGCTATACTCCCCAACTACTCCAACTCTGCTCCCGGTTCCGGAAAAATCACCTAACGGCGTCCAATAACCCTTCCACGCTGGGGATTCGTACCCGTACGGCTGACTTGAAGCCCCTGACGCCAGACACGCAATTGCGGTGGCCAGAACGAAGACCATTCGATGCATAATCGTCCCTCCTGCGTGAAGCATGGAATCTGGAGCGGAAACGTCAAGCAGCTAGCAACTAACGGCCGCTCTTCCGCCACGATAGCCGACCCCTTACGCGAACGTCCGCTCCCGGTACCATTTCGTCACGATATATTTGACTCCATCTTCGACCGGCTGGCCTTCGTGGAAGGTCCAGGGATTGGGGCTGCCGTCGAGCGCCATATTGTTCCAGATGAGGATTCGCCCGAGCATCGGGGCGATGGCGACATCGAGATATTCGAACGCCGTCATCCCGCCACCGCCGGGCTCGTTCAAATAGATCATCGCGGTCCAGGTGCGCTGCCCGCCGTGCGGTTCGTAGTCCGCCCAGTAAGGCTGGTCGATGTAGAAGAAATCGGCGTGCGCCTTGAATTGCTGGCCGGTTTCGTAGCGCTGACCCTGCAGCGGCTCGCCGAACGACCG
>DASTIF010000105.1:0-2873 GCA_035717805.1 Sphingomicrobium sp.
CTGCAGCGCGAGGTCGCCCGCCGGGTGCGGATGAAATATGCGGCCAAGCTTAAATTCATCGCCGACGAGAGCTTCGACGAGGGCGGTCACATCGATTCCCTGCTGCGCTCCGAGAAGGTTGTTCAGGACCTCGACAAGGAATGAGCGCGCTCGATGCGGCGATGCAGGGCGACGGCTGCCGCGCCGAGCCGATGGGCGAGCATCATCGTGACGCGCTCAGGGCCGCCTGCGCGGAAGACCCCGACATCTGGCGGCTCTATGCGCTGAACTTCGGCCCGGACGGTTTCGATTCGAGCTTCGACCGGATCGTCTCGCTGCCCTGGCAGCGCTTCGTTCTGTTCGACGGCGACGAGCTCGCGGGAATGAGCTGCTTCATCAACGCCGACGACAAGCGCGGCGTGGTCGAGATCGGCAACACTTATTATCGGCCGCGCCATCGCGGCACCGGCTTCAACCGGCGCGCCAAGGACATGATGCTCGCCCGAGCCTTCGACACCGGCTTCCGCCGAATTGAATTCCGGGTCGACAAGCGCAACGAACGTAGTCAGGCGGCCATGAAGAAGCTCGGCGCCGTGCGCGAAGGCGTGATGCGCGCCGACCGGATCACCTGGACGGGCCACGTCCGCGACACCGTCCTGTTCGCGATCCTCAAGGACGAATGGCCGATATGATCTACCGCTCCGCCATTTTTGCAATCGCGCTCGCCGCATCGACCGCCGCTGCCGCCGATCCGCTCACGATCCGGGTCGGCGAAAGCTGGGCTTTCACGATCGCAAAAGGTCAGCCGGCGAACGCGCACCGGGTCAAGGCGACGGCAAAGCCGGCGCGGGGCGAGATCAAGGCAACTCTGACCTCGCTCGCCGGAACGACGCTGACGCTCACCAACAACAGCAGCACGGCCTACACCTATCGCGCCGAGCTGATTGGCGCTGCCAAAGCCGGGGGCCGCACCTGCACGCTTCCGCCCGATGCGGTCCCGAGCCTCGAATATTGGCCGCAGAAAGCCGCCGCGGTCCGGATCGACGACTTCCGCGCCGCGACCGACCCCGGCAGCTGCCCGCCGGCGAACTGACCTATATGCTTCACGGCTGGATCATTCTCGACAAGCCGCCCGGACTGGGCTCGACCCAGGCGGTCGGAGCGGTCAAGCGCGCGCTTCGCGAAGCCGGCGAACCCAAAACCAAGGTCGGCCACGGCGGCACACTCGATCCGCTCGCGACCGGAGTCCTCCCCATCGCGATCGGCGAAGCGACCAAGCTCGCCGGGCGGATGCTCGATGCGACCAAGGCCTACGATTTCACCATCCGCTTCGGCGAGGAGACGGACACGCTCGACGCCGAGGGCGAGGTCGCCGCGACAAGCGATGTTCGTGCTACGCTTGACGAAATTGATGGCGTTCTGTCGCGCTTTACGGGTGCAATCGAACAAGTCCCGCCGGCCTATTCCGCGCTCAAGATCGGCGGCAGGGCCGCCTATTCTCTGGCGCGAGCTGGCGAAACGGTGGAGATGACGCCGCGCCGTGTGACCGTGCACTCCCTCCGCGTCTCCGCGTCTCCGCGCGAACAAAAGGATCGCACGCGGAGACGCGGAGGCGCGGAGGAATTAGAAGAGCTGACGCTCGAGGCCACCGTCTCCAAAGGCACCTACATCCGTTCCCTCGCCCGCGACATCGCCAGGGCGCTTGGAACGGTCGGCCATGTTTCCTATCTAAGACGAACGCGCGCCGGGCCGTTCGGCCTGGATTCGGCTATTTCGCTGGACTTTCTGGGTGAAGCCGCTAAGGCGCGCGACCTGACGCGGGCGGTGCTTCCACTGGAAGCTGCGCTGGACGACATCCCGGCTCTCCCCGTCACTCCCGATCAGGCCCAGCTGCTCCGTCACGGACAGCGGCTTGCCGGGTTCCCCGCACGGCCGGGGCTTCAGCTCGCGACCTCGGAGGGTATTCCGGTCGCTCTGGTCGAAGCCGCGGCCGATGGCCTCAAGGTCGTCCGGGGGTTCAACTTCCAAGATGTCGCGGAGTAAAAACGAATGTCGATTACCGCCGAGCGCAAGGAAAAGCTGATCAAGGAGCATGGCCGGGGCAAGGGCGACACCGGTTCGCCGGAAGTCCAGGTCGCGATCCTCACCGAGCGCATTTCCAACCTCACCGAGCATTTCAAGACCCACGCGAAGGACAATCATTCGCGTCGGGGCCTTCTGATGCTGGTCAACCAGCGCCGCTCCTTGCTCGATTATCTTCGGGGCAAGGACGAGCAGCGCTACACCGACCTCATCGCGAAGCTCGGCCTGCGTAAGTGACCGAGCGGCCACTTGGCCGCGTAGAGTCATCCCGGACCTGATCCGGGATCCATGAACACGGCGTTCGAGTACTGAACCAAGACAGAGTTCATGGATTCCAGCCTTCGCTGGAATGACGAAAACGACGGGGCCCACCGCAATTCGGCGGTCGGCCTTAGGGGCACGACAGAGGCCCCGAACCGCTCGCAGGCCGGCTTGCCTGCCACTGATGTCCCGCCGCGCATCCGGCCGGCGGGTAAAGGAAAGCAAATGTTCGATATCAAAACAGTGGAAATCGAGCTCGGCGGAAAGACGCTGAAGCTCGAAACGGGCCGTGTTGCCCGTCAGGCCGACGGCGCGGTTCTCGCGACGCTCGGCGAAACCGTCGTTCTCTGCGCGGTCACCGCCGCCAAGACCGTCAAGCCGGGGCAGGATTTCTTCCCGCTGACCGTGCACTATCAGGAAAAATTCTCCGCCGCCGGGCGAATCCCGGGCGGCTTCTTCAAGCGCGAGCGCGGGGCGACCGAAAAGGAAACGCTGACCAGCCGCCTCATCGACCGGCCGATCCGTCCGCTCTTCCCCGAAGGCTTCTACAA
>DASTIF010000106.1:0-22188 GCA_035717805.1 Sphingomicrobium sp.
AGATGGAATCGTACAGGCCCGCGTTGCGTATTTCCTCGAGATAGACCGCGTCGGCCTTGCGGAGAATGTCGCACTTCTCCTTCGTCACTTCGCCCGGAATACGGATCGCGAGCCCCGGCCCGGGGAACGGATGGCGGTCGACGAACGCCTCGGGCAAACCCAGCTCGCGCCCCAGCTCGCGGACCTCGTCCTTGAACAATTCGCGAAGCGGCTCGACCAGCTTCATGTTCATCCGCTCGGGGAGCCCGCCGACATTATGGTGGCTCTTGATCGTGACGCTCGGCCCGCCGGTGAAGCTGACGCTCTCGATCACGTCCGGATAGAGCGTGCCCTGCGCGAGAAAGTCGGCGCCGCCGATTCGCTTCGCCTCCGCTTCGAACACAGTGATGAACTCGGCGCCGATGAACTTGCGCTTTTTTTCGGGATCGGTGACGCCCTTGAGACCGCCGAGGAATTCCTTGCTGGCGTCCACGTGCACCAGCGGGATGTTGTAACTCCCCCGGAACAGCGAGACGACCTGCTCCGCCTCGCCCTGCCGCATCAGCCCGTGATCGACGAAGACGCAGGTGAGCTGATCACCGATCGCCTCGTGGATGAGAACCGCCGCGACCGCGCTGTCGACGCCTCCGGAAAGCCCGCAAATGACCTTGCCGTCGCCGACCTGCTCGCGGATCTCGGCGATCTTGGCGTCGCGGAACGCGCCCATCGTCCAGTCGCCCGAGCAGCCGCAAATATGCCGTGCGAAATTGGCGAGAAGCTTTCCGCCGTCGGGCGTGTGGACGACCTCCGGGTGGAACATCAGGCTGTAGCGTCTGGAGTCCTCGTCGGTCGCGATGGCGAACGGCGCGCCTTCGGATTTGGCGACGACTTCGAATCCGGGCGCCAGCGTTTCGACCCGGTCGCCGTGACTCATCCAGACCTGGTGGGTCTCGCCGACATGCCAGAGGCCATCGAACAAGGCCGACGGCGCGACCACCTCGACGAAAGCGCGGCCGAATTCCTTCTGGTCGGAGGTGACGACCCGTCCCCCGAGCTGCTGGTGAAGGGTCTGCTGGCCGTAGCAAATGCCCAGAAGGGGAAGCCCGCTGTCGAACACCGATTGCGGCGCGCGTGGGCTTTCCTGGTGGAGCACCGACGCCGGCCCGCCGGAGAAGATCACGCCTTTCGGCCCCAGCCGCTCGAACGCCTCCTCGGCCGCGTTGAACGGCGCGATCTCGCAATAGACCCCCGCCTCGCGAACGCGCCGGGCGATCAGCTGCGTGACCTGGCTTCCGAAGTCGATGATGAGGATCGTGTCTGCGGGCTGGACCGTCATGGCGGGCGGATAGGGAGCGCGCGTCCAAGAGTAAAGTTTGGCTCGCCGCCAATTTGATACGCAGCGAATCACCGCGATTGAAGCGGCGAGGCGAAGGCGGCATTATACGCGCTGCACCGTCGGCCAGGGGGAGCCGCTATGCGCTCGGATTTTGCAGGACGCAGCGTGATCGCGCTTGCGTTGCTTACAACGGCGACGTCGGCCGGCGCTCAAGCCACCAGGCAATCTGCCCAGCAGTCGCCGCCGGCCGAAGACATATTGAACGACATCGATCCGCCGCCGCCTCCGACTACCGAGAATATCCTGAACGACATCGATCCGCCGCCGCCGCCGCCTGCCGAAGACATTCTCCGCGATATAGCTCCGGGTCCACCCGCGGAAGATATTCTGAACGATATCGCTCCGGCCCGACCGGTAGAAGACATCCTCAAGGACATCGAAACGCCTCTTACGCCTCAGACCGCCCCTTCCGAGACGCAGACAATGGCAGTTGAGCCTACCCGGTTCGACTATCCGCCGACGGACATGGATCTGGAAGAGGTCGCGAAGCGCGCAGCAGCCTATCTCGCGGCCGCGAATTGCAAGGGCATGACCTGCCCGAAGACGGACTGCGCCAAGGCGCGCGACGCGCTCCAAGCGCTGTCCGACATGGAGCAATATCTGCAGGCGCAACTGGAGGCGCTCGAGCATGCCGACGCCGATTATCGCACCCAACTCGAAGCAGTCGCCGGTGAAAATTTGCGCACCGGTCGCGCGACGGCGGCGCTGCAGGACAACCTGGCGCTCCAGAAGTTCTTTCATGATTTGGGAAGCGCGATGCTCGACATCGCCAGCATCGCGTCCTTCGGCAAGGATATCGCCGAGAAATCGTTGAGCGATCTCAGCCGGGGCGAGCTGCTGCAGCGGCTCGATGGGCTCTACGAATCAATCAAGGACGTCGAAAGCGGCGCTTCGACCCTCGCTAGCTCCCTGGCCGGGCACGACGTACCAACGCCGGTCGCCGATCTCGCAAACAAGTTCGGCGACGCCGACACCGTCAATGACGCCAAAAGCCACGTTTCAGACGCGGTTTCGGTAATCAAGTCAGCGGCCGAGAACGGAAAGGACTGGCGCAAGGCGCTTCAGGAGAGCGGCAAGTGGGACGCATTGAAAGAGGCGGCAAAGAGCGGCGCGATCGCCGACCTCGGCCAGATTGCGGGGCGGTTCCTGAAATCCTGGTCGAGCGGCAAGCTGAAGGAGCAGCAGGAGCGGCTCGACGAACTGCTCCGCGCGGCTGACGCCGGCGACATTCTTCAGGCCCAGTCGTACATCAACCTGCAGCGCGCGCAGCAGCGCCGGTGGGCCGCGTTCGACGCGCTCGCGCAGGTGCGCGCCGCCAAGCAGGCCTATGCCGACTGCATCGCGAAGGCATGCGGTCTGGTCACGCTGACCCGGCCGCGCATTCCGAGCTTCCAGCAAAGTGGCGGCGGCCGCGCTCTCTATTCGTGGGGCGCCGCTCTGCGCTGGCTCAACGGGGCCATCGCGGCAACCCTCCCGCGAATGACGCCGGTCCCCTTTACCGACGATTGCCGCAAGACGTCGCAGGCGCAGACCTCGACAACTCCGGAGCTCGACAAGTTCGCCAGGCTGTTTCTCGACGTCCACAATGCAGAACGGTCGACCGTCGGCGCGGCGCCGCTTCAGTGGGACCCGCAGCTCGCCGCAAACGCGGCAATCTACGCCGGAGAGCTCGCACGCACCGGCCGGCTGCAGCATGCGCCGCGCGAGGGCCGCGGCATCGAACGCGAGAATCTTAGCCAGGGTCTGCTCGGCTGGAATCAGCGCCAGATGATGCAGAACTGGGTCAAGGAGAAGCGCTATTTCATCCCGGGACTGTTTCCGGATGTTAGCCGGACGGGCAATTGGGCGGACGTCGCTCACTATACGCAAATGATTTGGCCGACGACGATCAAGGTCGGCTGCGGGATGGCGAGCGGAAGCGGCTTCAAATGGCTCGTTTGCCGCTATTCGCCTGGTGGCAACAAGGACGGCAAGCCGGTGCTGATCCAACAGCCGACGGCGGAGGCCAAGCGCGGCAACTAGCTGGCGAAAGGGCGGCGAGAGCCGAAACGCCAAAAGTTAAGCGTTGACTTAACTGACTCCCTCGCCCATGGTTAAGCGGATGCTTAACGATTCGCAATTGGACCAGGCCTTCGCCGCTCTTTCGGACCCGACCCGGCGCGCGATGCTGGGGCGACTGTCGCGCGGTCCGGCGTCTGTTTCCGAGCTGGCAAGTCCGCTCAGAATGAGCCTGCCGGCCGTGCTCCAGCATCTCAAGGCGCTCGAAGCCAGCGGACTCGTTCGGTCGCAAAAGCGCGGACGGGTGCGGACCGTCGCCATGGCTCCCGACGCGCTGTCGCGGGCGGAGGAGTGGCTGGGGGAGCGACGCAGGGAATGGGAAGCGCTTCACGACCGCTTCGACGCCTATGTTTCAACCCTCAACTCCAAGGGAGACTCGTGATGGCTGACAACCTCGACCTCGTTCTGGAGCGAACGCTCGACGCGCCGCTCGAGCTGGTGTGGAAGGCCTATACCGATCCCGAGCATCTCAAGCGCTGGTTCGCGCCGCGGCCCTACGAGATCACCGAATGCGAGCTCGATCTGAAGCCCGGCGGTATATTCCGGATCCGGATGACCGGGCCGGACGGCTTCGACACGGGTCATGGCAATGCCGGCTGCGTTCTCGACGTCGTCGATCGCGAGAGACTGAGCTGGACCAGCGCGCTCGGCCCCGGTTACCGGCCGGCGGAAATGGGGGACGGCTGCGAAAGCTTCCCGATGACGGCGGTCATAACCTTCGCCGACGCCGGCGGCGGCAAGACGGCTTACAAGGCCGTGGCCCTGCACAGGAATGCAGCGGATCGCGACACCCATGAGAAGATGGGTTTCAACGAAGGCTGGGGGACCTGCGCCACGCAGCTCGAAGAGTTCGCGCGAACGCTCGCCTGAGCGGCGCGATCAGGCCGCCGTCAGCGCTCCGCGAAGGATTTGATCCTCCAGCGTCCGCCCGGCGCCGCGAGCGACGCAGGTCAGCGGGTCGTCGGCGACCTGGACCGGGAGTCCCGTCTCGTCCGCGAGCACCGTACTGATCTCGCGCAGCAGCGAGCCACCGCCGGTCATGGTTATGCCCTGGTCGATGACGTCGGCGGCGATTTCGGGCTGGGTGTTCTCGAGCGCGGAGCGGACGACTTCGATGACCCGGTTGACCGGCTCCGAAAGCGCTTCGGCGATCTGCACCTGGTTGAGGCTGATCTCGCTCGGCACCCCGCGCGCGACATCGCGGCCCCTGACGTAGGTGACGAGGCCTACGCCCTCGGTCGGCGCCGTGGCGGTTCCGATCTCCAGCTTCACCCGCTCGGCCGTTCCTTCGCCGATCAGCAGATTATAATTGCGGCGGACGTAGGAGATGATCGCTTCGTCCATCCGGTCGCCGCCGATCCGGGCCGAGCAGCAGAAGGCAAGGCCCTGCAGCGAGATGACTCCGACCTCGGTGGTGCCGCCGCCGATGTCGACGACCATCGACCCGATCGGTTCGGTCACCGGAAGGCCGGCGCCGATCGCCGCGGCCATGGGTTCTTCGATCAGCGAGACCTTGTCGGCCCCGGCGTTGCTCACCGCCTGACGGATTGCGCGGCGCTCGACCGGGGTTGCTCCGGACGGGATGCAGATCACCACTTCCGGCCCGCGCGAAAAGCGGCTCGGGCCGCCGTGCGCCTTGGTGATGAAATGCTTGATCATGTCCTCGGCGACATTGAGGTCGGCGATGACTCCGTTGCGCAACGGCCGGATGGTCTGAACGCTGTCCGGGGTCTTGCCCATCATCAGCTTGGCATCGTCGCCGACCGCGCGCACCCGGCGGACTCCGTTGGCGCCGGTTTCCATGGCCACCACCGAAGGCTCGTTGATGACCACCCCGCTGCCGCGAACGTAAACGACAGTATTGGCGGTGCCGAGGTCGATGGCGACATCCCTCGGCGAGAAATTGAACAGGCTGCGCACGAAACCCCCGCCCCTCCAGATGAGGAGAATCCCCCGGAATGGTCGCAGCCTAGAGCCAGCCGCCGTTAATCCCAGCGGGACTTAACGCCGAAAACCGCAAGCCGTTGTTTTTTACCGCCCAATTGAAGGAAAGCGCGGCCGGCTTTGCCGAATCCGCGGTTTCCGCGTTCATCCAGCATGAGCGAAAAGCTTCCGATCTTCACCATAGGTCATTCGACTCGATCGATTCCCGAGTTCGTCGATGTCCTTCGTGCCGGCCCCGCCGAGATGGTCGTCGATGTCCGGACCGTGCCGAAGTCGCGCCGCAACCCGCAATATAACGAGGATGTCCTCGGCGAAGAGCTTGCGCCGTACCAGCTCGGCTATACGCGGATCGCGGCGCTCGGCGGGCTTCGCGGCAAGTCGCATGACGTCCCGCCCGAGGTGAACGGCTATTGGGACAACCAGAGCTTCCACAATTATGCCGATTACGCGCTTTCCGAAGACTTCGACGACGCTCTGAAAGAGCTGCTCGACCTGTCGGCGGAGCGCCGCTGCGCGATCATGTGCGCCGAGGCGGTCTGGTGGCGCTGCCACCGCCGGATCATCGCCGACTATCTGATCGCCCGCGGGCGCGAGGTCGTCCATTTGATGGGCGAACGCCGCACCGATCCCGCCAAGCTAACGCCCGGAGCGGCGGTCGACGGCGATCGGGTCGTTTATCCGGCGACCTGCTGAGCCAGTCTCCAATATGAACGGCACGGCGGGTTTCTCACCTGGCATGATCGCGCTCAGGCGCTGGCGAACCGGTCGGTCGCGCGGATCAGCCCGTCCAATATGCCCGGCTCGTTGTACAGATGCCCGCCGTCGGGGACGATCTGAAGCTCGACTTCCGGCCAGGCTTTCTTGAGCGCCCAGGCCGCGCGCGGCGGCGTGCAGCAGTCGTGACGGCCCTGGACGATCACTCCCGGGATGTGGCGGATGCGGTCGGCGTTCTTCAGCAGCTGCCTGTCCTCGAGCCAGCCCTTGTGGACCATGTAATGGTTCTCGATCCGCGCCATCGGGATCGCCCGCTGGGGCGTGCCGAAATCCTCGATCACGTGCGGGTTTGGAAGGACCGTCACCGTATAGCCTTCCCAGGTACTGAACGCGCGCGCGGCGGCGAGCTGCTCGTCCGGATCGTCGCTCGTCAGCCGCTTGCGATAGGCAGCGAGCATGTCCGAGCGCTCGTCCTCGGGGATCGGGGCGACGAATTCGTCCCACTTGTCGGGATAGAGCGCGGAGGCGCCGCCCTCCTTGTATAGCCAGTCGAGCTCATATTGCTGGAACAGGAATATCCCGCGAAGAACCAGCTCGGTGACGCGCTCGGGATGGGTCTGGGCATAGGCGAGCGAGAGGGTCGAGCCCCAGCTTCCGCCGAACACCATCCATTTTTCGACCTCCGCGACCTGGGTGCGAAGCTTCTCGATGTCCTCGACGAGGTGCCAGGTGGTGTTGGCCTCGAGGCCGCCGAACGGTTTCGACCTGCCGCATCCGCGCTGGTCGAAGACCAGTATCTTGTAGCGCTCGGGGTTGAACTGGCTTCGGTGCGCAGGGTCCGCGCCGCCGCCGGGACCGCCGTGCAGGAAAACGACCGGCTTTCCATCCGGATTGCCGCACAATTCCCAATAAAGGCTGTGGCCGTCGCCGACGTCGAGGTGGCCCGACTTGTACGGGTCGATCGGCGGGTAAAGAGTCCGGCGCTGGGGCGTGTGCATGTCCATCTTAAAAGCTCATCTCCGAATAGATGCGGCTGAGGTCGCCTTGCCACTCGCCGTGATAAAGGTCGAGCAGCCGCTCGGCGGGCGTCTTGCCGCTCGCGACAATTTCATTGAGCGGGTCGAGGAATCCGCTTTCGCTGTCGCCGGCGCTGTTGAGCCTCGCTCGCCGGCCAAGGCCGTCCGACGCGATTGCGAGCACTTCCCGCGCGAGCTCGTGGACGGTCCCGCCGCCCGGCGCCGGTGCGCGAAGCGCCATCTTGGGCACGGCGTGGCGAAAGGTCTCATGCTGCTCGATGGTCCAGTCCTTGACCAGGTCCCAGGCGGCGTCGAGCGCCGTCCCGTCGTACAGCAAGCCGACCCAAAGCGCCGGAAGCGCGCAAATCCGGCTCCACGGGCCGCCGTCCGCGCCGCGCATCTCGAGAAAGCTCTTTAGCCGGACCTCGGGGAAGATGGTCGACAGATGGTCGACGAAGTCCGCGACTTTGGGCTTTTCGCCCGGCAGCTGGGGAAGCTTGCCCTCCAGGAAAGCGCGGAAGCTCTCGCCCGCGACGTCGATGTACCTGCCCTCGCGGAAGACGAAATACATCGGCACGTCGAGCGCGTAATCGCAATAGCGCTCGTAACCGAAGCCGTCCTGGAACACGAACGGAAGCATGCCGGTGCGGTCAGGATCGGTGTCCTCCCAGATGTGGCTCCGATAGCTCAGATAGCCATTGGGTTTGCCGTCGGTGAACGGGGAGTTGGCGAACAAGGCCGTGGCGACGGGCTGAAGTGCGAGGGCGACCCGGAACTTCTTCACCATGTCGGCCTCGCTCGAATAATCGAGGTTGGTCTGGATGGTGCAGGTGCGAAGCATCATGTCGAGGCCGAGATTGCCGACCGTCGGCATGTAACGGAGCATGATCGCGTAGCGGCCCTTGGGCATGACCGGCAGGTCGCTTCGCGCCTTGTCCGGCCACATTCCGAGGCCGAGGAAGCCAACGCCGAGCTTATCGCCCACGGCCTTCACCTGGGCGAGATGGCGGCCGGCTTCGGCGCAGGTCTCGTGGAGATTGTCGAGCATCGCGCCCGAAAGCTCGAACTGACCCGCAGGCTCCAGGCTGATGGTGCCGTCGGGGCCGGTCAGCGCAATGACATTGCCGCCTTCGATCACCGGCTTCCAGCCGAATTCGGTCAGTCCGAGCAACAGGTCGCGGATGCCGCCGGGCTCGTCATAGGACGGCGCGCGGTGGTCGGACACGCGATAAGGGAATTTCTCGTGCTCGGTGCCGATCCGCCATTTGTCCGCGCTTTTCTCGCCCGCGGCAAAGGTGGCGATCAGGTCGCTTCGGCCCTCGATCGGCGCGCTTTCGCTGTCATCGGTACGGGTTGTCATTCGGAACGCGCCCTAGCCGCGCCGCCGCGGGCGCGCTACAATTTCCAGCTTATGAGGCAAGCGGCGCCGCTTATCGCTTCCAGTCGCCGGCGATCGCCATGAACGCCGCGAGCGAGGCAAGCGCGGCGGTTTCCGCGCGAAGGATTCGCGGGCCCAGGGAAATGGCGACCGCGTTGGGAAGGGCGCGAATGGCGGACCGCTCGTCGTCGGCGAACCCGCCCTCGGGGCCAGTGAGGATCGTCGCCGGGCCAGTCTCGAACGTGTCCGACATCGGCTCGCCGCCCGTTTCGTCCGCGAAATAGAGCGGTCGATCCGGATCGAGCTCCGACAGGAACCGCGTCAGCGGCAACGGCTCGTCGATCCGCGGAAGGATTGTCCGCCCGCATTGCTCGGCCGCTTCGATCGAGATGGCCTCGAGCCGGTCAAGCTTCACGCGCTCGACGATCGTGCGCTGAGTGATCACCGGCATGAGGCGCGCGGCGCCAAGCTCGGTAGCCTTCTCGACCAGCCAATCGGTTTGCGACCGTTTGACCGGAGCGAACGCCAGCCAGACGTCGGGAATACTCTCCGGCTCGCGCGTGCGCCGCTCGACGACAAGGGTCATCCGCTTCTTCGCAGCCTCGGCGATCCGCGCCAGCCATTCGCCGGACTGGCCGTCGAAGACGAGCAGCACAGTGCCTTCGCCCAGGCGAAGGACATTGCCGAGATAATTGAACTGCGGCGAGTCCAGCTCGACCCGCGCCCCTTCGCTCAACGGCTGCCGGACAAACAGTCGCGGAAGGCTCTTGGGGGGCCAGGCGGGCGTTGCGGGCATTGCGCTCATCGCGATACGGGGGCCGAGTGACCGCCACAACCGACATCGTTCCCGACAGCGAGCGGCGCGGGTTCATCGGAGCGCTTCCGCCGAGCCTTCGACCGTTCGCCTCGCTGATGCGGCTGGACCGGCCGATCGGGACCTGGCTCCTCTACTGGCCGTGCGCGTGGAGCGTCGCGCTCGCCGGGGTCGGCGGCCGCTGGGACCTGTTCCTGTGGCTGTTCCTCGGCGCCTTCGCGATGCGAAGCGCGGGCTGCGTTTACAACGACATCGTCGATCGCGATCTCGACCGGCGGGTGGAACGCACCAAGTTGCGGCCGCTGGCGAGCGGGCGCGTTTCGGTGGCGAGCGCCTGGTTCCTGATCGCGATCCTCCTCGCCGTTGGGCTCGTCGTCCTGCTACAGCTCAACGGCACCGCCGCAATTGTCGCTCTCGTCAGCATCGCGCCGGTCGCCGCCTATCCCTTCATGAAGCGCATCACCTGGTGGCCTCAGGCCTGGCTCGGTCTGGTCTTCTCCTGGGGAGCGCTGGTCGGCTGGCCCGCGGTGACGGGCACGCTCGGCTGGCCGGCGGTGCTGCTCTGGTTCGGAAGCATCGCCTGGGTGATCGGTTACGATACGCTTTACGCGATCCAGGACATGGAAGACGACGCGCTTGTCGGCGTGAAAAGCAGCGCCCGAAGGCTCGGCGCCAGCGCGCCAATCGGGGTCGGGCTCTTTTACGCCGCTGCGCTGCTTCTGTGGGGAGCAGCGATCTGGTCGGTTCGTCCCGATTGGCTCGCGCTTTTGGCGCTCGTACCTGCGGCGCTCCATCTCCTGAACCAGGCGCTTCGCGCGGACCCCGCCGACGGCGAGCTCGCGCTGCGACTGTTCCGCTCCAACCGGACCTGCGGGTTGCTGCTCTTTCTGGCGATGCTGGTCGTCGGCGTTTCCAGCCGCTAGGCGGCTGCCATGCTTTCCCTCGACGAGTCCCGAGCCGCTGTGGAGCGGCTGGTCGAACGCGCTGTGCGCGCCGGAGCCGACGCCGCCGACGCAGCCTATGTCGGCAGCCGCTCGACGGAAGTCGACGTCCGCCTGGGCGAGCTTGAGGAAGTCACCCGTTCCGAGGGCGAGGAGATCGGGCTTCGGCTGTTCGTCGGCTCGCGCTCGGCCTCGGTCGCCTCGTCGGACCTGTCGGACGAGGCGCTCGGCGAGCTGGTCAAGCGGGCGCGGGCAATGGCCGCCGAAGCGCCGGAAGACCCGTTCGCCGGTCTCGCGCCGAGCGACCTGCTTGCGAGCGGGCCGTTTCCCGAACTCGATGCGATCGACGCAACCGAGCCGGACCCCGGACGTCTTCGAGGACGCGCGCTCGCCGCGGAAAAATCGGCGCTCGCGGTCGAAGGCGTCAGCAATTCGACTGGAGGCTCGGCGGGCGCTTCGGACAATGTCTTCGCGCTCGCGACCTCGGCGGGTTTTGCGGGCGCCTATCGCGGCACCGGCTTCAGCTGCTCGGCGGGCGTGATCGCCGGGGAAGGCTCGGCCATGCAGCGCGACAGCGCCTGGCACAGCGCCCGCCATCTCGCCGATCTCGACGCGCCGGAAGAAATCGGACGGCTCGCCGGCAAACGCGCGGTTGCCCGTCTCAACCCGGTTCGGCCGAAGTCCGGCCCTCTGCCGGTGCTGTTCGATCCGCGCGTCTCATCCGGGCTGCTCGGCCATCTGGCGGGGGCGATCAGCGGCTCGTCGGTGGCGCGCAAGTCGAGCTTCCTCCAGGATCGCCTCGGCAGCAAGATTTTCGCCGACGGAGTGACGATAGTCGACGATCCGCTTCGGGCGCGCGGGCTTCGCTCACGCCCGTTCGACAGCGAAGGCCTGGCGGTCCGAAAAACGGCGATCATCGAGAATGGAGCGCTCCGAACCTGGATGGCGGAGAGCGCTTCGGCGCGCCAGCTCGGGATCGGGCCGACTGGGCACGCCGCGCGGGCGGTGGGAAGCCGGCCCGGGGTCAGCCCGAGCAATTTCTACATGGAAGCCGGCAAGAGAAGCCGCGAGGAGTTGCTGGCCGCGTTCCCCGAGGCGCTCCTTGTTACCGAGCTCATCGGCCACGGAGTCAATGGCGTGACGGGCGATTACAGCCGAGGCGCGTTCGGCTTCCTCGTTCGAAACGGCGAGATCGGACCGGCGGTGCAGGAGATCACCATCGCCTCGAACCTGCTCGACATGTTCGCGACTTTGGAGCCCGCATCGGACCTGGAGTTTCGGCGCGGAATCGACGCGCCCACGATCCTCATTCCCGAAATGACCGTCGCTAGCGGCTAGGCCTCGCTCGACTCGCCCACGGCGGGCAGTCCCAGGCGGGTGATCTCGATCTTTGGGCATCGGTTCATGACGACCTTCAATCCCGCCGCCTCGGCGCGTTCGGCCGCCTCGCGGTCGATTACCCCTAGCTGCATCCAGACGGCCTTGGCGCCGATCGCGATCGCCTCGTCGACGGCTTCGCCCGCGAACTCGGAGCGGCGGAAGATGTCGACGATGTCGATCGGCACGCCGATCTGCTTGAGATCGCGCCAGACAAATTCGCCGTGGACATGCTCGCCCGTGATCGTCGGGTTGACGGGCAGGACCCGGTAGCCGTGGCCCTGCAGGAATTTCATCACGCCGTAGGAGGCGCGCTCGGGCCGGTCCGACGCGCCGACCATGGCGATGGTGCGTGCGTTCGACAGAAGCTCGGCAATCTCGTCGTCTTCGCGAATCATTTCCTCACCTGCATTTGCAGGGGAGGGGGACCATGCAGCAAAGACTGTATGGTGGAGGGGCTCCGTGTTGCGCAAACGCAAAACCCCTCCACCAGCTTCGCTGGTCCCCCTCCCCGAGAAATCTCGGAGAGGATAACAAATCAACCGGCGGCTGTTTCCACCGCTTCGAGAAGCTTCGCCGCGATCGCTTCGAACGCTTCGGCTTGCGGGCCGCCTGCAGCCGCCGGCGGCTTTCCCTCGTCGGAGGCTTTACGAAGCGTTGCGTCGAGCGGGATTCGCCCCAGGAACGGGATGCCCAGCTCCGCCGCCGCGGCTTCGGCGCCGCCGCTTCCGAACGGGTCCGACATCTCGCCGCAATGCGGGCAGGCGTAGCCGGCCATATTCTCGACGAGGCCGAGAACCGGCACCGACATCTTGTTGAACAGGTCGATCGCGCGCGTCGCGTCGATCAGCGACAGCGCCTGCGGCGTCGAAACTATGACCGCGCCGTCCGGCCGCGATTTCTGGATCAGCGACAGTTGCACATCGCCGGTCCCGGGCGGCAGATCGACGACGAGGATTTCGGAATCGCCCCAATCGGCTTCCACCAACTGCGCCAGAGCCCCGGCGGCCATCGGCCCGCGCCACGCCAGCGCGTGACCCGCCGAAACCAGCTGGCCCAGGGAAAGGAAGCGAATCCCGTGCGCTTCGACGGGCTTCAACCGTTTGTCCTCGGCGGTCGGCCGCTCGTCGGTTCCCAGAAGCCGGGTCTGCGAAGGCCCATAGACGTCGGCATCGATGAGACCGACTTTTCTGCCCATCCGCGCGAGCGCGATGGCGAGATTGGCCGACAGCGTCGACTTGCCGACCCCGCCCTTGCCGCTTGCGACTGCGATCAGCGTCCGGCGCGGCTCGCTCGCGGTCAGCGCTACGCGTGCTTCCTCGACTTCGGGAAGAGCGGTCGCGGCCGACCTGATCTGCTGCTCGAAGCTTGCCCGCTCCGAAGCGCTGAGGCCTGTCGCGTCGGCAACGATCGTCGCGACGCCGTTCGTCAGCCGCCGCGACCGGATGCGCCGCGATTCCGGAAGTTCGTCGAGGATGTTCAAGGGATCTGCGGTGTCGGCCATCGTGCCCGCGACATAGGGGTTGCCACTGTTTTTCGCGAGAGGCGCTCCCTATACAGGCGTCATGAGCATGTTTTCGGGGCTGGGAGGGCGCGCTCGCGGCCTCTTCAACGACACCAAGGGCCCGTGGGGACCGAAAGGCGAGGGCGGCGAACCCGAGGAGCCCGCGCGCGGTCCGTGGGGCGACACTCCAAAGGGCGGCCGGCGCAAGCCGTCGGCGAGCCGGCAGGGCGGAGGCAATGTTTCGTCGCTCGACGAATTCATCCGGCGCGGCAGGGCGCGCTGGTCGCCGGGCGGCGGGCTTCCCGGACGGCCAAGCGGAAGCATCGTGACCTGGGCGATCGCCGCGGTGGTCCTGCTGTGGCTGGTGATTACAAGCATGCACAGCATCGAGCCCGGGCAGCGGGGAGTCGTCACGCGCTTCGGCCGTTACGTCTATACGCTCGGCCCGGGCGTCGGCCTGACACTTCCGTCTCCGGTTGAACGCGTCACGAAGCTCGACGTCGAGAATATCCGCAACACGGACCTCGGCTCGGCCAGCTCCGAGGATTTGATGCTGACCGGCGACCAGAACCTCATCGACATTTCCTATTCGGTGCGGTGGAACATCCGAACGCCCGAGCTCTACCTGTTCCAGCTGGCGCAGCCGGACGAGACTATTCGCGAGGTCGCGGAAAGCTCGATGCGGGCGGTGATCAGCCAGGTCAGCCTCAACGACGCGATGGGCGACAAGCGCGCCGACATCGAAATCCGGGTCAGCGAGAACATGCAGCGAATCCTGGACAGCTATCGCTCGGGCATCCAGATCCAGGGCATCGCGATCAAGCAGGCGGACCCCCCGGACGCGGTCAACGACGCCTTCAAGCAGGTGACGGCGGCGCAGCAGGATGCGCAGACCTACATCAACAACGCCAACGCCTATGCGCTTCAGCTCGGCCAGAAGGCGCAGGGAGAAGCGACGGCGTTCGACAAGGTCTACGAGCAGTACAAACTCGCGCCCGAAGTCACTCGCCGGCGAATGTATTACGAGACGATGGAGCGGGTGCTTCAAAACGTGAACAAGACGATCATCGAGGCGCCCGGCGTGGTGCCGTATCTCCCCTTGCCGGAAGTGAAACCCTCGCAGCCGCAGCCGCAGCCTCAGGCGCAGTCGGGAGCCGGCCAATGACCGACTTCATCCGCCGCCATCCGCTCGCCAGCGGGATTGCCGCGTTCATCCTTCTGGTCGTCTTCCTGACCAGCTTCCCGATCGTCCCGGAAACGAAGCAGGCGGTCGTCGTCCGGTTCGGAAAGCCGGTGCGAATCCTCAACGAATATGAAGCGGGCCGCCCGATCGGCGGCGCCGGAGCGGGCATTTCCTGGCGGATTCCCTTCGCCGAACAGGTCGTCTGGATCGACAAGCGAATCCAGGATGTCGACATGCAGCAGCAGCAGGTGTTGTCGACCGATCAGCGCCGGCTCGAGGTCGATGCGTTCGCTCGCTACCGGATCGTCAATCCGTTGTTGATGTATGTCCGCGCCCGCACCGAGGAACAGCTCGCCGAGCAGCTTCGCCCGATCCTTGGATCGGAAGTCCGGAACGAGCTCGGCAAGGTGTCGTTCGCCTCGCTCCTGACTCCCGAGCGGCAGGGCGTGATGGAAGATGTCCGGGATTCGCTGAACCGGATCGCGGGCCAATATGGCGTCAAGATCATCGACGTCAGGATCAAGCGAACCGACCTGCCGGACGGAACGCCGCTTCAGTCCGCCTTCGAGCGGATGCGGACCGCCCGCGAGCAGGAGGCGCGCTCGATCCGGGCCGAAGGCGCGAAGCAGGCACAGATCATTCGCGCCCAGGCCGATGCCGACGCGGCCCGAACCTATGCCGCGAGCTTCGGCAAGGATCCGCAATTCTACGATTTCTACCGAGCCATGCAGTCCTATGAATCGACATTCCTTGGCGACGGTTCGGAGCGTCCTGCCCCGACCACCGTTATTCTATCGCCACAGAACGATTATTTGCGCGAGTTTACCGGGAAGAGCCGGTGAGCTTATTCAAATTGCGTTCACTCTGGCGGCCTAGTTCGGTCAAGAAGAATCCAGACCAAGGGGTATCGATGAAAGCGAAGGAGTCCGGAAAAGTGCGCTATGCCTATGGGGTTGCGACAGCCCTGCTCTTGGGTGGAACCGCTTTCTCGATCGCGTCGGGACCGGTCGGCGCGCAAACCGCGCAGAACGCGCCCGCCGCGCTTCCGCCCAATGGCGCCCCGATGTCCTTCGCCGATCTCGCCGCCCGCTTGCAGCCGGCGGTGGTCAACATCTCGACCAGGCAGAAGATCACGGTCCGCCAGCAAGTCGACCCGCTTGCCGAGCTGTTCCGCCAGTTCGGCGCCCCCGTCCCCGAACAGGGCGGGCCGAGAACCCGCGAAGCCGGCTCGCTCGGCTCGGGCTTCATCATTTCGCCCGACGGCTACATCGTCACCAATAACCACCTCGTCCAGGGCGCCAACGGCACGGGCACCGTCGATACGGTCACCATCACGCTGACGAATCGCAAGGAATATGAAGCCAAGATCGTCGGCCGCGACGAGCTCGCCGACCTGGCGCTGCTCAAGATCGACGCGAAGAACCTTCCCTATGTCCGCTGGGGCGACAGCACCCACGCCCGGGTCGGCGACTGGGTGCTGGCGATCGGCAATCCCTACGGGCTTGGCGGAAGCGTCACCGCGGGCATCATCTCGGCGCTTCACCGCGGCATCGGCGGCGGCGCCTACGACCGCTACATTCAGACCGACGCGGCCATTAACATGGGCAATTCGGGCGGCCCGATGTTCGACCTCAACGGCAATGTCATCGGAATCAACACTGCGCTCATCTCGCCGACCGGCACCAATGTCGGAATCGGTCTCGCCATCCCGGCGGAAGCGGCGCGGCCGGTGATCGAGGCGCTTCGGCGCGGCGAACGTCCGGAGCGCGGCTATCTCGGAGTTGGCCTTCAGCCGGTCGACGAGGACATCGCCGCCTCGCTCGGCCTGAAACAGGATCGCGGCGAAATCGTCGGCACTGTCCAGCCCGGCACTCCGGCCGACAAAGCCGGTCTCAAGCAGGGCGACATCATCGTCGCGGTCAACGGCGTCGAAGTGAGCTCGGAAGAGACCGTTTCCTACCTTGTCGCCAACCTGCCGGTCGGGTCCAAGGTCCCGATCGAGGTGCTTCGCGGCGGCAAGCGGATCACCATCCCGGTAACGGTCGCTCAGCGCCCGACCCAGGACGAGCTCTCAAAGCAGCTCGGCGAGGACGAAGGGACCGGACAGGACAACAGCCCGTCTCCGCCGGTGAGCGAGCTGCTCGGAATGTCGATGTCGCCGATCACTCCGCAGATCGCGCAGGCGCTCAACCTGCCGGCGGGCACACGCGGGGTCGTGGTGACCGCGGTCGATCCGAACAGCGATGCAGCGCAAAAGGGTCTGGAGCGCGGCGACCTCATCCTTTCGGTGAACCAGCAGGCGGTGACCTCGCCCGCACAGGTGACCGCGGCGGTGGACGCCGCCCGGCGCGCCGGGCGAACGAGCATCCTGCTGCTGATCAAGCGGCGGACGCGCGAAGCCTTCATCGCCATCGACATCGCGCGCTAGGCCGAGGGCTCGCATTCATTGCTTGCGCTTGTCCGCTCGCTCGGCAAAGTGCTGCCGTGGCGAGGGAGCAACGCACACTGGCGCCGGTGACGCGCGCTCGAACCGCGGGGCGCGGCCGTGGGCGATAGCAACCGCGACCTCGTCGAATCGCTCGAGCGCGACTGGTGCGATGCCTTGTGCCGCGAGGACATCGACGAGCTTCGCAATCTCATTCACCCCGATTTCGTTCTGATCGGAACCCGCTCGTCCGGGCCGTTCATGATGTCGCGCGAGGAATGGCTCGACGCCATCAAGCGCCGCGACGTCGAATCGATCGAGGTCGACATCCGCGACGCAACGGTGATGGACCAGGTGATGCTCGGCACCGTCCAGGCGAAATGGCGGGTGAAATATCTAGGGCGAGTGATCGAGGATTGTGTCCTCCTGACCGATGTCTGGGTCAAGGATGACGGCAATTGGCGGGCGATCCGACGGCATTCGACTCCGGCGCCGGCGAGCGACTGCAGCTGAACTGGCAGACGAAGGGGGGACGTGATGACTCCAGACGTGAAGGCCTTGCGGCCATCGGAGAATATCCGCGAGCTGACCATTCGCGGGATCATCCTCGGGGCGATCATCACCGTCCTGTTCACGGCCGCCAACGTCTATCTCGGGCTTCGAGCGGGCCTGACCTTCGCGACCTCGATACCGGCGGCGGTCATCTCGATGGCGGTTCTGAAGTTCTTCCGCGATTCGACCATCCAGGAAAACAATATCGTCCAGACGATCGCCTCGTCGGCGGGCACCTTGTCGGCGATCGTCTTCGTCCTGCCCGGCCTGGTGATGGTCGGCTGGTGGACGGGCTTTCCCTACTGGCTATCGGTGGCGGTCATCGCCGTCGGCGGCATTTTAGGGGTCATGTATTCGGTGCCGCTTCGTCGGGCGCTGGTGACTGGCTCCGACCTGCCTTACCCGGAAGGCGTCGCGGCCGCCGAGGTGCTGAAGGTTGGCGCCGGGGTCGGGGGAGCCGAGGAAAACCGCCGCGGTCTTGCCGCCATGATTCTGGGCGCGGTCATGGGAGCGGCTTATCCGCTGCTGGCCAAGATGCGGCTGGTGGCGGAGGACGCGACCGGCACTTTCCGGATCGGCTCGGGAGCGACGACGCTCTCCGCCGGTCTTTCGCTCGCTTATGTCGGTGTCGGTCACCTCGTCGGCCTGGCCGTCGGCCTCGCCATGCTCGCCGGCATCGTCATCGGGTTCATCGTCCTGCTTCCGATCTACACGGCCGGCGGCCCGCCGCCGGGGACGGAGCTCGCCGACTTCGTCGGAGCCGCCTTCACCGCGAACGTCCGTTTCGTCGGCGCGGGGGCCATCGGAGTCGCCGCGATCTGGACCTTGCTCAAGGTCATCGGGCCAATCGCTCGCGGCATATTCGGCGCGCTGGCCGCCAACCGCGCGCGCCGAAGCGAAGGCAATGAATCGCTCGAGATCACCGAGCGCGACATGCCGATCACCATCGTCGGCGCGGTGATCCTTTTGTCGATGCTTCCGATCGGCTTCCTGCTCGCCGCCTTTGCAACCACCAACCCGATTGCGGCCAATCCGGCGGCGACGCTCACCGTCAGCATCATCTACATCCTGATCGCCGGAATCGTGATCGCCGCGGTGTGCGGCTACATGGCCGGCCTGATCGGTGCCTCGAACAGCCCGATTTCGGGCGTCGGAATCCTCTCGGTGCTCGGAATCGCCTTGCTCTTGGCGATGCTGTTCCCCGCCGCCGATGCCGACGCGACCCGCGCGCTGGTCGCCTTCGCCTTGTTCGTCACCGCGATCGTGTTCGGGGTCGCGACCATCTCCAACGACAATCTTCAGGACCTGAAAACCGGCCAGCTGGTCGCCGCGACTCCCTGGCGGCAGCAGCTTTCGCTGGTTTTCGGCGTCATCTTCGGCGCGATTGTGATCCCGCCGGTCCTCGACCTGTTGAACTCGACCTTCGGCTTTGTCGGCGCGCCGGGTGCGGGCGAGAACGCGCTTGCCGCTCCCCAGGCGGCGCTGATTTCGGCCATCGCCCAGGGCGTCCTCGGCGGCAACCTCGACTGGAACCTGATCGGGATCGGAGCCGCGATCGGGGTCGCCTCGGTCGTCGTCGACGAGGGGCTGAGAGCGCAGAGGCGTGGCCTTTCGCTACCCCCGCTCGCCGTTGGCATGGGTATCTATCTGCCGGTTGGCGTGACCGCGCTGATCGTCGTCGGATCGGTGATCGGCTATTTCTACAATCGCTGGGCCGTGCGCCAGGCCGACCCGGGCTTCGCGGAACGGATGGGCGTTCTCGGCGCGACCGGCCTCATCGTCGGCGACAGCCTGTTCAACGTCGCTTATGCGGGGATCGTCGGCGCGACCGACAATCCCGACGCGCTCGCCGTAACGGCGGCGACCGGCTGGCAGCGGCCGGTCGGGGTCCTGCTGTTCGTCGCGATCCTGGCGTTCTTGTACCTGCGCACCAGCCGAAGCGCTGCCGAGCCTATGCCGGTCGAGGGCGACGAGCCGCTTCCGCCGAGCGAAGCCTCGTATCGTTAGCTCAACCGCGCCCGCGGTAGGGCGCGACCGCCTGGTCGGGAATCCAGAGCCCCTCGGGCGGTGCGCCGCTCTGCCAGAAGACGTCGATCGGCATCCCCCCGCGCGGATACCAATAGCCGCCAATCCGGAGCCAGGCTGGCTCCATCTCCCCGGCCAGCCGCTTGCCGATTCCGACGGTCACGTCCTCATGGAAGCCGCAGTGAGTGCGGAAGGAGCTCAGGAACAGCTTCAGGCTCTTGCTCTCGACGATGGTCTCTGCGGGCGCATAGTCGATGACCAAATGCGCGAAGTCGGGCTGGCCCGTGACGGGGCAGAGCGAGGTGAATTCCGGCGCCGCGAAACGCACCAGATAAAGCTCCTGCGGCCGCGGGTTGGGCACATAGTCGAGCACCGCCTCATCGGGCGAGGCAGGCAGCGCGCTGGCCTTTCCAAGATGCCGCGTTTCCATGGCGCGGCTCCCTAGCAGCAGCCGTCGTTCGCGCCTATCCTCGGGTTCATGGACTCGCTCGTTTCCACCGATTGGCTCGCCGAACATTTGGGGGAGCCCGGGCTCGTCACCGTCGATTGCAGCTGGTTCATGCCCGCCAGCGGCCGCAGCGGTCATGCCGAATATCTGCAGGCGCACATTCCCGGTGCGCGCTTCCTCGACATCGACGAAGTCAGCGACCGGTCCAACCCGGCTCCGCACATGCTTCCGAGCGCCGGGGATTTCGGCGAAGCGATGGAGCGCATCGGGGTCGGGAGTGACGATCGCGTCATCGTCTATGACAATTCGCCGGTCCGAACCGCCGCTCGTGGATGGTTCATGCTCCGCCACTTCGGCGCGGACAAGGTCGCAATCCTCGACGGCGGCTTCCAGAAATGGGTTGCCGAGGGCCGCCCGGTCGAAAGCGGCAAGCCTGAACCGAGAGTGGCCGGTTTCGATGCGAACGAACGCTCCGGCGACGTCGTCACCAAGCAACAAATTCTCGCCGGCGTCGGGCTTCCGCTGGTCGATGCGCGCGGCGCTCCGCGCTTCGAGGGAAGCGAGGCCGACCCGCGCCCGGGCATCGCGGCCGGCCATATACCGGGCGCTCGCAACCTGCCCTTCTCGGCGCTCTACAATGAAGACGGCACGTTCAGGAGCCGCGAAGAAATTCGGCGCCTGTTCGATTCGGCGGCGGCCGACCCCGATCGGCCATTCATATCCACCTGCGGCTCAGGCGTTACGGCCAATTCGCTGATCTTCGCCGGGCATTTGCTCGGCAACGACGAGACTCGGCTTTACGACGGAAGCTGGACCGAATGGGGCGCCGATCCGGAAACCCCGAAGGCGACCGGTCCCGCCGGTTAGCGGCTGAAGATTTTCTGGATGTCGAGCAGGCCGGCGCGAAGCTCGTCGGCAATGACCCGCATCGCCGCCACGCTCGTGTCGAGCCCCTGCTCCCGCTGGAAGGACACGGTCTCGAGCCCCGCCGTGGCAACTGCGACCAGCTCGGCCGACCGGCGGTCAAAGCAGCGCCTGGCGGGTGCCCGCGCGTTGTCCCACGCCTCGGCGGCATGCTCGTCGAAGTCCGGCGCCGGTCCGCCACCGAAATCGTCGACGACGCGAAGCGCGTTGCGGATGCTCGCCAGCCGGGTCACCGGCTCCGGGTCAATCCGCTTCGAGGGCTCCGGCGCGCTTTGCGTGGCGGACAAGTGCAACATGACCGCGCTTGTCGCGCGCCCATGCCTAAGGAAGTGTGAATCTATGCTCCGGAATCGGGCCCGATGTCGCGCAGGATCCAGCCGCGCTGGGGGATGGTCTCGATAAACTCGGCACCGCCCGCCGCGCTTCTCAGCTTCTTGCGAAGTTTGGAGATGAACACGTCGATGATCTTGGGCTGGGGCTGGTCGTCGGCGCGCCGGTAGAGGTGCTTGAGGAGCATCGCGCGGGTGACGACATTGTTGCGCGCGAAAGCGAGCAGCTCGAGCACCCGATATTCCATCTCGGTGATTCCGATGGGATGGCCATCGATCCGGATCAGTCTTTGCACCTGATCGACCGAAAGCCGGCCGCCGCACAGGCTTTCGGGCATTTCGCCGCCCGATGCCCGAAGCGAGGCGACCAGCCGCGAGGCGGCTTCGTCGCTCTCCTCCGCCGAGACGCGAGTCGGGGTCCCGATCAGCGCCTGCTGGATTTCGGCGAGCGCCTTGTGCGCTTCCTCGACCAGCCGGGCACCTTCCTCGAAGCGGCGGCGCGAACGGTCGAGCATCGATTCGACCTCGACCAGCCGGGTGGAGAGAGTTTCTTCAGCCATGGTTCGGCCCGTCCCCCCGCTCTTTGCTCACGGAACCTGCGCGGAAGCGACGTCGCTGCCGCTCGGCGGAGCGGCGAGGATCGCCTGGGTGGTCGCGCCCATGTCGACGACGTTGGTCGACGGGTCGCCGACCACCGAACGGGCGCCGAGCGCCGCCCGGTCGCGACCGGCCTCGTCGAGAAGGCTTGTCTCGGAGGCGGAGCGGGCCGACGGGCCGCCGAACAATGTCTCGATCGCCTGCTGCTGCACGTCCTGCGGGGTCGCGGTCGCGGTGCCGGCAACCGGCGGCGTCAATGTGTAATTCGGCGGGATCACCAGCGGCGCGTTGCGCGCCACCGCGAACTCGTCGGGGCTCGAGCGCTTGCCGCTGAGGAACGCGCAGCCGCCAAGCGCAATCGCCGGGATCAGCAGGATGGACAGGCTCTTACGCATTTTCGATGGACTCCTTGGGTTGCTCGTCCCGAACCAGGAACGCGCGCAATAACAGGATGAGAACCCCGATGCTAATCGCAGCGTCGCCGACATTGAAGACCAAAAACGGCCGGAACGCCCCGAAGTGAAGATCGGCGAAGTCGACGACATAGCCGTGGCGCACGCGATCGAGGATGTTGCCGAGCGCTC
>DASTIF010000107.1:0-10080 GCA_035717805.1 Sphingomicrobium sp.
TTCCGCTCGACGAGGGCAATTGGCCGGTGATGGCGGCGAGCGACGTTCCCTGGTCATCCGTCAACCAGCAGCCGGCCCCGATGAGCCGCGCCGACATGGACGCGGTCCGCGACCAGTTCGTCGCCGCGACGCTCAAGGGAGTCGAAGCGGGCTTCGACATGGTCGAGCTCCATGCGGCGCACGGTTATCTGCTGTCGGGCTTCCTGACCCCGCTCCAGAACAGGCGCACCGACGACTATGGCGGGAGCCTGGAAAACCGGCTTCGCTATCCGCTCGAAGTCTTCGCGGCGATGCGCTCCGCGTGGCCGGCGGACCGGCCGATGTCGGTTCGAATCTCGGCCACCGACTGGGCCGGCGAGCAGGGCATCAGGCCTGACGATGCTGTCGAGATTGCCGAGGCATTCGCTCGCGAGGGCGCCGATCTGATCGACGTGTCGGCGGGCCAGACCTGGACCGGCGCGCAGCCCGTTTACGGCCGCATGTTCCAGACGCCTTTCTCGGACAAGCTGCGGAACGAGGCGAGGCTCGCCACCATGGCGGTCGGCAACATTTACGAGCCGGACCACGCCAATTCGATTCTCGCGGCGGGCCGGGCCGATCTCGTTGCGCTCGGCCGGCCGCACCTGATCGACCCTTTCTGGACCTTGCGCGCGGCGGCTGCGCTCGATTATCGCGACGTCGCGGTCCCGCCGCAATATCTGAACGGAATGGCGCAGCTCGTGCGGAACATGAAGCGCGAGGCCGATGCGGCCGCCGCCCTCCGGGTCTGAGCATTCAGAGCGACGCCGGGTCGAGGAAGATCCCGCCGGCCTCGCGGCCTTGAGTCCACTGGATGACCGCTCGCGCCGGTTCCAGCTTCGGAAGCTGGATCTCGACCTCCTCGCCGACGACGAGCTCGGCATCCGATTTGAGTCTGAAGCCGGCGCTCGAGACGTTGAGGATGACGATGTCGACCCTGCAGCCGTCCGGCTCAATCAGCACCGCCGACCGTCGAACGCTGATACGCGTGGCGCGCGGCTTGTAGCTGCGGCCAGTCCGGTTTTGCCTTCCACTCATTCCAACCCCCGCGAGTACATCACGGGGACGAGTCAATCCGTGACGGATCGCCAGCCGGCGCCCGGTCCCGGATCATCCTTGTGGGCAATGTCCACTTTGCCCGCACGGGTTCCACGTCCCGCCTAAGATACTGGACGAAGGAGATTAACGCCCGAGCAAACAATTCCGGTTCGCGCGGTCTTTACCATGTGCGGCACGCGCAATCCGGATCGTCGACTACGGGACTGCGCGATCGTTCCCATGCGCCCGCCGCTTTGGCAGGATATCCCCTCCAACCAATTGCCCACCTTGGAGAAATTAATGCCGCGCTAACCATGTCGCGACACCGTAATTTTGCCTTCTGCCGTCAATACCGGCGGCATGGCAAAAGCACGCAATCTCATTCTCTTGTCCGCCTTGGCGGCATCGGCGCAATTGGCTGCGACCCCCGCCCACGCGGACTCGCGCCCGTCCTGGTCGTTCGCCAAGAGCGAAGCGATCCTTGGCGGACAGAGCGCGCTTGCGGCAATCCTTGCCGAGCAGAACGCGCCGCCCCGGCGTCTTCCGCTGATTCCGGCGAGCACGGGTCTGCACCGAAGCGGCAATTCGCTGTTCGTCCGGGCAATCCGGCCGGCCATTTCTCCGGCGATCTACAGCGGCAAGCCCGACGTGTTCGGAACGGTCGCGCTGAAAGTCGGCCATACGCCGCTCGACGGGCGCTGGCACCGCGTGGAGAATGCGCGGGTCGGCGGCGCCGCCGCGGCCTTCGCTCACGCGCTTCGCGGGTCGAGCGAATACCGGCGGATCGATGCGGTCAACCGCTACGTGAACAAGCGCGTCCGCTTTGCCGACGATAGCCGTCAGTATCGGCGCGCCGACGTCTGGGCGACGGCCAGCGACACGTTGAGTCGGGGCCGCGGCGATTGCGAGGATTATGCGATCGCCAAGCTTCAGCTGCTGCGCGCCGCCGGATTTTCGGACCGCGACCTCTATCTCGTGGTGCTCAAGGACCTGGTCCGCCGTTCCGACCATGCGGTGGCCGTCGTCCGCACGGGCAACCAGATGCTCGTGCTCGACAACGGGACCGATCGTCTGATCGAGTCGGATTCGGTGTCGGATTACCGGCCGGTCCTGACCTTCGCTGCCAACGGGACCTGGACCCATGGCTATCGGGTGCGGCGGCTTCCCGTACAGGTTGCTTCGGCTTCGGTTGCCGAGGCGTCGCTGGCCCCGGCGGGCGACACCTCGAACTAACGTTCGCGGAGCGCTTCGCTTCGCGCCTTCAGCACTGGCTTGAGCAGATAGGCGAGGACGCTCTTGCGCCCGGTGATGATCTGCGTGTCGCACATCATGCCCGGAGTGATCGGCAGCTCACGCCCCTGGAACAGCAGATAGTTGCGGTCGGTCTCGACGATGACGTTGAAATAGGCCTGCTTTTCGACCTCGTCGTAGATCGAGTCCGCCGACACCTGGACCACCCGGCCCTGAAGCCCGCCGTAGATCGAAAAGTCGTAGGCGGTGACCTTCACCAGCGCCTTGTCGCCGACCTTGATAAAGGCAATGTCGCGCGGCATCACGCGGGTCTCGACCAGCAGCTTGTCGCCGAGCGGGACGATTTCCATGACCTTCTGACCCGCCTGGACGAAGCCGCCGATGGTCGTCACCTGGACGTCGTTGACGACTCCGTCGACCGGCGAGCGAAGCTCGTTGCGGTTGAGCTTTCCGGCCGCGCCCCGGAGCGATTCCTCGTTGACCGCGAGCTTGGTCGCGACCTGGGTTCGCTCGTCGAGCGTTTCCTGGCGGAACATCGCGGTGGCTTCATTGGCCTGCGCCAGCGCCTCGCGGACCGCCGCCTGGGCGCGCGACTGCTGTTCGCGGGCGCCGGCGATGCGGCCCTGGAGGTCCACCACCTCGCGCCGGGCGTCGAGCAATTCGGTTTGCGGAACGATGTTCTTGGCGGCGAGGGGCTCGAGCATTCCAACCTGCTTTTGCGCGAGGCCAAGACTTCGCTGCAGGCTCGAAATTGTCGCCGCCGCTTCTGCCGCGTCTCGTCGGCGCTGCTCCGCGGTCGCATTGAGCGCCGCGACCCGGCTGCTCAAGGCCGAATGCCGCGCCTGACGGAGCGCCGCTTCGTTCTGGCATTCCACGCTGGTGCAATCGTCGACCGTCGTCCCGTTTACTTCCGCCTGGAGCCTGGCCGCGCGCGCTTCCAAAGAGTCGGTTTCGGCCTGGATTTGGCCAACCTCGGCGCTTCCCTGCGGATCGTCGAGACGGGCAAGGAGCTGGCCCTTGCGCACCCGCTCGCCCGCTCGGACGAGAAGCTCGCGAAGAGTGACCGGAGCTGCCGCCTGAACCAGCTGCACCTTGCTCGAAGGAATCACCCGGCCCTGGCCGCGGGTCACTTCGTCGACATGGGCGATCGACGCCCAGATCAGGAACAGGAAGAAAGCGGCCGCCGAGGCGACGATCACCAGCCGAGCGCCGGTAAGCGGGCGGCGAGGCCTGGGCAGGGAACCGATGAAAGGCAGCGTAGCCATTTTGGAAAACTCCACTAGCGGCCGCTGCTTACGGGCGCGGCCGCGGACGCAACTGTAATCGGCGCTGCCGTCTTTGACACCTGCTGGCTTGCGATCACTTGAGAGGCGGTGCCGATATCCCGCGGATCGGGGATGCTCAGCGACCAGCCCTTGGAGGTGTCGAGGAGGCCACCGACGTCATTTGGAGCACGCCTCACCGGCGGGCCGGACTCCACGGCCGCGGTATCGGCGCCATTGGCATCGGCCGAGGCTAGGGTGATCCGGGGCGGGCGAAGCGCGTGCGGATCCGATGGTTCGCCGATGTAGCGGCCGGTGAAAGCGCCGGGCTGTCCCCAGGCGCCGGGCCAGCGGTAGAAGATATGCGCGCCGATCTGGGCGACCTTGGCGAGAAGCGGTGCCCAGCGCGGAGCAACATAATCCGCATGATAATGGGTCGCTTCGCCAACCGAGCGCTCGACATGGCCGGCAAGCGCCGCTTCGGCGATCGCCCTGGCCTGCTTCCAGGCGCCCGGCTCGGGCGCCCGATAGAGCGCCCCGTCGCAGACGAACGTGAACTGGCAGACCCCGGTTCGCGAGCCCTGATAGACGACTCCGCAAATCGACTTGGGGAACGCGGGATGGCGCAGGCGGTTGAGCACGACCTGGGCGACCGCCCGGCGGCCGGCGGCCGGCTCGTACCCGGCCTCGTAATAGACTGCCTGCGTCAGGCACAGCAAAGCGCGGCGCTCGTCGGTCGAGTCGCCCGACACGAAGAAGGGTCTCGCCGCCGCGACGGGTCCGCCGTTGAATGGAAGCGCGGCGTTCACCAGCTTGGCCTGATCACCGACCGCCTGAAGCTGCGCGGAAGCCGGGCCTGCCGTTGCGTCGACCAGCACCGCGGCCCCGGCGGGCGGAATTACGACCGTTGCTTCGTTCGCATCCGCTTCGGAGGACAAGAGCGCCCAGCCGATTCCCGCGCCCGCGAACAGCATGACCCCTGCGGCGCCCGCTGCGAGGGCAGCGACGCGATTCCGGCGGGCGGTGAACATGCCGATCACGCCGCCTTCCCTTTCGTCGCCGCGGTCAGATGCTTGAGCACCTCTTCGCGCGGACCGTCGGCGAGGATCTTGCCGCCGTCGATGACGATGAGACGGTCGACGATCGACAGCATGTTGTGACGGTGCGTCGCGACAACCAGGATCTGATCGACAGCCAGTGCATTCTTGAGATGCTCGATGAAATAGAGCTCGGTCTGCGTGTCCATCGAGCCTGTCGGCTCGTCGAGGAACAGGAGCTTGCTCGGGCTGACCAGCGCGCGGGCGAGGATCAGAAGCGCACGCTGCCCGCCGGAGAGGCGGCTTCCGCGCTCGCCGACCGGGAGGTCGAAACCCGCGGCGTCGCGCGACAGGAAGATGTCGGCGCCGGAGCGGACGACCGCGTCGATCAGCTGCGAATCGTCCGCGCGCGCCGAGCCGAGCTTCAAATTGTCGCGCACGGTGCCGCTGAAGACGTCCGCGTCCTGCCCGACGAAGCGGAACTGTTCGCGAAGCTGGTGCGGGTGAAACTGCCGGCTGTCCAGTCCATCGACGAGAAGCTCGCCTCCGGTCGGCGGATAGAGTCCGCAAAGCACCCGCCCGAGCGTTGACTTGCCCGAAGCTACGCGCCCGATGATTCCGATCCGCTCACCCGGCTTGATCGACAGGTTGATGTCCGACAGCGAATCCCGGCTGGCGCCCGGGTAACGGAAGGACACATCCTTGAGCTCCATTGTCCCGTGGCGGATTTCGGGGACGATGCTGCGCATCGACGCCTGGCGCTCATCGGTAGCCTCCATCATCGTCTGGAGCGAATTCAGAGTCGCCAGCGCCTGGCGCTGGCGGGTCATCAGGAAGGCGAGCTGCCCGACCGGCTGAAGCGACCGGCCCGCGAGCATGACGATGGCGATGATCGCGCCCATCGACATCGCGCCCTCGTTGAACCGGTAGAAGCCGCCGATCAGAAGGCCGACGCTGATCATCTGCTGGCAAATGCTCGCCAGGTTGACCGCAATGGCCGTCAGGCGGCGCATGCGTTCCTGTGTCTTGGCCGACATTTCCGAATAGCGCTTCCAGCGGCCGAGCACCTGGCCCTCGGCACCCGCGGACTTGAGAGTCTCCGCACCGGAAATGGATTCTACCAGCACCGAATGCTGCAGGCTGGAATCGGCCTGCGCTTCCACGGCTGCGCCCGCCATCGCCTTCTGAAGGCTCATTCCGGCAATGAACATCAGCGTCATTCCCGCGATCGGGACGAGCACGAGCCAGCCTGCCAGAACCGTGATCAGGACGAGGAAGAGGAGCAGGAAGAAGACGTCGACAATCAGGACGACGGTCGTCGAAGCGAAGAAGTCGCGCACGATCTCATATTCCGACACGCGTTTGGCGAATGCGCCGGTGCTCCCCTGCCGGTCGCTCATCGGCAGGTTCATGACTTTTTCGAACAGCTTCTGCGCGAGCTTGACGTCGAGCTTTCGCCCGACCTCATCGATGACCTGAGCCCGTGCGATCCGGAGCGTGAAGTCGAAAGCGAAAGCCAGCATGACGCCGACCGCCAGAACCCACAGGGTCGAGATCGCCTTGTTGGGGATGACCCGGTCATAGACGTTCATCGTGAACAGCGGCAGCGCCAGGGCAAGCATGTTGACCACGAAGGCGGCAAGGAGAACCGGCCAGAATTCGCGCCGCGCCTTCCATACTTCCGACCAGAACCAGTGGGTGCGCGCGGCCGTTTCCCACGGCCGCTCCGATTCGCGTTCGCGCGTGGGGTCGATATCGACGACGATGGCCCGGCCGGCATAGACCGGATCGAGCTCGTCGAGCGCGATCCAGGCCGGATTGCCCATGCCCGGAGCATAAACGAGCCCGTCCTTGTCGCGAACGTCGAGCAAGACGACCGCGCGGCCGTCGTTGAGCTCCAGGATTGCCGGGCATTTGCGGGCCGGCCAGGCGCGCAGCTTCCGGGTCACGGCCTCGCCCCGCATTCCGATCTGCTCGAGCGCGGGCTCGATCTGATGGAACGGAAGCTGGCCTTCCGGGCTGAGCGCCAGGCCGGCGCAAATCAGGACCGGCGAGGACGGCCGGTCGGCTTCGCGCGCAAGATAGGCGATGCAATCGAGGACGGGGTCGATTTCACGCGTCGGCGCGGCATCGAGCCAATTCATGAAACTCAACTTCCGTCCCCTTTTGCCTCTACCTCGACGGCGTTTCGGCCATCTCGGCGGCCGGCTCGATCGCTGCTTCCGGAGCCATGTCGACCGGAGCAGTCTCGACCGGAGCGATCGCCGTCGCCGGCGGACCCATCGCGGGCGCCGGCAGGCTCGATTCGTCGAGATCCGCCGGCGGAATCGGATTCACGCCATAGGTCACGCGCTGGTTGCCGTAGGCGGCCGAAGGCATGACGACGCCGAGCGCCTCGATCAGCCGGTTGGTCGCCGCGAGCACCCGATATTGGGCATACAGCTTGGCCAGCCTGGCAGTCTCGATCCGCGCCTGAACATTGTAGCGCGTGTTCTGCGCGTCGAGCACGTCGAGAAGCGAACGGCGGCCGACGTTGAACTGCTCGCGGTATGAAAGCAGCAAATCGTCGCTGATCCGGCCTTGGGTCTCGAGCTCGGTGGTAAGCGCGGTTTGGTTCTTCAACCGGCTCCAGGCGGTGCGGGCGTCTTCCTCGGCCTGGCGGGTCATTTCGAACAGACGGCCGTGCGCCTCATCGGCGCGGTGCTGCTGTTCGCGGACGTTCGCCTGGTTGATTCCGCCGGTGAACAAGTCCCAGCGGAGAACCCCGCGCGCCTGAAGATCGGTGGTGCGGCCGGCGAAGCCGTCGATGTCGTGCCCGATTCGGGCGCGGCCTTCGATGTTCACGCGCGGGCCGAGCTTCGACCGAGCAGCAGTGACTTCCTCGCGGGCCGAGCTGAGGTCGGCCATCGCTTCCTGGACCCGCGGATTGCTCATCCGGGCAAGCTGCTCGGCCTCGACCACTGTCGGGGGAAGCGCCTGCGAAAGATCGGGCGGCATCGTCGCCGTGTCGATCGGAATGCCGGCGAGCGTCCGGAAGCTGATCGCCGCGGTTTCGAGGTCTTCCTGCGCCTCGGTCACCTTGGCGCGGGCGGCCTGCAGCCGCTCTTCCGCCTGCTGCTGATCGGCGATGCTGATCGAGCCGTTGGAAACGCCCTCGCCGAGGTCGGAGGCGAGACGCTGGTGGAAAGCGACATTGTCCTGCGCGATGGCGACCAGCCGCTCCTGGAGCAGATAGTCGATATAGGCGCGCGCGACGTTCAGAGCGACGAACTCGGAGCGCTCTTCGACCCGCGAAGCCGCTGCGTCGGTGCGCGACGCCTGACGGCGGATCTCGGCCTCACGGCCGCCGCTGTCGAACACCAGCTGGTCGATGATGAGGTCGCCCTCGACCGGCCACAAGGTCTCGTCGGCGATACCGATCGACCGGCGGGTCGGGTTCTTGAGCCGTCGGACTCCGGCCGATCCCTCGACCGAAATCCTGGGATAATAGACGCCCTGCGCCTGCACCCGCTCTTCCTCGGTAGCCGCGCGATTGGCGATGGCCTGGTGGATTTGCGGGTTGGTGGAAAGTGCCGCCTGGACGGCTTCGCGAAGGTCGATTGCGCTTGCCGGAGTAGCGCTCAGAAGAAGCGCCCCCGGAACGATGATGCTCCAATATTTGGTCTTCATGGGTTCCCCCTGCTCTGGTCTTTGCGGGGCGCCGTCCACTGACGCCCCGCGTACGTCTAATTCAATCAACCGTGTGCCGGTGGCGGCGCGTCGTGATGGAGCATCAACGTCTCCATCGAAAGCACAGCATTGACCGCCGTAACAGCCGCCAGTCCGTGACCGTGCCACGCCGGAACAGTCCCGGAATCCGGGCTTGCCAGCGGCTCGAGGCCCGCAATCGGACCGCCGTGACCGCCGTGGCCCGGCAGGTTGCTCAGCGCCGAGTCGATCGCCGCCTGATGCCCGCCGCCCCCGGCGAGCGATTCGGCGAGGACCTTCCCGACCACTTCGTTGTGCTGGACGTGAGCCCCGCCCTTGGCCTCGGCGCCGGCCAATTCGGCAAGCGCCTCGGCGGACGGCATCGCAACCGCGTCGGCGGTGATCGCCGGCCCGGCGGAATGGCCGCCATGCTGCGGAACATCCGTACCCTGCGGCAGCTCGTTCGGGCCATTGCCGCCCTTCGGAGCCTGGTCGGCGACCGAATGCGACTGAATGTCGTCGCCGGACGGACGGTGGCTGTTGGACAGCGTCACATCCTCGACCGCCGTCTTGGTCTCGCCCGAAATTGCCTGGAAGCCGACATCGTCGCCGCCGTCGGTGCTGAGCGCCGTCTGGGTCATCGTTGGGGAGACCAGCGGTTCGCTATCGGTCGAGATCGAACTGTGATGATCGTCGAACGACTTGGCGGTGGCCAGCGATTCGGAAGCCAGACCCGCGGCGGCGACCGCGCCGAACAGCAGGCTGTTGTTCCCGGTCCCGCCATGACCGCGCTGAGTCTCCATATTGTCGTTCGAGACGATCAGCTTGCTGCTGTCGATCGACTGCGTCGAGAGGGTCGAGAAGGTCGTCAGATTGTCCGGAAGGTCGCCCACCGCATATACGGTGATGTCGAGCGGCGTCCCGGTGGCAGTGTCGCCGTCGCCGTCGACGATCTCGACGGGCACGGTGAAGTGCACCGGGTCGGTGCTCTGCGTCGCCGCGCCAAAGCCGGTGATCGCGAAGTCGAGGGCCGGGTCGGCTGTCGGCGAGATATATTCGATCTCGAGCGCTTCGTAGTCGACCTGACCGTGAGTCGTAATCCTGACGTCGCTCATCGCCCCGGTGACTTCGACGTGGTAAACGCCCGGCGAGTCCAGAACCCAATTGACCGTGTAGTTGCGATCGTCGGCGCCGCCGGTGGAACCGACTGAAAGCGTCTGGGACAACTGCGCGGCATTGAAATTGAATACCTGGTCCTCGCCATCGTAGCTGATGATGACCTGCGTAATATTGACGAGACTGCCGTTGCCGAGAACCTGATCGCCGGCATTTTCCGTCGCATCGAATGCCTCGATCTTGATCTTGGTGTCGCCGGTTCCCTGTTCGAAGCTGACCCCGACGTCGTTGACCTTGTAATGGCCGTCGAACTCATGGTCGCGCTGCCCGATGTCGCCGTCGTAGTCGGCGCCGCCGCCGCCGCCCTTGTCGGGATCGCCGGTCAAATCGGTGACGAAGTCGAGACGCACACCTTCGCCGAGACCGATGTTCTGGCCGCCGTCACCGCCGCCAGCGCCGATTGATCCGGCGTTGTTGTTCAGGGAGTCGCCCTCGGTGCCCGAGCTGAACGGAGTCAGCAGCAGGTCCGGCGAATCGTCGTCGAGCGGCGTTCCTCCATTGTCGATTGACTGGCCGTTGAGGACGAACCCGCCCCAAGGGTCGTTGCCGCCCGTGAAGTCGTAGGTGCCCTCGTCGAAGCTGATCGTGGTCTTCGAATCGAGCGGACCATC
>DASTIF010000108.1:0-7013 GCA_035717805.1 Sphingomicrobium sp.
CCGTAGAGGCCCTGCTCCTCCCAGCGCGCGAGGATCGCCGGCTCCTTCTGAGGCAAGCCGGCTTTCATCGGAAAGTCGGTCCTGGGAAGGAAAACGGTCGGCCGGTAATCGGGCTTTTGCGGCGCGTCGGACATTCGCGCGCGGCTCTAGCGGGCGGTTTGACCAATGCAAACCGTCATTGCGAGTGCAGCGAAGCAATCCAGCTGTGGATTGCCGCGTCGCCTTCGGCTCCTCGCAATGACGCTTAGTGGAGTTCCAACAGCCTCCGCGCGTCGACCTCGTCCTCGCGAATCTGCGCCACCAGCGCATCGACACTATGGAATTTCGCCTCGGGCCGTATGTAGGCGATCAGGTCGATCTCGATGGTCCGGCCGTAGAGGTCGCCCTCCCAATCGAAAATATAGGCTTCGAGAAATTCCTCCCGAGAGTCGAAGGTGGGGCGGACTCCGAAGCTCGCGACCCCCGAATGTTCGCTGCCGTCGTCCAGCCGCACCCGCACCGCATAAATTCCGTGCGCGGGCTTCTGGTAGCGGCCGAGCGAGACGTTGGCGGTCGGATAGCCGAAGCCTTTGCCGCGCCCGTCGCCATGCTCGACCACCGCCTCGACCGCAAACGGGCGGGTCAGCAGATGAGTCGCCCCGCCCGGATCGCCGGCCGCGAGCGCGTCGCGGACCCGGCTCGACGAAACCGGCTCTCCGTCGAGCAGAACCGGCGGCACCGCCTCCGTCTCGATCCCCTGCGCCTTTCCCAGCTCGCGCATGACCTCGGCGTTGCCGGCGCGGCCGCGGCCAAAGGTGAAGTCGGTGCCGGTGACCACGCCCGCCACGCCGAGGCGGTCGGCCAGTATCGCCGACACGAAATCCTCCGCGCTTGTGGTGGCCAGCTCCTTGTCGAAGCGGAATACCAGCATCGCGTCCGCGCCTGCGTGGGCGAAGAGCCGTTCGCGCTGGTCGAGGCTGGTCAGCCGGAACGGCGCCACGTCGGGCTTGAAGAAGCGGACCGGATGGGGGTCGAAGGTGGCGACGATCACCGGCCGCCGCTCGTGGAAACCGAGCGCGATCGCGCGGTTGACCACGGCCTGGTGGCCGAGGTGAAAACCGTCGAAATTGCCGAGCGCGACGATGCTTCCGCGCAAGGCTTCGGGCAAAGGCTGGTCGTGGCCGATCCGCTGCATTTCGCGCCGGCTGTATCGGCGGCGGGCGACGTCGGCAACGATTGCTGGAAATGTAGGATTTTTTCGCTCAACGCCGGCTCATGGTCCAGGTTCGAACAGAAGGGGCGTCCGTCAGCTTTTGGTTCCTTTCGCGCGCACTCGCGCGGGCGCGCGCACGTAAGCCTGTGGCCTTTGTGGCCTTTCGCCGATTGCTTGACTCGGCGACGGGCGAATCCTACATGGCGCTTATCCCGATCAACCGGTTTTCCGGCGGCGCATTCGTGCGCGCGTCGGTTTTTCGTTTGAAAGGGGTCCACTTAGCGAGGAGATAGGTGTCGAACCCGCGTGGGATTTTCCCTCGCAAAGCTCGACTCCTGTGGAGCTGAAAAAGGATAGAGAATGGCACGAATCGCCGGCGTCAACATACCATCGAACAAGCGCGTCGAAATCGCGCTCACCTACATCCACGGAATTGGCCCGAACACGGCCCGCAAGATCATCGACAAGCTTGGAATCGCGCCTGACCGGCGGGTCCAGGATCTGACCGACCAGGAAGTGCTTCACATCCGCGAAGCGATCGATTCCGATCACACGGTCGAGGGCGATCTTCGCCGCGAAACGGCGATGAACATCAAGCGGCTAATGGACCTCGCGTCCTACCGGGGGCTGCGTCACCGCAAGGGCCTTCCGGTCCGCGGTCAGCGCACGCACACCAACGCGCGAACCCGAAAGGGCAAGGCCAAGCCGATCGCGGGCAAGAAGAAGTAGTCCTTCGATACGGCATTCCACTCCGCTTCATGCCTACTCGGGATGAGCGGAAAAAGGTTTAGGGCCGCTCATCCTGAGTAGCTGCGAAGCAGCGTATCGAAGGACGAACGGGATTAGGAACGAGATTTAAATGGCTCAGGCACCGCAGCGGCTCCGCAGAAAGGAGCGCAAGAATATCACGGCCGGCGTCGCCCACGTGAACGCCAGCTTCAACAATACGATGATCACCATCACCGACGCGCAGGGCAACGCAATCGCGTGGAGCTCGGCGGGAATGATGGGCTTCAAGGGCAGCCGGAAGTCGACTCCCTATGCGGCGCAGGTCGCGGCAGAAGACGCCGGCAAGAAGGCCGCCGAGCATGGCGTCCGTACCCTCGAGGTCGAGGTCAAGGGCCCCGGGTCGGGCCGCGAAAGCGCTCTCCGCGCGCTTCAGGCCGTCGGCTTCACGATCACTTCGATACGCGACGTGACCCCCATCCCGCACAACGGGGTGAGGCCGTCGAAGCGGCGCCGCGTCTAACGCGCACCGCTGGCCGCAGGGCGCGGAACCCCGCGGCAACACAGGTTTTGACAAAGGCGGGGGACGCCCCGCCAAGGGCAGGAAGAAACATGGCCGTCAACGCGAAGAACTGGCAGGAACTGAAAAAGCCGAACGCGCTTGAGAAGAAGCAGACCGCGGGCGACAACCGCCGCCGCGCGGCCTTCGTCGCCGAGCCGCTCGAGCGCGGCTTCGGAATGACCTTGGGCAACTCGCTCCGGCGGGTTCTGCTGAGCTCGCTCCAGGGCGCCGCCGTCACCTCGATCAAGATCGAGGGCGCGCTCCACGAATTCTCCTCGCTCGCGGGCGTTCGAGAGGACGTCACCGACATCGTCCTCAACGTCAAGCAGATCGCGCTGAAGATGGAAGGCGAAGGCCCCAAGAGGCTGCAGCTCAGTGCGACCGGTCCTGCGGAAGTCACCGCCGGGATGATCGCGACGACCGGCGACATGGAGGTCACCAACCCCGGCCTCGTCATCTGCCACCTCGACGACGGCGCGACCCTCAACATGGAGCTGACCGCCGACATCGGCAAAGGCTATGTGCCCGCCGCCGCCAACCGCCCGGCCGACGCTCCGATCGGGCTGATCCCGGTCGATGCGCTTTATTCGCCGGTCCGGCAGGTGGCCTACAAGGTCGAGAACACTCGCGTCGGCCAGGAGCTGGATTACGACAAGCTCACCCTGACCATCGAGACCGACGGCACGGTGAACCCCGAAGACGCGCTCGCTTATGCGGCGCGGATTCTTCAGGACCAGCTGCAGCTGTTCGTCCACTTCGACGACAGCCAGATCCGCACCGCCGCTCCGGCGATGATCGGACAGCCGGCGATGGCCGCCGAAGCGCCAGCCGACACCAACCAGCTCAACCGCTACCTGCTCAAGAAGGTGGACGAGCTGGAGCTGTCGGTCCGCAGCGCGAACTGCCTGAAGAACGACAACATCATCTACATCGGCGACCTGGTGCAGAAGACCGAGGCGGAGATGCTCCGCACTCCGAACTTCGGCCGCAAGTCCCTGAACGAAATCAAGGAAGTGCTCGCCAGCATGGGCCTGCGGCTCGGCATGGACATCCCCGGATGGCCGCCCGAGAACATCGAGGAAATGGCCAAGAAGCTCGAGCAGGAAATGCTCGGCTAACCAGCTGTTTCGATTTCGAGAGACAAGGAAGGGCCGCTGGAAACAGCGGCCCTTTTTTCGTGACGCCTTGGGACAGTCTCGCGACGGGCGATTGCGCCGCCGCGGCCGGGCACAAGCGGCAATGATGAGCATGGCAGCCGCATTGATTCTGCTGATGGACGCCGCGACTGGCTCGCGGGCAGGCTGCGCCCGGCCGCCTGGGCGCCGGGGCGGACGTGCTTCGGGCGATCCTCGATGTCGAACCGCAGTCGCTGGAAACCTCGGCTCCGACGCCCGCCGAGGCGCCAATCGACGAAACCCTCGAAGCCGAGCAGCCCGACGCCGATCCGGCTGCAAGTCAATGCGGGAGAATGCCGATGGTGGTCACTTGAGGGGAGTCAAAGACAAGGGCCGCTCCAGCGTCTGCAGGGGCGGCTCTTCTTGCTACAGATTCATGGACGAGAGCGACGTCAGCAGCCGGACCAGGTCCTGCTGGCGGTTGAGGCCGAGCTTTTTGAAGACCGATTTCAGCTCGGACCGGGCGGTCGCGGATTGGATCCCCAGGCTTGCCGACGCACTCTCGATGCTGTGGCCGGCCGACAGCGCATTCGCCAGGCGCGCCTCGGCGTCGGTAAGTCCATAGATGTCCTGAAGGACTTTCGTGCCCGGTCCGCTCGGACTGTCCGGATCGGCGATCACAACCAAAACGACCGGCGGGCATGTCGTGAGAAAGCCTTGGGACATGGGGCATCGGGTGACCATCGCGACATAGGGCCTGCGGCCGGACGCGCGGGGAACCTGAACCCAGCCGCCCTGAACGCCGATCGAATCCCTATCCAGTGCAGACGTCAGCAGCTCGTCGAACCGCCGTTGTTGCGAATTGAGCCGGAACTGAAGCCTACCGTCGAAAGATACGAGCCCGTCACCATCGTCGAGCAGGTGCTGCGCCCGCTTGTTCGCGAGGAGCAGCCGTCCTTGCCCGTCGAGCCCGAAGACGGCGTTCGGAAGGAACTCGAGCATCTGCAGGCCGAAGGCCGATTGCTGCTCGAAGGTCCCCAGCTTGACGGCGAGCATGAGCGCCTGCTCGACGTGCGTTACCATCAGTTTGAACTGCTCGATCTGCTCGGGCTCGATATGGCCTTGGCGGCGCGACCGTTGCAGGCTCATGTAGGCGCGGTGATTGCTGCTCTGTCCCGCCCAGCCGGCGATGTAGTAACGAAGCCCGTGCTTGCCGTACCAGGCATAGGTCGCGTCGCGGTCCATTTCCCGCTCGCTGAGGATCAGACTGTCCCAGTGGACCGGGACGTCGGGATGGTCCTGGGCGAACGCAATCCGCGGGCAACGCCACATGTAATTGGCCGCATATTCGGCGCAGTCCTCTTCGCTGAAGCTGCCGGCAAGGCAGAGCGGCATGGCCGAGTCATGCTTGGGTACGAGATTGAGGACCGCGCCGGTGCTGCCGGTGTAATCTTCGATGGCGCGAAGAGCCTCGACCCACAGCGATGAGTCCCCGGCCGCGGCATAGATTTTCTCGATTGTCGCGCTGAAGTGATCGAGCACTTGCCAGCCCCCGGGCGGCTTCCCCCAAATGGGGGATGTAAGCCCCTTTTAACGCGAAGTAAATTTGCGCCCATCCCGAGTCGCCTAATGCGACACGCTATAGGGGAGCGACGACATGGCGAAGACCAGCAGAGGCCCAGGCGAGGGCGACGACATCATTGTCGGTAAGAAAGTGGCGGACCTCCTCCACGGTTATGGCGGCGACGACCAGATTTCCGGCGGCGGCGGCAACGACCGCTTGTTCGGGGACGACGGCAACGACCTCGTCAACGGCGACGACGGCGATGATGACGTGCGCGGCGGCAACGGGAACGATACGCTAAACGGCGGAACCGGCAACGATTCAGTGAATGGCGGCGCCGGTACCGACGTGATGAGCGGCGGAGCGGGCGCGGATCATTTCGACTTCACCGCTTTCTCCGATTCGGCGGGCGCGGCCGTCGACCGGATCACGGATTACAGCCTTGCGAGCGGTGACGACCTCGTCTTTGCCGCGCTCGACGCGAACGCGGGCGCGGACGGCCTGCAGGCATGGAATTATGTCGAAACGTTGGGCGCGCCCAGCGGCGAGAACGGCCAGGCGACGCTAACCTGCGATTTGGCGACCGAAATGACGACGCTGAACCTGTACAACAATGACGGCGACACGAACGCCGACTTCACCCTGGCGTTCAGCGGCCAGTACGGCGCCGGCGACATCCGGCTGACGGTTCTCGACATGCTCGGCGGACCGCCCAATTACGACGGGATCATCTGGTAGACATGGAGAAAGCGACATGCTCGCCGGGCACCGGTCCCATGACGAGGCGCACGACTGCATGGTCCCGCAAGGTGGGGCGAAGGCGGAGCAGAGGCGAAAGACTGCGGTGGGACAGAAAGGCGACTGCGCTAAACGCCCTGCCGCCAAGGCGCGATCAATGGGCGTGGATTTGCCGACTCAGGTCGCGAAACATGCCGATGATCTCGGCGGCGGCGGCGGCGCAAAGCTGTTGCGCCCGCGACCGCACGTCGTCGGGGCTGAGCCGCAACCGGTAATTCCAATGTTCGAACAGGATCGTGAACCGGCCCGACCTGTCCTGACGGACCCGGACAGCGCAGTTGGCGAACAGCTCGTGCTCCGAGCCATTGAGCCAGTCGAGAGCAGCGAGAAGGCGGTCTCGGCCGCAAATCGTTGAACGAGATCAAGGAAGTGCTCGCCAGCATGGGCCTGCGGCTCGGCATGGACATCCCCGGATGGCCGCCCGAAAACATCGAGGAAATGGCCAAGAAGCTCGAGCAGGAAATGCTTGGGTAAGACTCAGCAGTTCCAGTTCAGAAGCAAGGAAGGGCCGCTGGAGACAGCAGCCATTTTCCTTTCGGAGTGCCGGGCACGTAGCGGTGCGGCGGGGCGCTGGCGGGGCGGAGCGAGGGTCCGGGCGGAAGCCGGGCCGTTGAACCGGCATCTCCCGTAAAACCCGAAAGGACTTCGTTATGAACAGGCTGCTTATGGCCGCCGCCGGCGCCGCGCTGGTGGCTTCGCCCGCTATCGCGCAGATGGACGGCGGGATCGTCCTCACCAACCCCGAGTTCGCCAACGGGTTCAGCAACCGCGGCCAGTGCGTCGCGGCGCTCGCCCATGTCCGCAACAGCCAGCGCGCCGACGCCACCACCCGGGGCACGGATTACGTCGACCTGTCGGCTTCGGAATATAACCGCGCCAGCCTGACCACGACCCGCTGCGAGAATATCGACGGCACCTTCCACGTCGTGTTCTACGTCAACGGCTTCCCGGACATGTAATCGTCCGCCATCCGAACAAGAGGGCCGCTCCGCGTGGGGCGGCCCTTTTCGTTGACGCGGACCGCGCCCTGCGCGGATAGAAGTGCCGGGCCAAAAC
>DASTIF010000109.1:0-3875 GCA_035717805.1 Sphingomicrobium sp.
GAATGAGACCGAACTAGACAGTTCCCCGGCGAAAGCCGGGGTCCAGCCCGGAAAGAAACAGCCTGGGCTCCTGCCTTTGCAGGAGCACAGTCCTTCCCCCGAGCGCACCTGCGTCCTCACCCGTCGCAAGGGTGCTCGGAATGATCTAATCCGCCTCGCGCTCGGTCCCGACGGCACCGTCGCCCCCGACGTTCGCGCCCGGGCGCCGGGCCGGGGCGCCTGGATTTCGGTGGGCAAGGCCGAGCTCGAAACCGCCATTGCCAACGGGAAGCTCAAAGGCGCCCTCCAGCGCGCCTTCAAGACCGGCGACGTTGCCGTCCCGCCCGATCTCGCCGAGCGAACCGGACAGGCCCTTCGCCAGGCAACGCTCGACCGGCTTGGTATGGAGGCCCGCGCGGGCAACCTCATCAACGGCTCCGACCGCGTCGAAACGGCGGCCCGATCGGGCAAGGTGCGTCTTCTGATCCACGCCGCCGACGCGGGCGAGGACGGCCGGCGCAAGCTCGACCAGGCCTGGCGCGTCGGCGGCGGGTCCGGCCGGGGCTTGGTATTCCCCGAGGGCCGCACCATCTTGTCGATAGCCTTGGGGCGCGAAAATGTGGTACATGCCGCCCTGATCGAACCCGCTGCCGCGGCGCGCGTCCAACATGCGCTTGCCCGGTGGCGAGCTTTCATTGACCCCGATGCCGGCCTGGAAGGCGGCGATCCCGCCTCGGGTATCGGCTCGGCTGAAGAAGTTGAAGGAACAGAATGACCGACCAGACCGAAAAGCCGAAGCTTGGCACCAGGGCCCCGCTGGGCATCAAGCGGACGGTCGAGACCGGCAAGGTGAAGCAGAGCTTCAGCCATGGCCGCTCGAACACGGTCGTGGTCGAAGTGAAGAAGCGGCGGATCCTCGGAAAACCGGGCGAAACGCCCGAGCAGCCCAAGACTCCCGCTCCGGAGTCCGTGGCCGAAGCCCCCCAGCCCAAGCCGGCGCCCAAGCCGGCCGCTCCCGAGCGCCCGGCGCGCGTGTCCCAGGCGGACGAGATGTCCAAACGCAAGGAGACGCAGGAGCGGCTTCTGCGCGAGGCAGAGGAAGCGCGCCTTGCGTCCGCCGAGGAAGCGCGGCGCCGCGAGGAACGCGAACGGGTCGAGCAGACCGAGGAGGAGCGCCGGCGCGCCGAGGAAAATCGCCGCGCCGAAGAGGCGGCTGCCGAAGAAGCGCGTGCCCGTGCCGAGGAAGAAGCGCGCGCCGCCGAACCTCAGCCCCAGGCCGTGCCCGAGGTTGCAGCGCCGGCCGATGAAGACGAGCGGGCGCCGCGCCGTCATGGCCACGCGCCCGCCGCCAAGCGCCCCGAGCCGGCGCGTCCGTCGCGCGGCCGCGGCGACGAGCATCGCCATCGCGGCAAGCTCACCGTCTCACGCGCATTGTCGGGCGAAGACGACAGCCGCGCCCGCTCGCTCGCCGCGCTCCGCCGCGCCCGCGAAAAGGAAAAGCGCCACCATCAGGAAGCAGGGCCCGCCGCCAAGCAGGTCCGCGACGTCGTCGTCCCCGAGGCAATCACCGTTCAGGACCTCGCCAACCGAATGGCCGAGCGGGGCGCCGACCTGGTGAAAGCCCTGTTCAAGATGGGCATGCCGGTCACTCTGACCCAGACCATCGACCAGGACACCGCCGAGCTTCTGGTCACCGAGTTCGGGCATAACATCAAGCGGGTCAGCGAGAGCGACATCGACATCGACACCTCGACGGACGTCGACGAGGAAAGCACGCTCGAGCCGCGCCCGCCGGTCGTCACGATCATGGGCCATGTCGACCACGGCAAGACCTCGCTGCTCGACGCGATCCGCGGCGAGGACGTCGTCTCGGGCGAGGCCGGCGGGATCACCCAGCATATCGGCGCCTATCAGGTCGCGCTTCCAGACAAGTCGAAGGTCAGCTTCCTCGACACGCCGGGCCACGAGGCGTTCACCGAGATGCGCGCCCGCGGCGCCAACGTCACCGACATCGTCATCCTCGTCGTTGCGGCCGACGACGGCCTGAAGCCGCAGACCATCGAAGCGATCAATCACACCAAGGCTGCCGGCGTGCCGATGATCGTGGCGATCAACAAGATCGACAAGCCCGAAGCCAAGCCGCAGAAGGTCCGCGAGGAGCTTCTCCAGCACGAGGTCATCGTCGAGGACATGGGCGGCGACGTGCAGGATGTCGAAGTCTCGGCGCTCGAGAAGACCAATCTCGACAAGCTCCTGGAAGCGATCCAGCTCCAGGCCGAAATTCTCGAACTGAAGGCCAATCCCGACCGCGCCGCCGAAGGCACGATCGTCGAATCCAAGCTCGACAAGGGCCGTGGCCCGCTGGCGACCGTTCTCGTCCAGCGCGGCACGCTTCGGGTCGGCGATGTCTTCGTGGCGGGCGCATCGAGCGGCAAGGTCCGCGCGATGATCGACGACAAGGGCAAGCAGGTGAAGCAAGCCGGGCCGTCGGTGCCGGTCGAGGTGCTCGGGCTGTCGGCGGTTCCATCCGCTGGCGATCCGTTCACGGTGGTCGAAAACGAGCCGCGCGCCCGCGAGGTCGCGGCCTATCGCCAGGGCGTGCTCGACAAGAAGCGCACGACCGCCGCGCCGGTCAGCCTAGAGAATATGTTCGCGAGCCATGCGTCGACGACCATGGAATTTCCCCTCGTCATCAAGGCTGACGTGCACGGTTCGGTCGAAGCGATTGTCCACGCGCTCAATCGGCTGTCGACCGACGAGATCAAGGTACGAGTCCTTCATTCTGGAGTCGGCGCGATCACCGAAAGCGACGTCACCCTGGCGAGCGCGAGCGGAGCGCCGATCATCGGCTTCAACGTCCGCCCCAACGCCAAGGCGCGCGAGGTCGCGGAGCGCAACAAGGTCGAGCTTCGCTATTACGATGTCATCTACCACCTCACCGACTGGGTGAAGGGTGCGATGGCGGGCGAGCTCGGCCCGGAAATCATCGAGACCGTCGTCGGCCGCGCCGAGGTCAAGGAAGTCTTCCCCGCCGGCAAGAAGGACAAGGCCGCCGGCCTGCTTGTGCTCGAAGGGGTCATCCGCAAGGGCCTCAGCGCGCGCCTGACGCGCGAGGACGTCATCGTCTCCGCGACGACGATCGCCTCGCTGCGGCGGTTCAAGGACGACGTCGCCGAAGTCCGTGCCGGACTCGAATGCGGCGTCCTCCTCGCCGACACCAACGACATCAAGCCGGGCGACAGCCTCGAGGTGTTCGAGGTCGAGGAGCGCGCACGGACGCTGTAGCCTATGCTCGAGTCCTTCGACGCAGGCCCCTATTGGCGAATTGTGCTCGAGCCTCAGCCGGAGGGCGTTTACGTGCTCGTCTACGAGCGCGAAGATTCAAAGCTGATGAAATACGACTACCTTCAGGACGACCTCGCCATGGCCAAGTTCTTTTGCCGAGAGGAATACGGCACGAGCGAAAGATCATGGCACGAGTACCATGGGCCGAAGGTAATGGGTTGATGCGCCGCAACGAAACTCCCGAAGGCCGCTCGGTCCGCCTGCTCCGTGTCGGCGAGCAGGTGCGTCATGTGCTGAGCGAATTGCTCCAGCGCGGCGACGTGCACGACGCGACTCTGCAGAACCATCTCGTCAGCATCACCGAAGTGCGGATGTCGCCCGACCTTCGCCACGCCACCGTCTTCGTGAAGCCTCTACTCGGCCAGGACGAGGAGGAAGTGCTCAAGGCGCTTCGCCGCAACACCGCTTTTCTGCAGCGCGAGGTCGCCCGCCGGGTGCGGATGAAATATGCGGCCAAGCTTAAATTCATCGCCGACGAGAGCTTCGACGAGGGCGGTCACATCGATTCCCTGCTGCGCTCCGAGAAGGTTGTTCAGGACCTCGACAAGGAA
>DASTIF010000110.1:0-6429 GCA_035717805.1 Sphingomicrobium sp.
CGCCGTGAGAGGTCGTTGATATAGGCCGGAGTGACGTCGACCGCGGCGAGGCTTGTCAGCTCGTCGATGTCGGGCATCGGATAATTGGCGGCCGCAAGCGAGTCGACCAAAGCGCGGGTCGCGCCGACCATTGCCAGGCCATAGGATTCCTCGCGGTCGGGCCGGGCAATTCCATGGCTGGCGAGATATTGATTGAAGCCGGCGTCGGCAGCGAAGGTGCAAGTGCCCGTCGCGATCAGAGCGCCGCCGGCGCCGGTGCAATCGACGCGTCCCGCCTCGCGAACGATGGCGAAACGGACCGGCGTATTGCCCGGCGATTGGAGGGAGGCCAGGTCGAGACCCTCCAGTTCGTTTGCCCGGAAAGACGAGGACATCGAGTGGTGCCCGTTCTCGCCCGAGAAAAGCGAGAGCTGGACCTGACCGCTCCGGCCCGAAGGCTGCAGCTGGAAGCGAATGTTGTCGGCCGAGCTTGCAAGGCAGGTCGATGAAACGCTGATCGCGGTCAGAAACAGCGCCGCGAGGAAGGCGAATATCCGAAACATTGCATGTCTCCTTCACATCTGCCGGGCAAAGTTCGCCCGTCCGCCCGTTCCAGGCGCTCAAAAACTCTCAAATTCAGGTCAGTTCAGTTCAGTCAGGGGTCGCGAGGCCGGTCAGCCGCCGTCGTCGCGCTGGATGTCCTCGAGGTCGACGCCGACCGCCTTCATTTCGATCAGCTGGTCGAGGTCTTTCGGATGAAGTCCGCTCCGGCGGATCCGGTTGATATATTCCGCCGTAACCCCGACCGCCCGAAGATCGCTGAGCTGGTCCATCGTGAGGTTGGGGTAGCCCGCATTCGTGATCGACCGGATATAATCGCCGGTGATGCCGAGTGCCCGGGCGTCGACGATCTCCTCCGAACCAAGGTTGCGATAGCCCGAGGCGGCGAGTTCGCCGACATACTTCGGCGTTACGCCCAGCGCCTTGAATTCGACCAGGTCGTCGGTCGAGAGCCGCAGATGGGGAACCGCTGCGCGGATGGCGGCGGCATATTCGGCGGTCACTCCGACCGCCTTCATCTCGATCGCGCGATCGATCGCCGTCCGCGGCGGGTGAGGGGGCGTTGGCGGAGCTGGCGGAAGGGGGCCGGCCAGAGCGAAGTTGCCGAACGGCACCTTGCCGACGTCGGAATAGGTCAAAACATTGCCATCCTCGTTGCGCATCACGACCTTGCGGTGACCCTTCGAATCGGGCGGCGAGATGGTGATCGACGAACCGTTGGCGTTGCGGACCACGGTCAGGCCGTCATGGCTGGTGATGGACGTGCCGGAAGCGAACATGGCGCCGCTTCCGAAACGCTCCGTGACGGCCCTGACCGCCGACTGGGTTGCCGCCGACGTCGCCGACGAGACCGCCTCGCCGGGATAATAAGCGCTGCCATCGGAAAGCTCGACCGTCTCGTTCTGCCCGGCAAGCCTGGCCTGATTGGCGGGGACGAGGTTGAGCGCGGCGACCGGCACGGCCATGCCCGCGGCGAAGAAGGCCACCGCCGAACCCCAGCGCCATCCGCCCGGAGCGCGCTTGGCGGCGCCGTCGAGAACACGCTTCACCCGGCGGGCAAGCGATTTCTTGCCGGGAGCGACGCCATGCGCTCCGATCAGGATTCCGCGGCACTCGTGGCGCGCGACCCCGACCAGGAGCCTGGCATAGTCGGTGTCCTCGATGTCCGTCGAAAGAACGGCGTCGTCGGCCGCTTCCTCGCGAAGCTGGTGAGCCTCGCGGGCGAGCACCCACACGAATGGGTTGAACCAGAAGAGGGCGACTGCGACCCGCGCGAGCATCAGCTTCGCCCAGTCTAGGTTGGCGACGTGCGCCAGCTCGTGGGTAATGATCGCCTCCGCTTCGTCATGCGAATCGGCGGCTTCCGAGTTGAGCAGGATGACCGGCCGGACCACGCCCCAGCTGATCGGCGAAGGCAGCTCGTTGCTGGTGAGCAGGGCAGTGCCGTGCTTGAAACCCATGCGGTGCTGAGCGCGTGCAAGCGCCGTGAGCCACGGCGCATCGACAAGCACGGTTGCGCGCGCCTTGAGCACGAACAGCCGGCCGAGGGCGATCAGGGTAAGCAGGATGAGCAGGGCGGCAGGGGCAACATAGCTCCAAAAGGGCCAGTCGATTGTCGCGCCTCCCGCACTATTGTCGTCCTTGACAGCGGGGGCGGCGGTGTCACCCGCCGCGACCGCGGTCGCGTCGGTAATCGCGGCGGTCTTGGCTGGAAGCGGCTCCGTACTCCCGACCAGGAACTCCGGCCCCGCGACATCGAACGTGGGAAGGGCGACAGTCGCGACGGGGAGCAGGATCAGCCCGGCAAGCGCCAGATGCGCGATCCAGCTTCGATCGGCAGCCGATCGGTTGCGGAGCAGGCGCAGGAGCAGAAGCGCTCCGCCCGCGATCAGGAATGACTTTGCGGCAAGCGGAAGAATCCAGTCCATCACCTTGCTCCCTTCGCGGTGCGGGCCTTGGCGATCATCGCCTCGAGATCGTCGAGCTCGTCGGCGCTGAGCTTGTCCGACATTCCGAGCAATGCGCTGGCGGCGCCGGCGGCCGAGCCGTTGAAGAAGACCCGGACGATTTCGCTGAGCGCCGACTTGCTTGCGGCGGTTTCGGGGACCGACGGGCTGTAGACATAGCCGCGATCCGAATCGCTCCGGCTGACAAAGCCCTTGTCCTCGAGCCGCTTGAGCATCGCCCGAACCGCCGATCCGCTGAGCTGGTCGGGAATTCTGTCGCAAATGTCCGCCGAGGTCAGCGGCCCACCCTCATAGAGGATGTCGACGATCTGGCGTTCGCGGGGCGGCAACTTGCTGAGCATGTGATTCGAATCCTGTCATTCGCGCTACATTTGTAGCGTGTGCTACATTTGTAGCGTGAACGCAAGATGAATGTTTGGATTAACGGAAATTTTTTTCGACGAATGGCGGGCGGGGAGGTGAGCGGGGTGTGCCGTGTGACGCCGCGACATTCACTCCTGGCCGCTACTGAATTCTCGCTATGCTCTATCAAGCCGGGAGTGATGCCGATATTGGATGCCGAGTGCAGCGTCCGCTTTCGACGCAAACCTGCCGCACCGATGTCGACTAGAGAAGCGCAATTGCGCTGCCTTCGCTTGGTTCACGGAAATACCGCGACCGGTCGAATCAATCTTCCAGACGACCGCGCATGGCGGGCACCAATGCCGAAGCCCCAGTGCCCGCCACGATTCTACAGAATGAAGTCCGCCCCGACGAGGTTTGCCTGACCTTGCAGCTGAATTGTCATGTCGGCCACCGCATCGCCGTCGACGTCCAGGTGGACGTTGGTGATGCCGTTCGTCGAATCGTAGTCCGAATAGGCTTGCCCAGCTGAGCCAGTGAACTTCTTCGACAGCGTGAACGCCTGATCGCCGTCGACATTGCTGTTGGCATCGATCTCCGAGAGGTCGATCAAGTCCCAATCGCCTTTGACCTTGCCAATCTTGCCGTTCGCATTCGTCACCAGCGTCCAGTGGCCGCTGAAGTCGCTGATGAGATCGCTCGCGCCGGGTACAGAGTCGCCGACAGAAGTGAAGGCAAAGACATCGGCGCCTGACCCGCCGACGAGCAGATCCGCCCCGAGGCCGCCGTCGAGGCGGTCGTCGCCGGCGCCGGCTGACATCTGATCGGAGCCGCCGAGGCCGACGAGATCATCGGACTGGTTGCCACCGACAAGGATATTGTCGAGGTCATTGCCGCGCGTCAGCGCGTCGGCCTGCGCGTCGCTCAACTCGTCGAGGCTGGTGGTCTCGGCAATCTGTTCCGCCGCGTCGGCAACCCCGGCCGCGACCGAGTCGACCTGATCGGAGGGCATGGCACCATCGAGCACCTGTCCGATCGTCTCCTCGTCCGTAAGATCGACCGCGCCGCCGCCGCCGATCAGCTCGGCAAGGTTGGCAATTGCCTGCTCGCCCGCATCGGCGCCAGCGGCATCGGCTGTCGCGGCAATGAGGGCGACGACGGTCGCGGCGGCTTTCTGCGCCGCCAAGGCGTCGGCGTCTCCTGCCGCGGCGGCGCTGTAGACGTCGGTGTTCAGAAGGTCGATCGACCCGCTGATCCCGAGCGCCGAAGCGACCGCTGCCGCGGCGTCGTCGGCGGTCATGGCGCCGGACGAGCTTTCGACGAGCGCCTGGACTAGGGTTGTCAGCGGATTGACGACCCCGCTGCCCAGCGGAGCGCTCATCGTGACGAGGTTCGGCAATCCGGTATCGACGTTGGTACCGCCGGTCACGACCAGCGTCCCGACCGACGGGGAGTCGAACAGGAAGCGGCCGTCGGCGTCGGTGATGGTGATGGCTTCGCCTTCGTTCCACAGGCCGTCGCCATTGACGTCCATGAACACTGTCGCTCCGGCAAGCAGGCCGTCGGCGGCGACGCCGCTCGCCGCCTGCTTGAGGATGTTCGATCCCGCGAAAGTCTCGACCAGAACGAACTCGCCGTTGGCGATGGTCAGCACCTGGTCAGCGAGCGCGTCGCCGTTCGTATCGGCTTCGACGAAGGTCTGGCCGTCATGCGCGCTGTAACGATATTCGCCGGCGACCCCGCTGAATGCGGCATTGCCGATGAAGGTGTCGCAAAGAAGCGCGCCCTCATAGTTTTGGTTGGTGCTGTCGTTGAACCTGAGGTCGATCGTCTCGTCGAACTCGAAGTCCATGATCGTGTCGTTGTTCATCCCGCCGACGGCATAGGTATAATCGAACAGGTCCGATCCGCCATTGCCGGTGAAGACGTCGCTGCCCGACAGGTTGATCGAGACGTTGCCGAAATAGTCATTGCCATCGGAACCGATCATCACGTCCGACCCGTCATGGTCCACGAGCCACAGGATCGCTTCGCCCGTGGAGACGTAACCCGACGCGTCGAGCGTTACCGTCCCCGCCGAGCCATAGGTCCAGACCAGCACCTCTTCGGCGTCGTTGACCTGGTTGGTGACCGTGCCGCCCTGCGCGATCGTGACGCTGCCGCTGGTGCCGGTCACGTAAACCGTATCGGAAAGGCTGTTGTCGAGCTCGGCATAGACGACGTCGTAGCCCTCTCCTCCGGAGACCACGGTCGTTCCGAAACCGGTGTTGATGATGTCGTCACCGGTGCCGCCGTCGATCTGATCGTTGCCGCCGTTTCCAACGAGACGGTCGTTGCCGGCGCCGCCGAAGAGTTGATCGTCGCCGGTGCCGCCGCGAAGCGTGTCGTCGCCGCCTAGGCCTTGAATCACGTCGCGATCGCCGGTGCCGACGATAAGGTCGGCGCCCTCGGTGCCAATGAGCGCATTGGCGCGCATGAGGATGTTCGATCCGGCCAAGGTTTCCACCAGCGCATATTCGCCGTTGGCGAGCGTCAGCACCTGGTCGGCGAGGCCGTCGCCGTCGGTGTCGGCTTCGACGAAGGTCATGCCGTCGTGGGCGCTGAAGCGATATTCGCCGGCGATGCCGCTGAAGTCGGCGCCGCCGATGAAATGGTCGGCAAGATAGCCGCCGTTGCCCCAGAGCTCGGTGCTTCCGTTCAGGCTGAGATCGATCACATCGTCGAAATCGAAGTCGGTGATGGTGTCGCCGTTCATGCCGGCGACCGCCCAGGTGTAATCGAAGATGTCGGCGCCGCCGTTGCCGGTGAAGACGTCAGCCCCGCTGACGTTCACCCAGACGTTGGCGAAGCCTTCCGAGCTCGCCGAGCCGATCATGACGTCGGTGCCGTCGTGGTCGACCATCCACAGGAAGCTGTCCGGCGTGCCGACGAAATTGCTCGCATCGAACGTGAGCGTTCCGCCGGTGCCGGCCGCGCGGACCAGAACCTCCTCGGAATTGTAGATCTCGTTGGTGACCACGCCGCCCTGCGACACGGTCACGTGCGCGCCGCCGCCGGTGATCACGACGGTGTCGCCGGTCGCGACGTCCGCTTCCGCAGAGCTCGAGTCGAAGCCGTCACCGCCGTCGAGAATGTTGAAGCCGGAGCGTCCGGATAGCGTGTCGTTGCCGTCGTCGCCTTCCAGAATGTCGTTGCCCGCTCCGCCGTCGAGGAAGTCGTTGCCGGCTTCGCCATAGAGAGCGTCGTCGCCCTCGTTGCCGCGGAGGGTATCGTTTCCCAGGCCGCCATGGATGACGTCGCGGTCCGACGTGCCGTCGATGATGTCCCTGAGGTCGGTCCCGTTGATGAGGTTCGCCTTCGCGAGGATGTTGGAACCGGCCTCGGTCTCGACCAGCGCATATTCGCCGTTGGCCAGCGTCAGCATCTGGTCAGCGACGCCGTCGCCGTCGGTATCCGCCTCGACGAAGGTCTGGCCGCCGGCTGAATAGTAGCGATATTCGCCGGCGACTCCGCTGAACGCGGCGTTGCCGATGAAGGTGTTGGCCAGCAACCCGCTGCCGTTGTTGACGCTGTCGTTGTA
>DASTIF010000111.1:0-12743 GCA_035717805.1 Sphingomicrobium sp.
TGTCCAGCAGCTGCGCCGGTTCGATCCCAAGGCGTTTCATGCGATCCCGGATTTCCGGCCATTCCTCGGTCATGAAGCGGCTGCGCTCGGAGTCCCGCAAGCGGGCGCGGGCGCCGGGCGCGACGAACAGGCCCACTCCGCGCTTCACCACCACCAGTCCTTCGTCCTGGAAGCCCTGGTACGCCTTTGCGACCGTCAGCGGGTTCGCCTGCTCGTCGGCGGCAAGGGCACGAACCGAGGGGAGGGAATCGCCGTCGCGATAACGGCCGGAGAGAATGCCGTTGGCGATCGTCTCGCGAAGACGGACATAAACGGGCTTTTCGTGGCCGGTGCGAAGCGTCATGCTGTCATAATACACCAGCGCGGGATTTGGTCAACCGACATCGCGTGCAGGAGACCAGTTGCGAACGACGTCTTGGAGATCTGGCCTTGGCCGGTCTTCGGGCTCTCCCGCAGCGCTTCCGATGAAGATGAAACCGGCGATTCGCTCGCCGGCCTCGCAAAGCGAAGCCGTGACCGCAGGCGAGTAGGCGCGCCAACCGGTCACCCAGCCGGCGACATAGCCGAGCGCGTGCGCCGCAAGCAGCAGATTCATGCCCGCCGCGCCGCAGGACAATTGCTGTTCCCACACCGGGATCTTGTGGTTTTCGACGGGCGCGGAAACGAGGACGACGAGAGAGCCCGAATAATAAGCGAATTCTTCCTCTTTGGAGTGGTGAGCGGCGCCCGCATCGGGATTTTCCTCCGCAAGCGCTTCCCGCAACAGCTTCGCGAGCGAGTCTCGCTGGTCCTCGCCGACAATCACGAACCGCCAGGGATGAAGCTTGCCGTGGTCGGGAACCCGAGCCGCGATAGCGAGAATTCGCTCCAGCTCCTCGCGGCCGGGCCCGGGCCCGTCGATTGAGCGTGGCTTTCCCGAACGGCGTGTTTCGAGCAGCGACAGAAGGCTGGAGGTGTCGTTCAGCATGGCGCCGTTCATCTAGTCAGACGGGCCGCTTGCAACAATCGCCCTTCACATGCGCTTTTGGCCCGCTAGGGTGCTCCGCTTTGGCGGGTGCCACGTGAGCCGCAGCTGGGGAGAAGCGACGCCGTGACGAGTTTCAAAGACATTTCGCTATGGCAGGAAGGGGACTGGATCGCGGCGATCTGTCTCGCGGTCCTGGTCGCATTCCTTACCATCGGCGGCCTCGTCGCCGTCCGCAAGGAGCCGGAGTTCATCGGCCAGCCGAAGGGCCTGTTCATGCTCTTCTTCGCCGAGATGTGGGAGCGTTTTTCCTACTACGGCATGCGGGCGCTGCTGATTTTCTACCTCACCCAGCACTGGCTTTTCTCGGATTCCCGCTCGACCATCATCTACGGCGCCTACACCAGCCTGGTGTACATCACGCCGGTTCTCGGCGGTTATCTCGCGGACAAATATCTCGGCCAGCGAAAGGCCGTCCTGTTCGGCGGCATATTGATCGCGCTCGGGCACATGCTGATGACGGTCGAAGGAACGGGCGGGCAAAGCGATCCGACGATCAACGTCTTCTGGGGCGCGCTCGCCTTCATCATCGTCGGCACCGGCTTCCTGAAAGCCAATATCTCTGTGATGGTCGGCCAGCTCTACAACCTCACCGACACTCGCCGCGACGGCGCCTACACCATCTTCTACATGGGCATTAACGTCGGTGCCGCCGCCGGCTCGATCCTGGTCGGCTACATCGGACAAAGGGTCGGCTGGTCGTACGGCTTCGGACTTGCGGCAATCGGCATGATTGCCGGCCTGATCGTGTTCGTGATCGGCAAGCCCGCACTTCGCGGCGGCGGCGAATCGCCGAACCCGCAGCGGCTTCTGGACCGGGTCGCGGGAATGAAGCTCGAATGGCTGCTGTACGGCGTCGGAATCGCCGGGGTGGTCGTGATCTGGGCTTTGATCCAGTATCAGGACATCGTCGGCTGGCTGCTCCTGCTCAGCGGGATCGCACTGCTGATTTACGTGCTGATGGCCGCTTTCAAGCTCGAGCGCGACGCGCGGGACCGAATCTTTGCGATCATCTTCCTGTTGCTCCTGCAGCCCGTCTTCTGGGGCCTGTTCGAGCAGGCGGGCGGGTCGATCAACCTGTTCACCGACCGCTACGTCGAGCGCGGCGGAGTCCCCGCTTCCATCTTCCAGTCGATCAACTCGATCTACATCATCCTGCTTGGACCGGTGTTCGCCTGGCTTTGGACCTCGCTCGGGCGGCGCGGGCTCGAACCTTCGACTCCGGCGAAGTTCGGACTCGCCCTGATCCAGGGAGGGTTCGCCTTCCTGGTCCTGGCCTGGGGCGCGGAAGCCGCCGGGATGAGCGCCGCCACGCCGGTGATCTTCATCTTCCTGCTCTACCTGTTCCAGACGACAGGCGAATTGTGCCTGTCTCCGGTGGGGTTGAGCGCGATGAACAGGCTCGCGCCGAGGCACATGGCGAGCCTGATCATGGGCGCGTGGTTCTTCGCCACAGCGGGCGGCAATTATGTCGCCGGGATGATCGGATCGATGACCGGCGGCGAAAGCGGCGAGATGAGCAAGGAGGCGGCCGTCTCCGTCTATACGACGATCGGCTGGATCGCGGCGGGAATAGGCGTCGCCGTCATGGTCGTCGCTCCGTTCGTCAAGCGGCTGACCCATCTCGACACGCTCCGCGACGATCGCGAGCTCGCCGGCTACGGCGAGCTCGGAGAGAAGGGCGCTCCGGGCATGTTCCCCAAGGGCGAGACCAAGCCGGGGACGCAAGAGACCTGACGCCTTCGCTCGACGCGCGATGCGGGCTATGATGCGGTTATGACCCGCAAGTTCTTCGGCACGGACGGAATCCGAGGCCTTACCAATTGCGAGCCGATGACGGCGCAGACGGCGCTGTGCGTCGGCCAGGCGGCGGGCACGCACTTCCTTCGCGGCGACCACCGTCACCGGGTCGTGATCGGCAAGGACACGCGGCTGTCCGGCTACATGATGGAATCGGCGCTGGTCGCGGGTTTCACCAGCGTCGGTATGGACGTCGTCCTGCTCGGGCCGGTGCCGACCCCGGCGGTGGCGATGCTGACGACGTCCATGCGCGCCGACCTCGGCGTGATGATCTCCGCCTCGCACAATCCGTTTGCCGACAACGGGATCAAGCTGTTCGGGCCCGACGGATACAAGCTGAGCGACGAAGCCGAGCGGGCGATCGAGCGAAGACTCGAAAAGGCGCCCAAGCTCGCCTCGCCGGAGATGATCGGCCGAGCCAGGAGGATCGAAGACGCGCGCGGCCGTTATGTCCACCACGCCAAGTCGACCTTCCCCCAGCGACTTCGGCTGGACGGGCTCAAGGTCGTTCTCGATTGCGCCAATGGCGCCGCCTACCAGGTCGCACCCGAGGCGCTGTGGGAGCTTGGCGCCGAGGTGGTGACGATCGGCGTCTCCCCGAACGGGATCAACATCAACGATGCGTGCGGCTCGACCCACCCCCGGACAATCCGGGAACGAGTGATTGCCGAGGGCGCGGACATCGGGCTGGCGCTCGACGGCGACGCCGACCGGCTGGTGATCGTGGACGAAAAGGGCGCGCTGATCGATGGCGACCAGATGATGGCCCTGATCGCTTTCGACCGCCGGAAGCGCGACGCGCTCAAGGGCGCCGTGGTGGCGACGGTCATGTCCAATCTCGGGCTTGAGCGGCGGCTAACCGAGCTTGGGATCGGAATGGTCCGGACCCAGGTCGGCGATCGCTATGTGCTCGAAGAGATGCGAAAAAGCGGAGCCAACATCGGCGGCGAGCAGTCGGGGCATATCATCTTGGGCGATTATTCGACCACCGGCGACGGCCTGGTGGCGGCGCTCCAGGTGCTGGCAGCGCTCGTCGATAGCGGCAAGCCGGCGAGCGAGGTGCTTCGCCAGTTCGACCCGGTACCGCAGCTTCTGAAGAACGTCCGCTTCAACGGCGGCGCGCCGCTCCACAATTCGGCCGTGAAGAAGCGGATCGCCGATGCCGAGCGCGAGCTTTTCGGCAGGGGCCGCCTCCTGATCCGCAAATCGGGGACCGAGCCTTTGATCCGGGTGATGGCCGAAGGCGACGATCCCGTGCTAGTCGAACGGGTCGTCGACGACATTTGCGAGGCCGTCCAGTCGGCGGCGTGAACGCTTTGTTCGCAATTGGCGGCGCAAGAGCGGTGTCGTGCACATGGAGAACTTCGCCCCGGGGAGTGGGTCGAAGGCGGCAAACGTGACGCCGACGGCGCGAATCCTCATCATCGCCGGCTCCGATTCCGGGGGCGGGGCGGGGATTCAGGCCGACATCAAGACCGTGACCATGCTCGGCGGCCACGCGACCACCGCGGTCACGGCGATTACCGCCCAGAACACGCGCGGCGTCGATGCGGTGCATCCCGTGCCCGCGGAGATGATCGTCGCCCAGATCGACGCGATCGTCGAGGATATCGGGGTCGACGCGGTCAAGATCGGCATGGTGCCGAGCGCGTTCGCCGCCGAAGCCATCGCCAGGCGCCTGTCCAACCTCGAGAACGTCCCGATCGTGTTCGACCCCGTGATGGTCGCGACCAGCGGAGCGGAGCTTGCCGACAAGGCGACCGCGGCGGCTTTCGGCAAGCTGATGGACATCGCTACGATCGTCACTCCCAACCTTCCCGAGCTCGACCGGCTGACCAGCGAGGACGATCCGGTTGCCGCGGCCCTCCACCTGGTCGGTGAGCATGGGTGCGCGGTGCTGATCAAGGGCGGGCACGAAGAGGGCGAGGCGCTCGCCGATGCACTGATCGAAGAAGACAATATGACTAGCTGGCAGGGCCAGCGGATCGAGACGAACAACACTCATGGGACCGGATGCACGCTGGCGAGCGCGATTGCCTGCTTTCTCGGCCAGGGCGACGACTTGATATCGGCAGTCGAGCGGGCGCGGACCTTTGTCCGTATCGCGCTTCTCGATGCGCCGGAAATCGGAGAGGGCTCCGGACCGATCGGGCAAGGCGAAGTCCGGCTCGATGTCGGCGCCGGACCGAGGCTCAACCAGGTTACCGTCACCGGCACCAACTACAGCAACTCGGTCGAATTCTACCGGACTCTTGGCCTCAGGCAGATCGTCGACAGTCCGGAGAACGGTTACGCGCGCTTCGAGACCGCAGGCGGCGCGACCCTCTCGGTGCAGATCGACCCGGAAGAGAACATCGCTCCGACGACCGCAGTCTATCTGGAATGCGACGACCTCGACGAGCGCGTCGAGCAGCTGGCGCGGAGCGGGCTGACGTTCGAGCATGGGCCGCGAAACCAGCCGTGGATGTGGCGCGAGGCGCGGCTCCGCGATCCATCGGGCAATATCATTTTTCTCTACAAGGCCGGCGAATCCCGACGATTCCCGCCCTGGCGGGTCAAGGAATAGCTCCAACTTTCCACAGGAAAGGCAGCACGAGGTCCAGCTTTCGCTGGAATGACGCCAATTCATCGGCTTAGCGTGCGACTCGATGCCTCGCCGCTGCTCGTTCAAGCTCGAACTCGGATTTCCGGAACCCCTTGCCGGGGTCGATGAGGCGGGTTGCGCGCCGCTTGCCGGGCCGGTGGTCGCCGCGGCCTGTATCCTCGACCGGAATAAATTTCCGCGCGGCATCGACGATTCGAAAAACCTGCCGATCGAGAAGCGCGAGGCGCTTTATGGAAGGCTGGTCAAATGCGCCGCCTGGGGAGTGGGCGTCGCGAGCGTGGAGGAAATCGACCGGATCAACATCTACTGGGCGCGGATGCTGGCGATGAGCCGGGCGGTCGAGGCGCTGGGGATCGAGCCGGCATGGGTGCTGGTCGACGGCAATGCCACGCCGCGCTGGGAACGGCCATCCAAGGCGATCGTCGACGGCGACGCCAAATGCCGGTCGATCGCCGCCGCCTCGATCATCGCCAAGGTGACGCGCGACCGGATGATGGCGGATTATGCGGGCGAATATCCGGGCTATGGCTGGGAAACCAACCGTGGCTACGGCACGCCGGAGCACTATCGAGCGCTAAAGGCGCTGGGACTGACTCCGCTCCATCGCCGAAGCTTCGCTCCAGTGCGCGCGATCGAGCTTGGCGAGGTGCAGCCGGAACTCGAAATCGTCGAAATCGACAAGAGCGAGTCCTTTGCGCCACACACACCAGCGGTTGAGTCCGGCGAGCGAAACAAGACTCAACATATTGTGGTCGAGTCGCCGCCGAATGTCCCCATCTAGGTGATCTGAAGCACACGGATGCGCGGCGCGACTTGACCGCGAGTCCGGCCTGACTCACCTTCGCGCCCAACAGGGGGCGTATTTCACATGAATTTGATTGCTCGAGTTGGAGAGCATGAGTCGCGGGCGCGGCGAAGCCGGGGCCAGGATCGAAAACCGCCGCTCGACACTATCCTCAAGGGCGACTGCATCGCCGAAATGGCGCGCCTTCCGGCCAAGTGCGTCGACATGATCTTCGCCGATCCGCCGTACAATCTGCAACTCGGCGGCGACCTGTTCCGGCCCGAGGGGGGACGAGTCGATGCGGTCGACGATGATTGGGACAAGTTCGACAGCTTCGCGGCCTATGACGATTTCACGCGCGACTGGCTCGTCGAAGCGCGCAGAATCCTGAAGGACGACGGCACGATCTGGGTGATCGGAAGCTATCATAATATCTTCCGCATCGGCGCGCTGCTGCAGGACGAGGGATATTGGGTCCTCAACGACATCGTCTGGCGCAAGACCAACCCGATGCCGAACTTTCGGGGCACGCGGTTCACCAATGCGCACGAAACGCTGATCTGGTGCGCGAAGGATGAAAAGGCGCGCTACACCTTCAACTATCGCGCGATGAAGGCGCTCAACGACGACCTTCAGATGCGCTCCGACTGGCTGCTTCCGATCTGCAGCGGAGGGGAGCGCGAGAAGGGCGACGACGGTTCCAAAGCCCATCCGACGCAAAAGCCCGAGGCCTTGCTCTACCGGATCCTGCTGGCCTGCACGAAGCCGGGCGACGTCGTGCTCGATCCTTTCTTCGGCACCGGAACCACGGGGGCGGTGGCGAGGCGGCTGAAGCGCCGCTGGATCGGGATCGAGCGCGAACCCGCCTATGTGAAGGTGGCGGAGGAGCGGATCGAATCTACCCTTCCGCTGGACGAGAGCGCCATGGCGACCATGGCGGACAAGCGCGGGGCTCCGCGCGTCGCCTTTGGATTGTTGGTTGAGAGTGGGCTTTGTCCGCCGGCAACGGAGCTGGTCGACGCCAAACAGCGGTTCTCGGCGAGGGTCCGCGCGGACGGCTCGATCGAATCGGGCCCGCATTCGGGCTCGATTCACAAGGTCGGAGCCTCGCTCCAGGGCGCGCCGTCGTGCAATGGCTGGACCTTCTGGCACGTTGACGAGGGCGGAACGCTGCAGCCGCTCGACACCTTGCGCCAGCGTCATTTGTCCGCGCTATAGCGGGGCATGCGAACGCTCCTTCGTCCAACCGCCTTCATCGATTCGCCGTTCGGGTTCGACGGCCAGGTTGCGCGGCTTGCCGGCGGGATGAGCTGGTTCAGCGCGATCGAACTGATCGCTGTCGAAGGCGGCAAAAGAACGACGACAGAACTCGTTTCAGTTCAATCGTTTAAAGGACGTCTTGATGACGATCTGAAAGCGCAATGGGATCGTCTGACGACGGCACCGCGACCGCCTTTGTCGCTCGGCGGCAGGATCATCCGCCTCGACGAACCCCAAGTGATGGGGATCGTCAATGTCACGCCCGACAGCTTTTCCGATGGCGGCACTTTCGCCGAGGCGGAGCAAGCCATCGCAGGCGGAGCGCGGATGAGCGAGGCCGGCGCGGCGATCGTCGACGTCGGCGGTGAATCGACCAGGCCGGGGGCCAATCCGGTTTGGGAAGGCGATGAAATTGGCCGGGTCGTGCCGGTAATCGAGCGGCTGGCCGCGGCTGGGACGGCCGTCTCCATCGATACGCGCAAATCTGACGTCATGACGGCAGCACTCGGCGCGGGCGCCCGAATGATCAACGACGTCTCGGCCCTGACTTACGATCCGCGCTCGGCGGAAACGGTCGCCGCCGCCAGGGTCCCCGTGGTGCTCATGCACCACAAGGGCTCGCCGGAGACGATGCAGGATGCCCCGCGCTACGGCGATGTGGTGGTCGAGGTCTACGAATGGCTCGAGGAGCGGATTTCGGCTGCCGAGGACGCCGGAATCGACCGTTCGCTGATCCTTGTCGACATCGGCTTCGGCTTCGGCAAGTCCGTCGCTCACAACTTGGAATTGATGAACAATCTCGCCCTGTTCCACTCGCTCGGCTGTGCGCTGGTCGTGGGGGCAAGCCGGAAGCGGACCATCGGCGCTCTGTCGAACGAGGCGCCGGTCGGCGAGCGCCTGGGCGGGAGCATCGCTTTCGCCCTCAAGGCGGCCGAGCAGGGCGTTCAGATCCTGCGTGTCCACGACGTTCCCGAAACCGTTCAGGCGCTCAAAGTATGGCGAGGCCTGCGCGACCAGGCGCTTACGCCGCGGGTCTAGGCCGCGGTGTCGATCCCGATATCGCTCAACTTGCGGTAGAGCGTCGAACGGCCAATCCCGAGGCGCTTGGCGACTTCGGTCATCCGGCCGCGATAATGGCCGATGGCGAGACGGATGAGGTCGGCCTCGATTTCCTCCAGCGGTCGGATGTGCCCCTCGTCGTCGAACAGGGTGATCGCGCCGACGCCGGCGACTGCGGCGTCGCTGGAATGCTTGCTGAGCTTGGGCGCGACGTCCGCCAGACGTCCCGAAAAACGCGACTGGGTGGCGATATGCGGGAAGTCGCCGGTGGTCAGCGATCCGGTCTTGCATTCCAGGCCCGCGCGAAGGAGCACGCTGGCGAGCTGGCGGACGTTGCCCGGCCAGCCGTAGCGCATCAGCACCGTCAGCGCTTCGTTGTCGATGGTCAGCGGACGAAGCAGATTCTGCTCGGCGAACCGGTTCAGCAAATGCCGCGCGAGCGCCGGGATGTCGCTGCTCCGTTCGCGCAGCGGCGGCAGGTTCACGACGGTGTTCTCGAGCCGTTCGCGAAGGCCGACATGGAAGTCCGGCGGAAGCGCTCGGCTCGCCGTCGCAATCAACCGGACATCGACGGAATGGCTTCCGTTGCAGCCTACCGGCCGCACTTCGCCGGTGGCGAGCGTCCGGTCGAGAGTTTCCTGGGTCGCCAGTGGAAGCGCCGTAACGTCGTCGAGCAGCAAAGTGCCGCCATTGGCCTGGACCATCTTGCCGTCCCGCGCCGAGAAGGCGCCGGGGAACGCGCCGGCCTCGTGGCCGAACAATTCGCTGTCGATGATATTGGCGGCGACGGCCTTGCAGTCGAGCTGGATCAGCGGCGAGCGCGACCGAAGGCTCGCCGAATGGATCGCATGGGCGAAGGTTTCCTTGCCGGTTCCGGGCTCGCCGACGATCAGGATCGGGAGCCGGTTGCGCGCCCCCTTTGCCGCGACGGCGAGAGAAGAGCGGAATTCGGGAGTCGCGCCGACCAGCTGGTCGAGCGGCAGCGGCGAAGCCAGCTTTTCGGCGACAGGGGTGAGCTCGCCTGTCGGCCTGCGCCGGTCGGCGGCGGCCATAAGAGCCTCGAGAAGACGCTCCGGAGCCACCGGGCGGCCGAGGAAATCGGTCGCGCCGGCGCGGATGGCGTCGAGCGCCTGCGGAAGCTCGGCTCCGTCGGTGAGGACGATCACCGGAAGTCCCGGGTGACAGGACCGAAGCGAATCGATCAGCTCGCCCGCTCTGTCCTTGGCCCAATTGCCAGCGAGCGCGACCTTGATCTCCGGCCCGTACGGGCCCTGGAGCAGCGCGACGGCGGTCTCCAGCCCGTCGGCTCCGATCACCGTCCAGCCCGCGCGCGAGGCGATCGCGGAGATACGCCGGCGCTCTTCGGCATCGGCATCGATCAACAGCAGTGAACGGATCGATTCATCGGGCATGGCTCACCTCGCCTCCGGCTTTAATGCAGGAGCGGTAAAGGCAGGCTTAAAACCGCTTTCGCTCTTGGGCGGGCGGGCCATGCTTGTTATGCAGCGCGCCACAGCTTGCTGAAGGGGTTTGGAATGGCCGAAGAAGAGCCGATCCTGGCGCATCCTCCGACACATGAGGTCGCCCGGCACGTGGACGATTATTCGAGGTTCACGAAGCTATTGAAATGGGGCGCTCTGGCCTGCCTCATCATCGCCTTCGTCGTCCTGCTCATTCTCGGCTGACCCCAGCTTCGTGAAAATCGCCGTCCTGAAGGAAGATGCGCCGGGCGAAACCCGCTGCGCGGCGATTCCGGAAACCGTGAAGAAGTTCGTCGCGCTCGGCGCTGACGTGGCGGTCGAGAAGGACGCCGGCGCGAGCGCGGGGATTGCGGATTCCGAGTTGGAAGCGGCGGGGGCGTCGGTGTCGGATCGCAAGAGTGCCTTGGATCACGCGGACATAATCCTGTGCATCAATGGGCCCGATCCGGCGAACCTGGCTGGCGCGCCGAAGGGGGCGCTCCTGATCGGCGGCCTCGACCCGCTTCGCCGCCGCGACGCCGTGGACGGTTACGCCAAGGCGGGGCTGCAGGCGCTTGCCATGGAATGGATGCCGCGCATCACCCGGGGGCAATCGATGGACATATTGTCCTCGCAATCGAACCTCGCGGGATACAAGGCCGTGGTCGAGGCCGCCGACGCCTTCGGCCGTGCCTTTCCGATGATGATGACCGCCGCCGGCACCATCAGCCCGGCCAAGGTCTTCGTGATGGGCGTCGGCGTCGCCGGGCTCCAGGCGATCGCGACCGCCAAGCGGCTCGGTGCGCAGGTCAGCGCAACCGACGTTCGCTCGGCGACGAAGGAGCAAATCCAGTCGCTCGGCGCGAAGCCGGTCTTCGTCGAAAATGTCGAGGGAATCGAGGGAGAAGGGCAAGGCGGCTACGCGACCGAAATGTCCGATTCCTATCGCACGGCGCAGGCGGAACTGGTCTCGGGCCATATCGCCAAGCAGGACATCGTCATCACCACGGCGCTGATTCCCGGCAAGCCAGCACCGAGGCTCGTCAGCGACGCTCAACTTGCGACGATGCGGCCGGGAAGCGTGATCGTCGATCTCGCCGCCGAGGTGGGCGGTAACGTCGAGGGAACCGTCGCCGGCGAAACCGTCGAAAAGCATGGCGTCGCGATTATCGGCGCTTCCAACCTCGCACGCAGCCTTCCCGCCGACGCCTCGGCGCTGTTCGCGCGCAACTTGTACAATTTTCTCAGCGCGTTCTGGGACAAAGACACGAATTCACTGCAGCTTTCTGACGACGATGAAATCATCAAGGCCATTCGGCTGACCAGGGACGGCAAGGTCGTGAGCGAAAGGCTCATGGAGGCCTGATCACGCCAGCGGCGTCCGACATATTGGTCATCGGCGGCGGTGTCGCCGGGCTTTCCGCCGCGGCGATGCTTTCCGAACATGCCGACGTCATCGTGCTCGAGGCGGAAGAGTCGATCGGCTATCATTCCTCCGGGCGAAGCGCGACGATGCTTCATTATGCGCTCGGAAATCCGCTCGTCCGTGCCCTGACGCTTGCGAGCAGGCCATTTTTTGACCAGCCGCCCCGGCAATTCACCGATGTGCCGCTCGGCCGACCGATGCCGATTCTGATTCATGGGCGAGCGGATGAGCTCGGCGAGTTGGATGCGCTGGCCGACGCAATCGCGCCCTTCGCCTCGCTGGAGCGCCTTGACGAAGCCGGGCTGCTCGACCTCTGCCCAGTGCTTCGAGTGGGCGAAGGCGGCGCTGTCGCGGGGATCGTCGATCGCACCGCAGTCCGGCTGGACCCCCACGCACTCCTGCAAGGATATGCGCGAGTGCTCCGAAGTAATGGCGGCCGCCTGGTAACGTCGGCCCGGGTAGCGCGTATAAACCGAAGCGGTGGCAGCTTTGTTGTCGAAACGGAACGCGGCGCCGGGTTCGAAGCGCCCGTAGTTGTAAATGCGGCCGGCTCCTGGGCCGACAGTGTCGCGCAATTGGCCGGTGTCGCGCCGCTCGGTCTTCAACCGAAGCGCAGGACGATCATTACGTTCGACGGGCCCCAGGGCGTCGACACGGCGGATTGGCCGTTCGCGAAGACCGTCGGCGACGATCTCTATTTCGCGCCCGAATCCGGGCGGCTGTTCGCTTCGCCGATGGACGAGGTGCCGAGCGATCCGTGCGATGCCCAACCCGATGATTATGAGGTGGCGCTGGCCGCGCACGGGGTGGAGGAGCGAACGACGATGAAGGTGAAGCGCGTGGTCCACAAGTGGGCCGGCCTGCGCACCTTCACGCCCGATCGAATGCCGGTCGCCGGTTTCGCCGCCGATTCGGACGGCTTCTTCTGGCTCGCGGGGCAGGGTGGCTTCGGGCTGCAGACCTCGCCGATGATGGCCGCGGCCACGACGTCGCTGATCTGCGGAACGCCCTGGCCTCTGGGCGACGTGACGCCTGAACAGTTTGGCCCCGGGCGCCTGGCCTAGGCCAGTTCGCCGATCAGGTGCAGCGCAATATGCCGGCCGGGCGGATCGCGGCGGTGCTCGAACAGGAAGATTCCCTGCCATGGACCGAGCGCCATTCGGTCGGATTCGACCGGAATGCGCAGCTGGGTCTGGGTCAGCGCGCTTCGAATATGGGCCGGCATGTCGTCCGGACCCTCGTCATTATGGGTGTAGAGTCCGGAATCCTCGGGCGCGATCCGCTCGAAAAAGGCCTCGAGATCGCGGCGCGCGGCGGGGGCCGCA
>DASTIF010000112.1:0-12802 GCA_035717805.1 Sphingomicrobium sp.
ATCCGACGCCATCGTCGCCATCCAGGACATGGGCGCGGCCGGCCTCACGTCCTCGTCGGTCGAGATGGCGAGCAAGGGCGGCGTCGGAATCCGGCTCGACATGAACAAGGTGCCGTGCCGCGAATCCGGCATGACGCCCTACGAGATGATGCTCTCGGAGAGCCAGGAGCGGATGCTCATGGTGCTCAAGCCCGGCCGCGAAGCCGAGGCGGAAGCGATATTCCGCAAGTGGGAGCTGGATTTCGCGGTCATCGGCACCGTCACCGATACCGGGCGGATGGAGCTGGTGTGGAACGGCGAGACTGTCGCCGACATCCCCCTCGGCCCGCTGGCCGACGAAGCGCCCTGCCACGAGCGGCCCTACGCCATTCCCAAGGCGCCGGAGCCGCTGACCGACATCCCGGAAAGCACCGACATCGCGGCGGACCTGCTCAAGCTGATGGGCTCGCCCGCTCTCGCCAGCCGACGCTGGGTGTGGGAGCAGTACGACCAGACGGTGGGCGCCGACACCGTCCAGCGTCCCGGCGGAGACGCGGCCGTGGTGCGGGTCCACGGTACCAACAAGGCGCTGGCGATCACCACCGATTGCACGCCGCGCTATTGTCATGCCGATCCGGTCGAGGGCGGCAAGCAGGCGGTCGCCGAAGCCTATCGCAACCTCTGCGCGGTCGGCGCGAAGCCACTCGCGATCACCAACTGCCTGAATTTCGGCAACCCGCAGCGCCCCGAGATCATGGGCCAGCTGGTCGGCTGCATCGAAGGCATTGCCGAAGCCTGCCGAGCCCTCGACTTCCCGGTCGTGAGCGGCAACGTCAGCCTCTACAACGAGACGAAGCTCGACGACGGCTCGAGCGTCGCGATCCTGCCCACGCCGGCAATTGGCGGCGTCGGCTTGCTCGACGATTGGGAGAAGAGCGCAACGATTGGGTTAAAGGCGGAGGGGGAGCTTATCTTTCGTGTCGGCTACCCCGCGGGTCACCTCGGTCGGTCAATTTGGCTTCGCGAGTTTCATGGCCAGAATGCTGGGCCGCCGCCGCCCCTGAACTTGGACGCTGAGCGCCGAGCCGGGGAAGCGATTCGGGAGCTTATTCGCTTTGGTTGGGTCAGCGCTGTTCATGACGTGTCTGACGGCGGGCTCGCGGTGGCTCTCGCTGAAATGGCGTTGGCCGGCAGGATTGGCGCTGAAGTTCGTGTTGAGGAATATCCTGGCTCAACCGCAGGCATGCTCTTCGGAGAAGACCAGGCGGTTTACGTCATTACGTCGACCCACGATGCAACGGCGCTGATTGAGAAGCTGAATGAATACGGGGTCGTCGGCGAACACATCGGCATAACCGGCGGCAATGCCCTGAACCTCGGTACCTACAATGATGTGGCCGTGATCCCCCTCGCCGACCTCCGCGCCGCGAACGAGGGCTTCTTCCCGAGGCTGATGGGCGAGGATGCCGCTTTGGCCTGAACTATTGCGAATGTATCGCAATAGCAGTATAAGCGCGGCCATGATCGTCTGCGTCTGCAACGCCATCACCGAGGACGAGCTTCTCGCCGAAGCGCGCAAGGGCGCGCGAACGCCCGAGCAGGCCTATGAGGCGCTCGGCCACGAACCGCAGTGCGGAAGCTGCCTTTGCTACGCCCAGAAGCTGATCGATTCCGCGCGGCCCAGGCGGCCCGATCTCCGCGTCGTCGCTTGACCTGATCTCCCGCCGCGGCGCATTGCGATGCCGCGACGCGAGGAGACCAGAATGAAGGGCGACCCCAAAGTCATCGAGCTCATGAACGAGGCGCTCAAGGCCGAGCTCACCGCGATCAACCAATATTGGCTTCATTACCGGATGCTCGACAATTGGGGAGTCACCAGGCTCGCCGAATATGAGCGCCAGGAATCGATCGACGAGATGAAGCATGCCGATCGCTTCTCCGACCGCATCCTGTTCCTCGACGGCCTTCCCAATTTCCAGGCGCTCGGCCGGCTTCGGATCGGCGAGAATGTCGAGGAGATACTGAAAGCCGACCTGGAGGCCGAACATGAAGCGGTCGAGATGTACCGCAACGGAGTCGCTTATTGCGAGGGCGTCCACGATTACGTCAGCCGCGACCTGTTCGCCGAGGTCCTGAGCGACGAGGAAGGCCATGTCGATTTCCTCGAAACGCAGTTCGAGCTGATCGGGCAGATGGGCCTTCAAAATTACATCCAGATGCAATCGAAGGCGGCGGAGTAACCGTCACCCCGGCCTTGAGCCGGGGCCTGCTTTTTGTTCAAGGTTAAGCGGATGCCGGATCAAGTCCGGCATGACGGGGAAGCGAGCAGATGGCCACGACCGCGCCCGAGCGATTCGTCACCCTGGACGTCATCCGCGGCATCGCGGTGATGGGCATTTTCTCGGTCAACGTCGTCGATTTCTCGACGATCAACGCGGCCTATTTGAACCCGGCCGCGCTCGGCTGGCCTGAGCCCGCGAGCCTGTTCGTCTGGGCCGCGAACATGCTCCTCGTCGACGGCAAGCTTCGCACCCTGTTCTCAATGCTGTTCGGCGCCTCGATGCTGCTGGTGATCGAGCGCGCCGAGGCCGCCGGGCGGAGCGGCTGGGGCGCGCACTGGCGTCGGATGGCCGTGCTACTCGGCTTCGGAGTCGCGCACGCCATCCTCGTCTGGCGAGGCGACATTTTGACGCTCTATGCGGTCACCGGACTTGTGGCCTTTACCTTTCGCGAAAAGCCCGTCTCGACACTGATTGCCTGGGGGGTGATCTTCAGCCTCGCGAACATGGCTTTGTTCGGAGCGATCGGAGCGACGCTCGTCTATCAGGACACCGCGGTCCATGTTCCCGGCGCGAGCGCGCAACTGGTCCACGACTGGAACGCCAATCTCGGCTCCTTCTATCCCACTCCCGACAAAGTGGCGCGAGACCTGGCGATCTACGGCGGCGCCTGGTCAGGAGTGGTCGCCCACGAAGCGTCAAAATGGTCGCAGCTGATCAGCAATACATTGCTCATTCTGCCCGACACGCTCGGGCTGATGCTGTTCGGAATGGCGGCGTACAAATCGGGATTCCTTACGGGCGCATGGGAAGATCGCCGCTACCGCCGGATCGCCGCCTGGGGGATCGCGCTCGGGCTGGCCGGCTACGGTGCTCTGGTCGCGGCCGATCTCTACAGCCATTTCTATTTCCCGCTGGTCCTCACAGGTTTCATGACCGCGACGGCACCGTTCAGGATCGTCATGGCGTTCGGCTACGCCGCGGTCCTCATCCTGTTCAGTCGGCCGGGAGGCGCGATCACAAAACGCATCGCCGCGGTCGGGCGCGCCGCCTTCACCAACTACCTGGGTACGTCGATCGTCTGCACTGCGATCTTCTACGGCTGGGGCCTCGGCCTCTACGGCAAGGTCACGCGCGCCGAAGCCTGGCTCGCCGTTCCGCTGGTCTGGGCGCTGATGCTGCTGTGGTCGAAGCCCTGGCTCGACCGCTTCGCCTACGGGCCGTTCGAATGGGCCTGGCGGAGTTTGGCGCGGGGGAAGCTTCAGCCGATGCGGAATTTGCGTCATGCTGAACTTCATCCAGCATCCATGAACACCGCGCGCGACTAATTCCATTGACCCGTGTGCATGGACCCTGAAATAAATTCAGGGTGACGGTTGAGCCCTCAAATCCGACCGAAGTCCTGGTTGGTCGCCTTGCGGCCGAAGCCGGTGGGGCGGGTGCGCTGGAGCAGCGGATTGGTCGCCTTGTCGAACATCTGCACCGTCTGCTCGAACAGCCGGCGAAGCTCGACCACGTCCTTGACCAGCTCGTCGGGGAAGCGGTGGGTCTCGACGCAGAAGCGCGCCGTCGTCTCGATCAGCTCCGCAACCTTCGCCAGCGGTTCCGCGCCGAGCTGCCGAGCTTCGCCTTTCAGCGTGTGCGCCGGGATGACCAGCGCGGCCGTGCTTTGCGCGCGCATCGCCTGCTCGATCTCGCCGATCGACTTGGTCCCGTCTTCGCGGAAATAGCTGAGAATCTTGATAAAGCCGGGGCCAAGCTCCGAGCGGCTGCGCTCGAAATGCACCCAGTCGACGATATCCGGCAGCTCGTCGCTCACCTGGTTCTCCTCAGCGCCCGTGGCCCCGGGCAATGGTCCCACTTCCCGCGAGCTACGCCCAAACAGTAAAATTTGGCTTAGCGGTCGAACGGGTTTCGCGGGGAGCGAAGAGTCAGGCGAAGCGGCACCGGACCGAGCCCGAGCTCGCGGCGCATCGAATTGAGCAGGTAGCGACGATAGCTTTCCGGCAATTCGCCGGTGCGCGTGCCGAACACGACGAAGGTCGGCGGCCGGCTTTTCACCTGGGTGATATAGCGAAGCTTGATCCGCTTGCCGCCCGGCGCGGGCGGCGGGTTCGTTTCGACCGCGCCTTCGAACCAGCGGTTGAGCGCGCCCGTCGAGATCCGCCGCGACCATTGGTCGCGAAGCTCGAACGCCGCGCCCAGAAGCTGGTCGATCCCCTTCCCCGTTCTCGCCGACACGGTAAGCACCGGAATGCCCTTGATTTGCGCCAGCCCTTCCTCGAGCGCAGCCTTGATCCCGTTGAACAAAGCCGAGGCGTTCTCGGCCACGTCCCATTTGTTGACCGCGACAACCAGCGCGCGGCCTTCCTCGACGATCAGCTCGGCGATGCGCAGGTCCTGCGCTTCCAGCCCGCGAGTCGCGTCGAGCAGGAGGATCACGACCTCCGCCATGTCGATTGCACGCCGCGCGTCCGCGCTCGACAGTTTCTCCAGCTTGTCGGTGATCTTGGCGCGTTTCCTCAAGCCCGCCGTATCGACCAGTCGAACGGGGCGGCCCTGCCATTCCCAGTCGAGACTGATCGAATCGCGCGTGATCCCGGCCTCCGGCCCCGTGATCAGCCGCTCCTCTCCGAGCATCCGGTTCACGAGCGTGGACTTCCCCGCGTTCGGGCGGCCGACGATGGCGAGCTTGAGCGGGCCGCCGCCCTCCTCTTCAAGCGCTTCCTCCCCGGCCTCGCGTTCGACCAAGGGCCGAAGCGCCTCGAAAAGGTCGGCGACGCCCTCGCCATGTTCGGCGCTCAACCCCACCGGGTCGCCGAGCCCGAGACGATAGGAGTCCAATATTCCGGCCTCCGCCGACCGGGCCTCCGCCTTGTTGGCGACCAGCACGACCGGCGTCTTAGCGGACCGGAGCCAGCGGGCGATCTCGGCATCGACGGGAGTGACGCCCTCGCGCGCGTCGATCAGGAACAAGGCGACGTCGGCGTTCGCGACCGCCGCTTCGGTCTGCGCGCGCATCCGGCCCGGAAGGGTCTGCGGATCCTCGTCCTCGTAACCGGCGGTGTCGACCACCTTGAAGTCGAGTCCGAGCAGCCGCGCTTCGCCCTCGCGCCGGTCGCGAGTCACCCCCGGCCGATCGTCGACCAGCGCGACCCGCTTGCCAACCAGCCGGTTGAACAGCGTCGATTTGCCGACGTTCGGCCGGCCGACAATGGCGACGATTGGAAGGGACATTGCGAGCGCCGCCTAGACTAACGCGGTCGGCAATGCGAGCGCGCCCGAATTCGGTCCGCGACCCCGACAGGCCTTATCTGAACGCGTGCAACTGCGCCTGGTCGTCCAGCAGGTATAGGGTCGAGCCGGCGACAACCGGCGGCAGGCTGATCCTGGAGCCGACGTTGGACTGTCCGAGCACTCCGCCAGCGGTGGGATCGACGAAGATGAGAGCGCCGCCGCTGCTCGCGACCACAAGCCGATTGCCGGCGAGGATAGGCCCGTAATAGCCGATCGGCCCGCTCTTGCTTTTGGCATGGCGGAACTGCGGGAGCTGGGTGATCCAGCGGACTTTGCCGTTGTTGCGCGCGATTGCGATCAGCTTGGCGTCGCTTGTCACAACGAACACCCAGTCGCCCGCGACCCAGGGAGTCGCGATTCCGGCAAGATTGAGCTCCCATTGCCGCTGCCCGCTGTTCAGTTCGAGAGCGACCATTCGTCCGCCCTGGCCGATCGCGATGACCTGGCCATTGTCGATTACGGGGTCGGCGTCGATGTCGGAGAGCGACGATACACTGGTCCGGATCGAGGTGCGTGCGAGCGCGTCCTGCCAGACGATGCGCCCGTTTTCGTAGCGGTAGGCATTGAGCTCGCCCGACGAGAAACCGGCGACGATCGTCCCGCGAGCGAAGGCGGGCGAGGCCACGCCGAACACGCCGGCGATCTCCAGCGAGGCGGCCTGGCTCCAGTTGGTCGAACCGTCCTCGAGCTTGAGCGAATAGATCTGGTTATCCTGGCTCATCACATAGAGCGCGTCACCCGCCGCAGTCGGCGATCCGCGCAATGGCCCGCCGGGGCGAACCTGCCATACGATCCCGCCATTGCTCGCATCGAGCGCGGCGACGAAGCCGAGGCCGTTGGTGGCGTAAATGCGGCCGTTGGCGAAAGCGATTCCGCCGCCGAACAGAGCCTCCTCATTGCCTTTGACCGTCCCGAACTGGGTTCGCCAGACGGAGGCGCCGGTCCGCGCGTCATAGGCGCTGACGGTGGCCCGGGTATCGATCGCGTAGATCCGGCCGTTGGCGACGATCGGCGAGGCCGCGAGCCTCGAAGCCAGAGTCGTGCCCTGGCCGATCGAGGCCGTCCATGCCTGCGAAATCGACGGGGCGAGCGCGACATGGCCCATGGCCTTGGCCGCGTTGCCGCCCGACTGGGTCCAGTCGGCATTGGCGACGGGCGCCGGAAGGCTCATCGGAAGCGCCGCGGTTGCCGGATCGACCGATACGTCGCTTTCCGTCGAGAGGACCGAAATCCGCTCGCCGAGCACCGGAGTCGTCGGCTTCGACTTGCTGAAAATGCTGCATCCCCCGGTCGCCAACGCGATCGCGGTCAGGATTGCAACGACAGGCGTGTTCAACTTCATTCGCTAGGTCCTGGCTGAGCTGTGTTGGACGGAGCGGCGGTCGCTTCGACCCCCAGGCTTCCGGCCGTCTGGGCGGCGCGGTTGCGCAGCGTTTCGGGCACCATCGGATCGGCGGCAATGGCGGCGAACAGCCGGCCCGCCTTCGCCTTCTGGCCCTGCTTGAGATAGGCCATGGCGGTCATCTCGCCGGCCGAGCCGAACCACGGCTCGCCGGGCTTGGCGAGCGGCTCAAGCCGCGCGATCACCTCTTCCGGCTTGATGCTGTCGAACTCGATCGCGGTCGCCCGAATGACCCCGAGATTACGATAGGCATCGGGCAGTCCCTCGTCCGCGGCGATCGCACGATACTTGGCGAGCGCCGTGGTCCGGTCGTTGGAATCCAGCGCGACCGCCGCCTCGGTCATGAGCGCGAGCGCTCGAACCGTGTCGCTGTCCGCCTTTTCCAGCGGCTCAAGCCTTTTCTTCGCCTGATCGGCCTTGCCGCTGCCAATGTCGGTGTAGATCGACATCAGCTCTTCCGACTGGGCAGCCGACTTCTCCTGCTGGCGGTGCTGCCAATAGAGCCAGCCGCCGACGGCGGCGAGGAACAGCACGACCGCGCCGATCAACCACTTGCCATAGGCCTTTGCAAAACTCTCGAGCTGATCGCGGCGGAGGTTCTCGTCGACCTCGCGCAGGAAAGCTTCGTTGGGGCCTTCGGCCGGAATGTCAGGGGTTAGCGCCAAGGAGTGCCTCAACCAGGGAAGAACGAATGATTACGGGGCCGCTTCCTTTCCCCCACGCCAGATGAACGGAAGCTGGCGGCGCTTCGTCTAGCGGCTCGGCGGCCAAAGGCAAAGGGGGGCGACATTGCACCGCTCGGCAATCCCGCTAAGCTCCCGAATCGACCGCGCGGCAAAGGGGGAGTGCAATGCCGTATCGTCGTGCCCATTGGTGGCTTCTCGCCTTGTTCCCGCTCGCGGGTCTCGCCTTTTGGCGCAGCTATTTGTCGCAGGTTGCGACCGCGCCGATGGAGTTTCACGCCCACGGTGTGACCGCCAGCCTGTGGATCGTGATGCTCGCCTTTCAAAGCTGGTCGATCCACAGCGGCCGGCGCGAGCTTCACCGCACGGTCGGTCCGCTGAGCCTGGCCCTGTTCCCGCTCTTCCTCGCTGGCGGCAGCACGATCTTCATCGGCATGGCCCAGCGTTACGCCGCGGCACTGTCGCCCTTCTATACGCTCTATGCTCCGCGCCTGGCTTGGCTCGACATCGTCGGCGTCGGGGGAATCGCCTATTTCTATTTCGAGGCGATCAGGCAGCGGCGGAAGGTGCATCCGCATTCCCGCTATTTGCTGGCCACGGTAATCTTCCTGCTACCGCCGATCCTGGGGAGGCTGATGGGCTCCTTGCCGATGCTTGCGCCGATCGACGGCGACTTCACGAAGCTCGGGATCGGATTCCAGATCGCCAACGCCATCACCGCCTTGATCGCTTTCGGTCTCGCCGTCCAAAGCGGAAAGCATGGCCGGCCTTTCTTCCTCGCCGGAATCCTGACGGTGATTGCTGCCATGCTCTACCAGACGGTCGGCGGAATGACCTGGTGGAAAGCCGTCTATGCGAGCGCGGCTGCATGGCCGGCCGCGCCCTTCGCGCTCGTCGCCGGTCTTTCGGGCGTGGCGATCGGCTATTGCGCCTGGGTGGCGGGGCGCCGGCCCGTCGCGGTCGACGGAGCGCTTGCGGCCTAGCCGGTCTTGGGACGGTAGGTCTGGTCCGCCGATGGAAAAGCGCGCGACCGTACCTCGTCGGCATAGTGGCGCGCGGCATCGCCGATCCGTCCGGCGAGGTCGTCGTAGCGTTTCACGAAGCGGGGCGTCCGCTCGAATAGTCCGAGCATGTCCTCGGTGACCAGCACCTGACCGTCGCATTCGGCCGAGGCGCCGATCCCGATCACCGGAACGCCGACGCTTCGAGCCACTTCGCTGGCGATCGCTTCCATGACGCCCTCGACCACCAGGCAGAAGGCGCCGGCATCGGCGACAGCGCGCGCATCGGCGACGATTCGTTTGGCTTCGTCGCCCTCCCGCCCGCGCACTCCATAGCCGCCGAGCACGTTGACCGCCTGCGGAGTGAGCCCGACGTGGCCGATGACCGGAATGCCGCGATGCGAGAGGAAGTGGATGGTTTTCGCCATCGCCTCGCCGCCCTCCAGCTTGACCGCGGCGCAGCCGCTTTCCTTCATCACCCGAGACGCGCTCGCGAACGCCACCTCCGGCGAGGCCTCATAGCTTCCGAACGGCATGTCGACTCCGACCAAGGCATGCCAGCTCCCCCGGACCACAGCGGCGCCGTGGGCGCACATCATATCGAGCGTCACGGGGATGGTCGAAGGCAGACCGTAGATGACCTGGCCGAGGCTGTCGCCGACCAGAAGCATGTCGCAAACCGGGTCGAGCAATTGCGCCATGCGCATCGTATAGGCGGTCAGCATCACGATCGGCTGCTCGGTCCGCCCGTCGGTCTTGCGCGAGCGGATCGACGGCACGGTAGTGCGCTTGCCCGGAACCGGCGAGGGCGTCGCCCGGCTCGTCCCGGTATCGATCGTGACTTTCGACATCGCGCCGCCCTTTAGCCGTCCCGGCGCGCCGCCGCCAGCCGCTCACCGTTACGCGGCCGCAACGTCAGGAACCCGGCCGTCATCGCGGGCGTCGTCCCGGCAAGTGCGGCGCGAACTGCGCGCCGTGGACATGAAGTGGAGCCTTTCGCGATGTTCGATCGCCGCCTGGTGACCGATGTCGGCCTCGCGATCTTGATCGCGGTCCCGTTCATCCTTCCTTCCGCCCCGAGTCCACGAAGCGCGGGCGCCGCGCAGGCCGAGATCAGCGCTCCGGCGCGAGAAGCAATTCAGGCCCGTTACGCCGAGGCGAGCCGGAGCAGCGCGATAGGTCGCGGTTAGCTCAACCAGCCTCGCTGCGCGGAATGGCGGGCGAACCAGAAAATCGTCCAGGTGATGGCGATCACGACGATGGCCGCGGCGACGTCGTTGGTGGTGATATTGTCGCGGATTGCCGGGACCACCGCATAGGGGAGGAAGGTCACCACCGCGGCGACCAGCGACACCAGCAGCAGCGGAACGGCCAGCTTTCGCTTCATGACGAGCAGCACCGCGCCCGCGAGCCCGGCCCACACGGCGATACCGTAAGCTACCACCATCCAAATCGGCCGCGCCGCATAAAGGCCCCTCCGGTCGAGCGGCAGGCTGGCGGGATCGGTCATCATGTCCATGACGAAGCCGGCCACTCCGATTGCCATGAACAGCACCGACCCGAACGCCGCGAAAATGTACCAGCGCGCCACCGGCCGCGGCGAATAAAGTTCGTCGGTCATCCGTCCCTCCCGCAAAGATCGGGGCAGACAATAGCGCAGTCGCCGGCGGCCGCCAGCCGCTCCGTCACCCTTCGATGATGACTTCGGTTCCGACCCTGGTCAGGCCGTAGAGCCGCTCCGCGAATTTCAGCGGCAGGCGGACGCAGCCGTGGCTCGCCGGGTAGCCCGGGTTGGGCCCGGCGTGGAAGGCGATCCCCTTCTCGTCGTACATTTGCATGAACGGCATCGGGGCGTTGTCGTATTTGCGGCTGTAACCGAGCTTCTTCTTTCGGAAGACCTTCCAGAAGCCGAGCGGAGTCTCCCGGCCCTTCTTGCCGCTGGAGATGGTCGCGACCCCGACCAGCCGGTCGTCGCTATAGACGTAGAAGAGCTGGCTCAGCAGGTCGATGACGACCTTGGCCTCGCCGTCCTTCGGGACGTCGGCGACCCAGCGATATTGGCCTGGCTTCAATGTCACCGGCCCGAAAGCCGCGACCGCGTCCTTGTGCGCCTGCGGGGCATTGCCCTGCGTCCAGTGATAGGGAAGCGCCTTCGGGTGCGGTGGCGGCGCTACCGCCACCTGCCTCGGCGCGGTCGAGCAACTTGCCAGCAGTGCGGCACCGATCGCCGCGGCCGTCCAGGATGCGATCCGCTTCATCGATCAATGAAACAGCCCAAGCCGCGCCGTTCGTCAATCCGACGGTAAACGGCGATTTACCGGTTAACCGGCCTTCCCCGAAGGAATGTTAAATTTCCTTGACATAGAGTTCATTACAACTTACATAGTGCCCAACATTTATAACAGGAGACTCGCCATGGCGTTTCGGGAAAAGATTGCGTGGCTGACACTGGCGACAATGTTGATCGCCTACGGCGCTTATTTCGCGGTCATCGGGCCGGCCGCGGATTTCGGCCAGGGGCGAATGGTCGACATAATCTGGAGCTTCGGCCTCGTGGCCGCGGCGCAGGCGGTGGCGATGATCGTCGGCGCAGTCGTATTGGCGGTGCTTGCACGGCGCGAGGCGCAAGCGCCCGCCGACGAGCGCGACCGGTCGATCGCGCGCCGGGGCGCGAGCATCGGCTATTATGTGCTGATCTGCGGTATGATCCTGGTCGGCGTCGTGATGCCGTTCAGCAGCCCGCCCTGGAAAATCGTCAATGCCGCGCTTGCCGTCATTGTCGTTGCCGAAGCCGTGCACCAGGCGACCATCCTGCTGAGCTACCGCCGCGGCTGGCATGGCTGACCGCCGGCTCAGCAATACGGTGCGGACCCTCCGCTTCCATTCCGGCGAAATGACCCAGGCCGAGCTCGGCGAAAGGATCGGGGTCACGCGCCAGACCGTCGCTGCGATCGAACAGGGGAAATACTCTCCGACTCTCGAAACCGCCTTCCGGATCGCCGACGTGTTCGGAGTCGCGCTGGAGGAGGTGTTTCAGTGGCAATCCTCCGGAGCTTCCTGAATTTTGCGACACGCCTGCAATAATCGGCAAAAGCTCGGCATTTCATCAGATTGAGCTCGGCGCGAGACTGCTTGTCCCAGGGGCATCATCTTCCTCCCAACCAAGGGAGAAGAACGATGTCGAAGAAACTCACTGCACTATTCACCGCCGCCGCTCTTGCGGCGACCACGCCCGCCTTCGCCGGCGAAGTCACCGGAAGCGGCAAGGTTATCGATATCCATGCCCGCACGGAATGCGCCTACTCGGGTTACAACGACCTCGACGGCGATCCGCGAGACCCCGGCTTTATCGCGCAATCCTACGGGCAGAACGTGCGGCTGCTGGGGATCGACCCGAGCATGTTCGACCCGAACGATCCTGACGCTTTCTTCGTCCCGATCCCCGGCTTTGCATGCAATCCGAACCGGTATCACGACCTGCACGCGGATTGACGCCATCGGTGAGCGGCTCCGCCTTGGGGCCGCTCATTCGCGCTCGATTTCACTCTTCAGAGCGGCTCGAGGTTTCGCGATTTCGCTCATAGGGCTTCGTTCGCGGAAACGGCGGCAACCAGGCTTCACGGCGGATCGTCCAAAGCTCATAAGTCGGAACGAACTGGTCGGGCGCATCCAGCGAGCCCAAGTTCAGTTCCACTTCGTCACCGCTTCGTCCGAAGACCGACGATCCGCAGCGCGGACAAAAATGGCGGCCCGCATGATCGCGCGTTTCGCCCTCGATCGTCACCGCATCCTGGGGAAAGATCGCCGACGCGTGAAACAGCGCACCGTGATGCTTTCGGCAATCGAGACAATGGCAAATACCGACCCGATGTGGACGCCCTGCCGCGACAAACCGGACGTCGCCGCACAGGCAGCCTCCCGTGGATCGCTCGATGGCGAGTCTCCTTCTTCAGTGAGCGAAATGCCGGTGAACCAGGTTGATCACTCCCACTCGATCGTCCCCGGCGGCTTCGACGTATAATCGTAGGCCACGCGGTTGATGCCCTGCACCTCGTTGACGATCCTTGTCGCCACGCGGCTCAGGAACGCCGGGTCGAACGGATAGACGTCGGCGGTCATTCCATCGACGCTGGTCACCGCACGAAGCGCGCAGACATATTC
>DASTIF010000113.1:0-15229 GCA_035717805.1 Sphingomicrobium sp.
TCGGGGACCGGTCCCAGAAGCGTGAAATAGCTCGAAAAATCGAGACCGCCGAAGATCGCTCCGACCACCGGCATGATGATGTCGTCGGTCAGGCTTGTCGTCAGAGTCGCGAACGCGGCGCCGATAATGACCGCGACCGCCAGGTCGAGAACGTTCCCTCGGGCGATGAATTCCTTGAACTCCTTGAGCATCCGCAATCCCTCCTGCCTGTCGCGCCGTTGAATGGCTGCCCCAGCGTCTCTACCTAAAGCGGACTTCGTTGTTCAGGGGAAATGAAATGACTCTGCTTCGCCGCCTCGGGATACTCGCGCCGCTCGCCGCTCTCGTCCTCGCCGGATGCGGGCTGAACTCCGTGCCCACCGCCGAAGAGCAGGTGAACGCCGCCTGGGGCAATCTGCAGAGCGAGTATCAGCGCCGCTCCGATCTCATTCCCAATCTCGTCGAAACCGTGAAGGGCTATGCCCAGCAGGAGCGCACGGTCCTCACCGAAGTGACTAACGCCCGCGCCAGGGCGAGCAGCATCCAGCTCAACGCCAAGGACCTCAGCGATCCGGCCAAGGTCCAGGCCTTCGCCAATGCGCAGGGTCAGCTCGGCGGCTCGCTGGGCCGGCTGCTGGCGACGTTCGAAGCCTATCCGGACCTCAAGTCGAACGAAAACTTCCTGACTTTGCAGAGCCAGATCGAGGGAACCGAGAACTCGATCCTGGTCGCTCGCCGCGACTACAACGAGTCCGTGCGCCAGTATAACACCCGCATCCGGACCTTTCCCGACGCGATCGGCGCGAAGATCTTCTACGGCGCCGAGCCCAAGGTGCCGTTCGAGGCCGCGGCTGGCGCGGATAAAGCGCCCACGGTGAGCTTCAACACGGCTGGATGAGGTCTCGGTGACCATCCGTGCCGTCACCCCCGTGCAAACGGGGGTCCCGCTAGCTTCCCGGCAGCGGAGCGGGATTCCCGCTTTCGCGGGAATGACGGTGTTGTTTGCCATAGCATGTTTGCTGTGTTTGGCGACGGCTGCGCATGCCCAGACCTTCCCGAAGCTCTCCGGCCGGGTGGTCGACCAGGCGAATCTGCTGACGCCGGCGCAGGAAGCCGACGTTTCGTCGAAAAGCGCGGCGCTCGAGGCGCAGACCGGGCGGCAGTTCGTGGTCGCGACCGTCAACAGCCTCGAAGGCCGGACCATCGAGGATTACGGCTACCGGCTCGGCCGCGCCTGGGGGATCGGGCGCAAGGGCGAGGATGACGGCGTGATCCTCCTGGTCGCTCCGAACGAGCACAAGGTGCGGATCGAGACCGGTTACGGCGCCCGCGTCTTCCTCACCGACGCGGTGTCGAGCATCATCATCCGCAACTCGATCCTGCCCGCGTTCCGCGAGAACGATTACGGGGCCGGGATTACGGCCGGAGCGGACCAGATCGTCAAGACGATGAGCCTGCCGGAGGCCGAAGCGCGGCAGCAGGCGCAGGAGGCCAGCCAGGCCGAGGAGAGCCGGTCCGACGAGGCGCCCGGCGCGATCCCCTTCATCTTCTGGGCGATGATCCTCGGTTTCATCCTGCTCTCGATGTTCAGGCGCGCGGGCGGACGCCGCTATCGCGGCTCTCGCGGTCGTCGCGGCGGGATCAGCCCTTGGATCGTCCTGTGGGGGCTGAACGAGCTCAGCCGTTCCTCGCGCCGCGGCGGTGGCTGGGGTGGAGGCGGCGGCTGGGGCGGCGGAGGCGGCGGAGGCGGCGGCTTCGGCGGGTTCTCCGGCGGAGGCGGATCGTTCGGCGGCGGCGGGGCTTCCGGCTCGTGGTGATGCGGCTGGCGGAATCCGACCACGCAAAGGTCAGCGCGGCGATTGCCGCGGCGGAGGCGACGACCGACGGCGAGATCGTCGCGATCGCAACGCCGCGGAGCGATTCCTATCACGACGTCGCGCTTCACTGGGCGGTTCTGGTGTTGATCGCCGTGCTGGCCTGGGCGGCGGCATGGCCGGGCTGGCTGAACTGGTGGTTCGACCTGATTTTCGGCGTGTGGCGTCCGGACCCCAGCCTTCGCGAGCTGCTGACCTTCCTGATGGTGGTCGCGGTGCTCAAGTTCACCGTCTCGCTCTTGATCCTCAAATGGATGCCGTTGCGGCTGGCGCTGACGCCGTCCTCGACCAAGGAACGGCGGGTACGCCGGCGGGCCGTCGCATTGTTCAAGGCGGCCGCCGAGCGCCGAACCGAGGGGAGGACCGGCATCCTCATATATCTGTCGATGGCAGAGCGCCGGGCGGAAATCGTCGCCGACCAGGCGATCACGGACGTGACGACTCCCGAAACCTGGGGCGAGGCGATGGAGGTGCTTCTCGCGGACGTCGCCGACGGGCGGCCCGGCGACGGCATCTGCGCGGCGATTCAGCGCATCGGCATAGTTCTCGCCGAGCATTTCCCGCGCTCGATGGCCGACACCAACGAGATTCCCGACAAGCTGATCGAGCTGTGACCGCAGACCAGGACGCGCCTCTCGAGACGGTCTGGAAGGGCAAATATATCAGCGTGCTCAAGCGCGGCCGCTGGGAATATGTCTCGCGGACCGGCTCGACCAACGCGGTCGTGATCCTCGCCGAGCATGACCGGAAAATCATATTGATCGAGCAATATCGAGTTCCCGTCGGCGGTCGCTGCCTCGAGCTTCCCGCGGGCCTGGTCGGCGACGAGGATCCCAACGCGACGGTCGAGGAAACCGCGATCAAGGAACTCGAAGAGGAGACCGGATTCACCGCGGGACGGATCGAACGCCTGGGCGCTTTCCACAGCTCTCCCGGCCTTGTTGCAGAAAGCTTCACGCTGGTCAGGGCGCACGACATTCGCAAGGTGGGCGAGGGCGGCGGCACCGAGCACGAGGACATCGACGTGCACCTCGTCGCCCGCTCGGACATCCCCGCTTTTGTTGCCGCGCGCCGGGCAGCTAGAGTGGCGATCGACGTCAAGCTGCTGGCGCTTCTGGACCTGTGAAGATTCGACGTGAACCCTCGCCAGCCACGCGCGTTGGCGAATGATGGCTCGTCTTGTTCATTTGTCCGACCTTCACTTCGGAGCGCACGACCCAAAGCTGGTCGAGGCCGTCGCGGCTCGGGTCGATGAGATCGATCCCGATCTGGTCGTCGTCAGCGGCGACTTCACCCAGCGCGCTCGAACCGAGCAGTTTCAGGAGGCGTGCCGCTTCCTCGAGCGGCTGCGCGATTGCGGTCACGAGGTGCTCGCGGTGCCGGGCAACCACGATGTTCCGCTCTACGACGTGCTTCGCCGCTTCCTGTCGCCGCTCACGCGCTACATGCGCTACATCGACGACACCTTGTGCCCATTGCAGGAAATTCCCGGCGCGGCGGTGCTCGGGATCAACACGGCACGCTCGCTGACCTTCAAGGACGGCCGCATCAGCCGCGAGCAGATGGATTTCATTCGCGAGACGTTCGAGCGAACCGATCCGCAGGCAACCCGCATTCTCGTCACCCACCATCCTTTGTTCGCCTTGCCAGTAGGGGAGGGTGTCGCCCCAGCCGTCGGCCGAAGCGAGCTTGCCCTCGACGCGATCGGCGACGCCGGGGTCGACATGTTGCTTGCCGGCCACCACCATCAATCGTCGATCCACAGCGCCCGCGACCTCGTCACCCGCGCCGGTCCGGCATTGGTCGTGCAGGCCGGAACGGCTACGTCCACGCGAGTGCGCGACGAGCAGCAGAGCTTCAACCGGATCGAAATCGACGGCGAGACGGTGACGATCATCGTCGAGGCCTGGAACGGATCGCAATATGCCGCCCGCGACGAGCAACGCTACCGCCGCGAGGGCGACCATTGGCGCGTCGAAGGGGCCGACACCAGGCTCGACGAACCGGCGCATTAGCTTGTCGCGTGCGGTTGCGCTCGCCTAGGACGCTTGCGTGATGATCGCCGGTTTCGACATGGACGAATTCGTTGAACGCGTGCTCGCCGAGGATCTGGGCGCGGGCGGCGACGTCACGTCGGTAGCGACGATCGGCGCGGACGCGCGGTTCGAGGCCGAGCTTCGCGCGCGCGAGCCACTGGTCGTGGCAGGGCTCGAGATTGCCGAAGCTTTTTTCCGCGCCCTCGATCCCGGTATCGTCGTCGAAACTTCGGTTCGCGACGGCGACGCCGTTGAGCCTGGCGCGATGTTGATTCGACTGTCCGGCAATGCCCGGGCCATGCTCGCCGCCGAGCGATCCGCGCTCAACACTTTGCAGCACCTTTGCGGGATCGCGACTTTGACCCGCCGCTACGCCGATGCGATCGCCGGGACCGGCGCGACCTTGCTCGACACGCGCAAGACCATCCCCGGCCTTCGGGCGCTCGACAAATATGCGGCGCGCATGGGCGGCGCGGAAAACCACCGCATGCGGCTCGACGACGGCGTCCTCATCAAGGACAATCATGTCGCGGTGGCGGGCGGGGTTGTCGAGGCCGTTCGAGCGGCGAAACAAGCTGCAACGGGGCTTCCCGTCCAGGTCGAGGTCGACCGCATCGACCAGATCGAGCCCGCGCTCGACGCCGGCGCCGACCGGCTCCTGCTCGACAATATGCCGCCCGACTTTCTTCGTCACGCCGTTGCGCTGGTCGCCGGACGAGTACCGCTCGAAGCCTCCGGCGGAGTCACGCTCGAAACCATCCGCGCAATCGCCGAAAGCGGAGTCGACTATATCTCCGTCGGGCGGATCACCCAGTCGGCGCCGGCGGTCGACATCGGCATGGATTATGCGCTCGCCTAGGAACCCCTCGCCCTTCCGGCGAATTATTCGCAAAAGCGCGAAACCCGCCCTATATGCGCCCGTCGAGAGCGCGTTCGAGCGCCGGGGAGAGTGAATTTGTTCAAGGGGCTCAAGCCCATCACCTATGCTGGACGCGAAGTCTGGCCGCTCATCGAAGGCGGCAAGGGCGTCAGCGCGACCAATCACGCAAGCTCGGGCGCCTGGGCCGCTGCAGGCGGAATCGGCACGGTCTCGGCGGTCAATGCCGACAGCTATGACGCCGAAGGGCGCATAGTCCCGCAGGTCTATGAGGCGCTGACCCGGCGCGACCGGCACGAGGAGCTGATCCGCTACGCGGTCGACGGAGCGGTCGCTCAGGTCCACCGCGCCTATGACATCGCCGGGGGCGCCGGCGCGATCAACATCAACGTGCTTTGGGAGATGGGCGGGGCGCAGCGGGTGCTCCACGGAGTCCTGGAGCGCACCAAGGGCCTCGTCGCCGGAGTCACCTGCGGCGCCGGCATGCCCTACAAGCTGTCGGAGATCGCCGCCTCCTATGGCGTCAACTATCTTCCAATCATCAGCTCCGCCCGGGCGTTCAGCGCGTTGTGGAAGCGCGCCTATCACAAGGCGGCGGAGTGGCTCGCCGCGGTCGTTTACGAAGATCCCTGGCTGGCCGGCGGCCACAACGGCCTGTCGAACGCCGAGGACCCGCGCGCTCCGCAGCCGCCGTACCCGCGGGTCAAGGCGCTGCGCGACACCATGCGCGAGCAGGGCATCGCCGACAGCGTCCCGATCGTCATGGCCGGCGGCGTGTGGCGGCTCGACGAATGGGAGGACTGGATCGACAATCCCGAGCTCGGCCAGATCGTCTTCCAGTTCGGCACCCGGCCGCTTCTGACGCAGGAAAGCCCGATCCCTCCCGAATGGAAGGCGCGGCTGATGGACCTGGACGAGGGCGACGTGCTGCTCCACCGTTTCAGCCCGACCGGCTTCTATTCCTCGGCGGTCCGCAACCCCTTCCTGCGCAACCTCGAAGCCCGCTCCGAACGGCAGATCGCTTTCACCAAGGAATCGCTCGGCGACCATCATTTCGAGCTCGACGTCGGCCTCAACGGCAAGAAGAATTACTGGGTGACCAAGGGCGACCTGCAGCACGCCCGCGAGTGGTATGCGGCGGGCTTTACCGAAGCGATGAAGTCGCCGGACGAGACCCTGATTTTCGTCACGCCGGAGGAAAAGAAGCACATCCGCACCGATCAGGCCGAATGCATGGGCTGCCTGTCGCAATGCGCCTTCTCGTCCTGGGCGGACAATGAGAAGAATTCGACCGGGCGGCTCGCCGACCCGCGAAGCTTCTGCATCCAGAAGACTCTGCAGAACATCGCCCACGGCGACCCGGTCGATCAGAATCTGATGTTCGCCGGCCACGCCGCGTATCGGTTCAAGACCGACCCTTTCTATTCGAACGGCTTCGTCCCGACCGTACAGCAGCTGGTCGACCGCATTCTGACGGGGGCGTAGTGCTCAATTCTCGTCATTCCCGCGATAGCGGGAACCCAGTCTTGTTCACGCAGAGACGCAGAGACGCAGAGAGGCCCGAGCCTGCACCAACGCCTCTGCGTCTCCGCGTCTCTGCGCGAGCTAAAGCGACGTCGCTTGCCGTTGCCACGGCGATTTTGTGTTTTGCCGCGCCCGCGTCGGCTCAGGAAAAGCACCCGCCCTACTGGGCGTCGATCGCGAGCGGGCAGGCGATGATGCGGACCGGCCCGGCCCGGACCTATCCCGGAACCTGGCTGTATCAGCGGCGCGACCTGCCGGTCCTCGTGCTTCGCCGCTACCAGTCCTGGCGGCTCATCCGCGATCCCGGCGGCACCCAGGGCTGGATGCTGAGCGCGCTTCTTTCCGACCGCCGGACGGCAATGGTTCGCCCCGGCGAGCCGCGCCAAATTCACAGCGACCCAAGCTCGCGAAGCGGCGTGCGCTATCTCGCCGAGCCCGGAGTCGTCGGACGGATCGAGCATTGCCGCGGCGGCTGGTGCCACATCGCAATCGGCGACCGCGAAGGCTTTATCGAGACCGCCGACATCTGGGGCGTCGGCGCCAACGAAGTCCTGGACTAGAGCAGCTCCACCGCCATGGCGGTTGCTTCGCCGCCGCCGATGCACAGGCTTGCGATACCGCGCTTGCCGCCGGTTTCCTGGAGGGCGGCCACCAAAGTCGTCAGGATCCGGGCGCCGCTCGCGCCTATCGGATGGCCGAGCGCGGTCGCGCCGCCGTGGATGTTGATCTTTTCGTGCGGGATTCCGATGTCGCGCATGGCGATCATAGCGACGCAGGCGAAGGCCTCGTTGACCTCGAACAGGTCGACGTCCTCGACGCTCCAGCCGGCCTTGTCGAGGACCTTCTCGATTGCCGGGACCGGGGCGGAGGTGAACTTCGACGGCTCCTGGGCGTGCGCGGAATGAGCGACGACGCGAGCGATGGGCTTCGCACCTAGCTTGTCGGCAACGCTCTGGCGGGTCAGCACCAGCGCCGCCGCCCCGTCGCTGATCGACGATGACGTCGCCGCGGTGATCGTCCCGTCCTTGGCGAACGCGGCCTTGAGCTGCGGGATTTTCTCGGGATTGCCCTTGCCCGGCTGCTCGTCCTTGTCGACCGTAACCTCGCCCTTTCGCGTCGTCACGGTGACGGGAGTCACCTCGCGGTCGAACTTTCCGCTCGAAATCGCGTCATTGGCGCGGCGCAGGCTCTCGATCGCATAATCGTCCTGAGCCTCGCGGGTGAACTGGTACTCTCGGGCGGCATCCTCGGCGAAGGTGCCCATGGCGCGCCCCTTGTCATAGGCGTCCTCGAGCCCGTCGAGCATCATGTGGTCGTACATGGTGTCGTGACCGATGCGGGCGCCGGCGCGATACTTCTTTGACAGGTACGGCGAGTTGGACATGCTTTCCATTCCGCCCGCGACGATGACGTCGGCCGAGCGCGCCTTGAGCATGTCGGTCGCGAAGATCGCCGCCTGCATGCCCGACCCGCAGACCTTGTTGACGGTCACCGCCTCGGCCGAGCGCGGAAGCCCCGCGCCGAGCGCCGCCTGCCGGGCCGGGGCCTGGCCGAGCCCGGCGGGGAGCACGTTGCCCATAAACACCTTGTCGACCTCGTCGCCGGAAATCCCGGCCCGCTCGACCGCGGCCTTGACTGCCGTCGCTCCCAGCTCGGTCGCCGAGGCTCCCGCCAGGGCGCCCTGGAAGCTGCCCATCGGCGTGCGCGCGTAGGAGAGGATGACGATCGGGTCGGTATCGGTGGAAGTGGACATGGGAACTCCGCTCTATTTCGTCATTGCGAGCGCAGCGAAGCAATCCAGATGGATCGCCGCGTCGCTTCGCTCCTCGCGATGACGGACGCTGTTGTTGCAGCGCACATAAGGCTGCCCGCTCGCTTGTTCAAACGCTGGCGCCGATGCTAGGCGCGCCACAGGAGACCCCCATGACCGACCGCGGACTCGATTTCGACCTTGGCGAGATGGCCGACACGATCCGCGAGACGACCGAGCGCTTCGCCCGCGACAGGATCGCGCCGATCGCCGCCGAGATCGACGAGCAGGACGAATTCCCGATCCACCTGTGGCCGCAGATGGGCGAGCTCGGGCTTCACGGAATCACGGTCGAGGAGGACTATGGCGGGCTCGGGCTCGGCTATCTCGAGCATGTCGTCGCGCAGGAAGAAATCGCCCGCGCGTCCGCGTCCGTGGGCCTGAGCTACGGCGCTCATTCCAACCTCTGCGTCAACCAGATTCGCCGCTGGGGCAATGACGATCAGAAGAGGAAATATCTCCCCAAGCTGATCAGCGGCGAGCATATCGGCGCTCTCGCGATGAGCGAGGCGAGCGCCGGCTCGGACGTCGTCGGAATGAAGCTCAAGGCCCAGAAGAGCGGCAACGGCTACCGGCTCAACGGCACCAAATTCTGGATCACCAACGGACATCAGGCCAGCACGCTGGTCGTCTATGCGAAGACGGGCGAGGGCAGCCGCGGGATTACCGCCTTCCTGATCGAAAAGGGCATGGAGGGCTTCGCTCCCGGCCAGAAGATCGACAAGCTCGGGATGCGCGGCTCGCCGACCAGCGAGCTGGTGTTCGACGATTGCTTCGTGCCCCCGGAGAATGTGCTGGGCGAGGAGAACAAGGGCGTCGAGGTTCTGATGAGCGGTCTCGACTATGAGCGAACGGTGCTCGCTGGCATCCAGATCGGGATCATGCAGGCCTGCCTCGATGTGGTCCTTCCCTACGTCCGGGACCGCAAGCAGTTCGGCAAACCGATCGGAAGCTTCCAGCTGATGCAGGCGAAAGTGGCGGATATGTATGTCGCGCTCAATTCCGCCCGCGCCTACGCCTATCAGGTCGCGAAAGCGTGCGACGCCGGCAAGACCACCCGCTTCGACGCCGCGGGCGCGATCCTACTCGCCAGCGACAATGCGGTGAGGGTTGCGAGCGAGGCGGTCCAGGCGCTTGGCGGCGCCGGCTATACCAAGGATTGGCCCGTCGAGCGTTATTACCGCGACGCCAAGCTGCTCGACATCGGCGCCGGCACCAACGAGATCCGCCGGATGCTGATCGGGCGCGAGCTTATCGGCGTTTAGATCGCGGCCGCGACCAGACCGCCGCAGATCAGCGCAATTCCGCCCAAGCGCGCGATTCGCCGTCCGCCCGGCAGCAGCTTTTCAGCCGCCACGACCGCTGTCAGGAGTGCGACCAGCGCGAGGTTCATCACGCCGCCGATGAACAGCAGGGCCATCAGCATCCAGCAGCAGCCGACGCAATAAGCGCCGTGCAGGATGCCGAGTCGAAAGGCTCCGGCGGCGCCCGGCCGCCAGTGGCGAGTGAAGAATTCCGCCGGCGAACGGCAATGAGCGAGGCACGCGCCCTTGAACGGGGAAAGCTGATACAGACCCGCCGCGAGCAATAGTGCGCCCGCGAGCTTCGGACTCGCAATGCGCATGCCGGGCCCGGCGAATCCCGACTGCACCAGCGCCGCGCCAGTCGAGAACAGGAGCCAGACGGCGGCATAGCCCGCGAGGAACGTCCACGGCGCCGGCAGGGCCGCTCCCGTCCTCGCGTTGCTCTGCCTGACCTGCGCGTAGAGCAACACCGCCGGGACTGCCGAAGGGAGCATCATCGCGCCCATCATCAGCCACCACATCAGGACCGTCGCGGCAAATGGCGGCGAACCCATATGCGTTGATCCCATCGCGCCCAGTCCCGCGCCGGCGGCGAGATAGGCCCAGCACAGCAAGGCCATCAGAAATATCGCCGAGCCGATCAGCGCCCGCTCGTGGCGGAGCAGCCTGCTCGTCAGGTCAGGCGCGGACGACACCGTGGGTCGAGAGGTGCAGGTTCGCGAACTGCGCGTACTTGCTGTCGATATCGACCGGCATCGGCCCGCCGCTGGTATGGCTCGTCGCGCTTCCGATTTCCGCGACCTCATATTCGAAGCCTTCGGGAAGCCGTATCTGCGCTCGAGTCTCGGCGCCGGTCGCGGCGTTGCGGATGGGCTCTCCGCTCATCTCCACATAGTCCGCGATCGCCAGGCGGCCCCGGCGTCCGTCCACGTCGACTTCGAAATCGATGTCCGTGAACACCGGCTCGTGCATTGTTTCGATGGTCGTGGCGAACACCGCGAAGACGGTCGCCATGGGATCGGTGTCCTGGCCCGTCATGATCTTGAGAAGCGCGTCCCGCTGGGCATCGTCGGCACGCGAGTCGACGAACGCCAGCGCTTCGCCATGACCTTCGTGGATCGGGCCAGGCCACTTGAACAGCGCTGCTATTCGAAGCCCGTCGAGGTTCGTCTCGCCGTGCTTGCCTTCGTCTATCTGGATTGCAGCCACCGCGTGGCAGTGACCTTTGTCGGGAAGCGCATTGAACTGGCAGTTGCAGCCATATTCGCAGGTGCAGTTGACGAGCTCGCGTCCCTTGAATTCCCAATAAGCCATCGGGCGCCCTCCGCTTCAATGGAGGGCGCCCTCATAGCATGGCGAATGCGGCCTGCTAAGCGGCTAAAATCAGCCCCAGACCTTCACCCGCTGGTCGGGCTTCAGGTAGAGCTTCTGCCCTTCCTGGACGTTGAACGCGGGGTACCAGGCGTCGAGGTTGCGGACCGTCAAGGCGCGATACTGGCCGGGCGCGTGTCCGTCCGTCGCGAGCTGCTGGCGAAGCGCGGCGTCGCGGGTCTTGGTCGCCCAGGCCTGCGCATAGGCGATGAAGAATCTTTGGTCGCCGGTGAACCCGCCGATCACCGGCGCGTCCTTGCCATTGAGCGAGGCCTTGTAGGCGTCATAGGCGGCGCCCAAGCCGGCAACGTCGGCGATATTTTCGCCGAGCGTGAGCTTGCCCTTGATGTGAATCCCCGGGAGCGGCTCATAGGCGTCATACTGCGCCGCGAGCGCGTCCGCGGACTTCTTGAACCGCTCGAAATCGGCCGGAGTCCACCAGTTGCGAAGCTTGCCGCTGGCGTCGAACAAAGCCCCGTTATTGTCGAAGCTGTGGCTGATTTCGTGGCCGATGACCGAGCCGATCGCGCCATAGTTGAACGCCGCGTCGGCTTTCGGATCGAAGAACGGCGGCACCAGGATCGCGGCCGGGAAATTGAGGGCGTTCTGCACGGGCAGGTTCACCGCGTTGACCAGCTGCGGCGGCATCCACCATTCCGAGCGGTCCATCGGCTTGCCGATCTTGGCGATCTGATGCTGGTACTCGGCCAGGCCCGCCGCCTTCTGGTTGGCATAAGCATCGGTCGGGCTGATCGTCACTGCTGAATAATCGCGCCAGCTTTCCGGATAGCCGACCCCGACGACGATCCCGTCGACCTTCTTGAGCGCTTCGGCCTTGGTCGAGTCCGCCATCCAGTCGAGGCCTTCGACCCGCCGGTGGAAGGCGGCCTTGATCCCGTCGACCATCTTCTGGACCTCGGCCTTGGCCGACGCCGGGAAATATTTGTCGACATAGGCCTTTCCGACGGCGTCCTGCAGCGCGAAGCTGGTGGCGTTGAGCGCCCGCACGTCGCGCGGCCGCTGCTGGGTCGTCCCGCTGAGCGCGGTCCCGTAGAAGGCGAAGGCCGCGTCGCGGATCGGGTTGGCGAGCACGTTCGATTGCTGGTTGAGGGTGTGGAAGGCCAGCCACTCCTTCCACGCATCGAGCGGCTCGGATGCGACCAGCGCCGAGAGCTTCGGGATGGCCGTCGCGTGATAGGCCTGGAACCGGGGCGCATTGCCAAGCTGGGCGGCGTCGAGAAGCGCGGCCCAGTCGATCCCCGGCGCCTTCTTCTCCAGCTCGGCGCGCGTCCACACCTGCGCTCCGTTGGCGAAATCCTCGCTCTCCTCGCGCGTCGCGTGCGCCTGGGCGATCTTGGTCTCGAGCGCCATGATCCGGTCCGCCGCGGCGGCGGGATCCGGATTGCCGGCGGCCTTCATGACGGTCGCGATATAGGCCTTATACTTGTCGCGAAGTCCGGCCATCTCGCCGTCCGACGACAGATAATATTCGCGCTCCGGCATGCCGATGCCGCCCTGCATCAGGTAGGGCAGCTGCTCGCCCGGCGTCGTCAGCCCCTGGGTGACGAAAACGCCGAACAGATTTTCGGTCTGGTAATTGGTCGCGTTCAGCGGATCGGTATCGGCGCGAAGAGTCTTGCCGATTGCCGCCGACAGGGCGGCCTTGTCCGCGATGCCCGCAATCGCGTCGAGGTCGGCCTTGGCCGGCGCCAGCCCCGCCCGGTCGATCGCGGCCGTGTCGACATAGGCTTTGTAATAATTGGCGATCTTGCCTTCGCTGCTGTTGGCGTCCGCGTTCGACTTGAGGATCGCGTCGAACAGTTCGCGCGTGTTCTTCTCGCGGATCTTGTCGGCCATCAAAAAGGCGCCGATCGAGGAACGGTCGGCCGGGATTTCGGCCTTCGCCATCCATCCGCCGTTCGCGTAGGCGTAGAAATCGTCGCCGGGAGCGACGCTCTTGTCCATCGCGTCGGTCCTGATCCCGAGCTCGGTGCCCGCGGCGGCTTCGGTTTTGGTGTCGGTGCCGCTTCGGCAGGCGGTGGCGCCGGCGGTGAGTGCGAGTGCGGACGCGAACAGGAGCAGGGGAGTGCGCTTCATTCGGGATCTCCGTTGAACAGGCGAAACGTTGCCGCTGGCTGCGCCGAACCGCCGCGCTTTGCAAGCGGCGCATGCGCGGCTAGGCGCTAACCGGCACGTCTGTTCGACGAACGGGGACAAGCGAAGCGATGAGCGCGCCAAGGATCGAGAGCAAGGTCGATACGACCGGCGAGGACTATCGCGCCCGCGACGCGCATAATCGCGCGCTCGCGGACAAGCTTCGCGCCGATGTCGCGGAGGCGGCGAAGGGCGGCACGGAGAAGCATCGCAAGCGCCATGTCGAGCGCGGCAAATTGCTTCCCCGCGACCGCGTCGAGCGGCTTCTCGATCCCGGTTCGCCGTTCCTCGAGATCGGCCAGCTCGCCGCCTGCGACATGTACGACGGCGAGGTACCCGGGGCGGGCATAATCGCCGGCATCGGGCGGGTGTCGGGCCGCCAGACGATGATCGTCTGCAACGACGCCACGGTGAAGGGCGGCACTTACTACCCTGTCACGGTCAAGAAGCACCTGCGCGCCCAGGAGATCGCCGAGCAGAACTGGCTGCCCTGCGTCTATCTCGTCGACAGCGGTGGAGCGAACCTACCGCATCAGGCCGAAGTGTTTCCCGATCGCGAACATTTCGGGCGGATTTTCTACAACCAGGCGCAGATGAGTGCGCAAGGCATCGCGCAGATTGCCTGCGTGATGGGCAGCTGCACTGCCGGCGGCGCCTACGTGCCGGCGATGAGCGACGAGAGCGTCATCGTCCGCGAGCAAGGGACGATCTTCCTCGGCGGCCCGCCTTTGGTGAAGGCGGCCACCGGCGAGGAAATCAGCGCCGAGGAACTAGGCGGCGGCGATCTCCACGCGCGCAAGAGCGGCGTCGTCGATCACCTCGCCGAGAATGACGAGCATGCGCTGACCATCGTTCGCGACATTGTCAGCACGCTCCCGCCTCCGTTCGTGTCGAGCGAAGTCGATAAACGCGAGCCGCGCCCGCCGCTCTACGACGCCAACCAATTGTACGGAATCATCCCCGAAGACGTCCGCGCGCCCTACGACGTCCACGAAGTCATCGCCCGGATCGTCGACGCCAGCGAGTTCCACGAGTTCAAGCCGCTGTACGGCTCAACCCTCGTGTGCGGCTTCGCGCACATCTGGGGAATGCCAGTCGCGATCCTCGCCAATAACGGGATCCTGTTCAGCGAGAGCGCGGTCAAGGGCGCGCATTTCATCGAGCTCGCAGCGATGCGGAAAACGCCGCTCCTGTTCCTGCAGAACATTTCCGGCTTCATGGTCGGCGGGAAGTATGAGGCGGAAGGTATCGCCAAGCACGGCGCCAAGCTGGTCACCGCGGTCGCCACCGCGCAGGTGCCGAAAATCACGGTGTTGATCGGGGGCAGCTTCGGCGCCGGCAATTACGGCATGGCCGGCCGCGCTTACTCGCCGCGCTTCCTCTTTACATGGCCCAACAGTCGCATCAGCGTAATGGGCGGCGAACAGGCAGCGAGCGTCCTAGACACCGTCCACCGCGACGCCGACAAATGGACCGAAAAACAGGCCGAAGCCTTCAAAAAGCCGATTCGCGAGACCTACGAGGAGGAAGGCAACCCCTGGCACGCCACCGCTCGGCTGTGGGACGACGGCATCATCGATCCGGCGCAAACCCGCGACGTACTCGGCCTCGCCTTCGCCGCAACGCTGAACGCGCCGATCCCCGACCGGCCGCAGTTCGGCGTTTTCAGGATGTGATGATGGTGAATTCAGTCGAGCAACAAATCATCGACGGCGTCGATCGGAATGGCTGGTTCGCGGTCAGCTACGTTCCCCGCGTCGAAAGTGACGATCCCGAAGAATGGTTCACCTACACGATCGGTCTGACCAAGACTGCGGGTTGGCCCGAGATCATCTGCTTCGGCCTCGACGAGGAGCGGTCGGTCGGCATGCTGCGCGACACGATCGCTGAATGCTGGGATCGTGCCATCCGGCCCGCTGCCGGCGTGGAGCTGACGAAAGTTTTGCAAGACCGTCCGGCTCGTCTGAAGCAGATCGACGGCCTGCCGCCGTCCTATTTCGCAATGGCTGACTGGTACGCCGAACATACGAACAGCCCCAGGCTGGACGAGCGACTGCAACTGGTTTGGCCCGACCGGAACGGGCGCTTTCCCGACGATCCCGATTGCGACCCGGACGTTCGCGAACGGCAGACGCCCAAAGCCGGCAAATGATCACGTCGCTCCTCATCGCCAATCGCGGCGAGATCGCCTGCCGGATCATCCGCACCGCGCGGCGGATGGGGATCCGCACGGTCGCCGTCTATTCGGATGCGGACGCGAAGGCGCTGCACGTGCGCATGGCGGACGAGGCGGTGCATAT
>DASTIF010000114.1:0-5177 GCA_035717805.1 Sphingomicrobium sp.
GCGCGGATTCCGTTGAGGTTGTAGGAGGCGATTTTCATTCGCGCGGCTTAGCCGTCAACGCCAATCCCGTCATGCTGAACTTGATTCAGCATCCATGAACATGGCGCGCCCGATCGCACAAAAATGGCGTCCATGGATTCCAGCTTACGCTGGAATGACAGCTAGACGCTGAAGCTGCTTCCGCAACCGCAGCCCGACTGGGCGTTGGGGTTGGTCACCCGGAACGACGCGCCGCCGAGGTCCTCGACGAAATCCACCGCCGATCCGCGCACCATCTCCAGGCTCGCGGGATCGACGACCAGCCTGACTCCGTCGGTTTCGGCGACGGCGTCCTCGTCGTCCGCCGCCTCGGCTAGCTCGAAGCTGTAGGTGAACCCCGCGCAACCGCCGCCGTCGACCGCGAGCCGGAGGATCGCAGGCTTGTGCTTGCGCTCCGCGATCGCCGCGACACGGCGTGCCGCGCTTTGCGTCAAACTGATTTCAGGCTCGCTCACGAGGAGCAAAATAGGAAGCCGCCGCCAAAGCGGCAAGCGCCTGGACTAGCGGCGGCCGCCGTTGGGACCGCCGAGCGCGACCTGGTCCATCGACCCGTTATTGCCCGCGCGCTTCATGGCCATGAGGTAATCGGTCGAGCGCATGAACGGGATCGGATTGACCGGGCTGTTGTCGATCCGGACTTCGTAATGAAGGTGGTTGCCGGTCGAGCGGCCGGTCGAGCCGACGCGGCCGATCTGCTGTCCGCGGGTCACGTGCTGGCCGGCTTCGACGAGGATCTCCGACATGTGGCCGTAGCGGGTCTCGATTCCGCGGCCGTGGTCGATCTCGACGAGATTGCCGTAGCCACCGCTGTTCCAGCCGGCCCGCTCCACGACTCCGTCGGCGGTCGCATAGACCGGCGTTCCGTGGGGCGCCGCAAGGTCGATTCCCGGGTGCATGGCGGCGCCGTGGCGGAATGGATCGGAGCGAACTCCGAAGCCGCTTGTGAACTCGGCGGTCTTGAGCGGCTTTTCGGAGGGGATTGCGATTGCGCCGGACGCCAGAGTGTCGAGCTTCTTCCAGCTGGTGAACAATTGCTTGAAGGTCGGGTCGGCATTGGCCGAATCGAACGGACCGCCGACCGCGCCGTTACCGCCGACCGCCGGATAGAAGCCGAGGCGCTTCAGGGCTTCGGGATCGAGATCCTCGCTCTCCAGCGCCGCAGCCAGCGCAAGCTGGCGGCGCTCGACGATCTGCACCCGGCGATCGGTTTCCGCCGCGAGCTTCTTGAGCTGCGCGGCATAGGGACTGACCACCGCCTTCGCCACGGGGTCCGACGCGAAGATCTGGGTCGCCGAATAAGCCGACCAGCCGATGAGAACGGCGGAAAGGAAGAAGAAGAAAGCCTGGACCGGAGCCGAGATTCGGAAGCGGCGGAGCCGCGTGCCGTCGTGGATGAAGAATTCGCGATCGCTGAGGAATGCCCTGGAAAGTGCAACCAGTTGCGCCATTTGTTCCCGCTCCAACACCACATACGGCGCGCACGAGCGATCCCGCGCGCTTTTCAAACCGTTGTTTCAGGAGCTCCCCAGCCCCTAGCGGCAAGTGCGGAAAACCCCCCGCTCGTGCCGGAGCCGAAACTCACCTTGCTTGGTTAACAAATTCAACCACGCTTTGCCTTTGGCGGGACGAACCGCCGAACTCTTGCGGTGAAGCGTTCGGCGAAGCGCGAAATCGTCCGAAATCAGGCGTCGGCCATGCCCGGCCCGCTCGAATCCGCGAATCTTTCACCGGCACCGGGTTGCGCGCCGGGCGATGGCCATTACACCGGTGAGCGGGCCACGCCGTCCCAACGCGGCGCGCGCTCTCTGCAAGGAGAGTTCATTGTGACGAACAAACCCGCGCGGATGCCCGCGCGCCCTTCCTTTTCTTCCGGTCCATGCCCGAAGCCGCCTGGCTGGTCGCTGGACAAGATCGACACGAGATCGCTCGGCCGATCGCATCGTTCGGCGCTCGGCAAGTCGAGGCTTGCCGAAGCGATCGAGCGGACCGGCGCGCTTCTGCAACTGCCCGACGGCTATCGGCTGGGGATCGTCCCCGCCTCGGATACCGGAGCGATGGAGATGGCGATCTGGTCGCTCCTCGGGCCGCGACCGGTGACGATGCTCGCCTGGGAAAGCTTCGGGGCGGGATGGGTGACGGACGTCGCAAAGCAGCTCAGCCTCGATTCGGAAGTCCGGACCGCCGACTATGGGGATATTTGCAATCTCTCCGGAATCGACCCGGATAGCGACATCGTCTTCACCTGGAACGGAACCACCAGCGGCGTGCGCATTCCCGACGCGAACTGGATTGCGAAGGACCGCTCGGGGCTGACGATTTGCGACGCGACGTCCGCCGCCTTCGCCCAGCGGATCGACTGGCCGAAGACCGATGTCGGCACCTTCAGCTGGCAAAAGGCGCTTGGCGGCGAGGCCGCGCATGGGATGCTGGTCCTCAGCCCTCGCGCGATCGAACGCCTCGAACGCGAGCCCCCGCCGCGACCGCTTCCAAAGATTTTCCGGCTGACCAAAGCGGGAAAGTTGATCGAAGGGATTTTCCGGGGCGAGACGATCAACACGCCGTCGATGCTGGCGGTCGAGGACTGGCTCGTCGCGCTCGACTGGGCCGAAAGCACCGGCGGGCTGCCGGCGCTGGTTGCGCGGGCGGATGCCAATGCGGCCGCGCTCGACCGCTGGGTCGGATCGGCAGACTGGATCGAACATCTGGCCGCGGACCCTGCGATCCGTTCGAACACGTCGGTCTGTCTTCAGTTTGGGGACCAGTCGAATCCGGAAGCGAACAAGGCCCGGCAGAAAGCGATCGTGACGCTTCTCGAGAAGGAAGCGGCAGCCTTCGACATCGGCGCCTATCGCGACGCTCCGCCGGGTCTTCGGGTCTGGTGCGGGGCAACGATCGAAACTTCGGACATCGAAGCCCTCGGCCCCTGGCTCGACTGGGCCTGGGAGAAGACCGCATGACCGATCGAGTCAAAGTCCTGATCGCCGACAAGATGGACCCGAAAGCCGCCGCGATCTTTCGCGACCGCGGGATCGGAGTCGACGAAAGGCCGGGACTCTCCCCCGACGAGCTGAAAGCAATCATCAGCGATTATGACGGGCTCGCCGTTCGAAGCTCGACAAGGGTCACCGCGCCGGTCATGGACGCGGCGCTTCCGCGCTTGAAGGTCATTGGACGCGCGGGAATCGGAGTCGACACGATCGATGTGCCCGCCGCCTCGGCGCGCGGGATCGTGGTGATGAACACGCCTTTCGGCAATTCGATCACGACCGCCGAGCATGCGATCGCGATGCTGTTCGCGCTAGCCCGCGAAATCCCGCAGGCCGACCAGTCGACCCAGTCGGGCAAATGGGAAAAGAGCCGGTTCATGGGGGTCGAGCTCGCCGGAAAGACGCTCGGCCTGATCGGCTGCGGGAATATCGGCTCGATCGTCGCCGACCGCGCCCACGGGCTGAAGATGAAGGTCGTCGCCTACGACCCCTTCCTCAGCCCCGAGCGGGCGGTCGAGCTTGGAGTCGACAAGGTCGAGCTCGACGAGCTTCTCGCCCGAGCCGATTTCATCACGCTGCACACGCCTTTGACCGACCAGACCCGCGGTATCTTGTCGCGCGATGCGCTGGCGAAGACCAGGCCAGGGGTGCGCATCGTCAATTGCGCGCGCGGCGGCTTGATCGACGAGGCGGCGCTGAAGGACGCACTCGACAGCGGCCACGTCGCTGGCGCCGCGCTCGACGTGTTCTCCGAAGAGCCGGCAGAGCAGAACGCCCTGTTCGGAACGCGCGGCCTGATCTGCACGCCGCACCTCGGCGCGTCGACGACCGAGGCGCAGGTCAATGTCGCGATCCAGGTTGCCGAGCAGATGGCGGATTATCTTCTGCTTGGCGGAATCACCAATGCCGTCAACGTGCCGTCGCTCTCGGCCGAGGAGGCGCCCCGGCTGAGGCCGTATATGACTCTGGCCGAAAAGCTCGGGCGTCTCGTCGGTCAGGTCGCTGGCACCGAAATCCGTTCCATCGATGTCGAGGTCGAAGGCGCCGCCGCCGAGCTCAATATCAAGCCGGTGACCGGCGCTGTCCTCGCCGGCGTGATGAGCGCCTGGTCGGACACGGTGAACATGGTCAACGCCCCTTATCTGGCCAAGGACCGCGGACTCGACGTCCGCGAAATCCGATCGAGCCAGGAAGGCGATTATCACACGCTCGTCGCCGTCACCGCCGGGACCGGGGATGGCGACAAGAGGGTCGAGGGCACGCTATTTGGCAACCGCGCGGCGCGATTGGTCAAGATTTTCGGAATTCCGGTCGAGGCCGAGCTGAATGGCCAGATGATCTATATCGTCAACAGCGACGAGCCCGGATTCATCGGCGCGCTAGGAACCGCGCTCGGCGGGCATGGAGTCAATATCGCCACCTTCAATCTCGGCCGACATGCGGAAGGCGGCGAGGCGGTGGCGCTGGTCGCCGTCGACGACCCCCTCACTCCAGGGCTTGCCGACGAATTGCGGCGGCTCCCTGGAGTGCGAGAGGTCGTTCCGCTCAGCTTCTAGAAGAGCGAAAACGACCTGCAGATCGTGACTCCGGCGCAGTATCGGTTGGCGTTCGCATCGGCGAGCGCCTGTCCGATGTTCCGCACGACGAAATAGCTTTTCGGACAGCCGGCGGGTGCCGGTGTCGCGAGCGCGACTCCGCCAGATGTCTGCGTGCCGCTGAGGCGATAGACCTCTCCGCCCATGGAGACGGGTGAGCCGTGCACGAACAGTCCGAGCCATTCGGTGCCGTCGGTGACAAGCGCCGTTTCCCCTTTCGGGAAGACCGGCGTCATCATCGGCGCGCTGCCGGCAGGCTTGAACACGACACAGCCATTTTCCTGGGCGAACGAACCGCTTCGCCGTGAATTCGCCGCCACGTCGCCGCTCGATGTGAGCGCGAAATAGGGCGCCGGCCCAAGCGATGCCATCGACAGGGTTTGATCGGCGGCACAGGACGAAAGCGCCAAGCTTGCAATGGCGGAGCCAAACGCCAAAGCGCGGATGCGATGCAATTTTGGATTGCCGGTTTGCGAGAGCATGATGCAGTCTCCTACCAACACTGCATATATACGCCTGTTAGAAACAACTGTCCATCGAATCGGGCGCGCAACGA
>DASTIF010000115.1:0-10399 GCA_035717805.1 Sphingomicrobium sp.
CGCAGTCATCATCGATCCACCTCGCGCCGGGGCCCGGCAACAGGTGGAGCAACTGGCCGGGTCAAAGGTCGGGCGGATCGCCTATGTCAGCTGCAATCCCTCGACCTTCGCTCGCGACTCGAAAATTCTCGCCGAGGGCGGATATGCGCTCGAATGGGTTCGGCCGGTCGGCCAGTTCCGCTGGTCCACCCATGTCGAGATTGCGGGTTGCTTCGCTCGCTAGAAGCTCAAAATCCCGCAATCGTGCAGGATGCGCGCGCCGGCATGAACCGTCAGGCCGAGCAGGCACAGCGAGGCCAGCGAGAAGATGGCCAGACGAAAGCGCACCACATTGACAGTGCATTGGATCAGACTGTGCACCACGCGCAGGCCGACATAGCCCCACGCCAGCCAGTAATTGATCCCGCCGCCGAAGCCCATCAGCGCGAGCGTCAGGCAGATCGCGTAGAACAGGACCGGCTGTTCGAGCAGATGAGTGTAATTGTGGGATTTCCACTGGGCTCGCGGGTCCGCCCGCCCTTCGAGGTCGACACCGCGCGCGCCCGGCGGAATGTTGGACAAGGTAACGCCCAGTCGGCGGAACTCGGCGAATCTCGTCACGACCATCCAGAACATGACGATGATGGTCCATGCGACCAGCGCCACGACGGGCGCGAGTATCGGGCTGTACGGCATGAAAAACCCTCCCCCAGTTGAACGGAGGAGGGTGCTTCAACTCGTTACGCCTGGCAACCCGTTCAGTCGAACAGCCTGGCGAAGCGGCGCTTCTCGCGGTTGCGCCACGCGCCGCGGTGCCAGGCGTCGGATGCCAGGAGCGGGAGGACGCTTGTCGCTTCCGCGAACACCATCTGCTCCATCGCGGTCGAGACCTTGCCCCAGCTGGCTGCCTCCTGAAGCGTCGAAGACGAGCAGGCGCCGTCGCGAACGTCGGCGACGGTGATCTGCACCGCATATTTATGCACTTCGACGTTTTCGTGGCCGAGGATTTCGGCGCAGACGACGGTGTCCTGCGTGAAGTTCTTCGGTACGCCGCCGCCGATCATCAGGAGCCCGGTGGTGCCCGCCTTGATCTTGATGTCGGTGAGCTCGCGGAAGTCGGCGATGCTGTCCATCGTCAGATAGTGGCCGCCGCGCTTCATGGCGTCGACCTGGTGCTTGACTAGGCCGAAGCCGGCCGAGCTGTCGGTGAAGGCCGGGCAGAAGATCGGCACGTCATTCTCGTAAGCGAGCTGGACGAGGCTGCCTTGCTTCTTCGCATTGCCCTCGCTCAGCCACTTGCCCATCTCGCGGGTGAAGGCGCGGCTCGAATAGGGACGCGGCTCCAGTGCGTCCGCGATCTTGCCGATCGTGAAGTCGCAGTCCTGAAGCTGCTGCTCGTCGATATAGGTGTCGTAGATGCGGTCGATGTACAGCGACCGCAAAGTGTCATCGTCAGGGATTTCATTGGCCTGGTAGTGTTTGTGGCCAAGCGCTTCGAAGAAATCCATGTCGACGATCGTGGCTCCGGTGGCGACGATCGCATCGACCATGTTCGACTTCACGAGCTCGGCGTAGAGGTCCATGCAGCCGCCGGCCGAGGTCGAGCCAGCGATCACCAGGATGATCGAGCAGCTCTGATCCTCGAGCATCTTGTTGTAGATGTTCGTCGCGCGAGCGAGGTCGCGGCTGGTGAAGCTCATCTTGCCCATCGAATCGATGATCGGACGGGCGTCGAATTGGGTGATGTCGACATGCTCGACCGGGCTCGACAGAAGCTCCGCCTTGCGGGTGTCGTTGATCCGTTCGGCGTCCTGAACCTTGTTCAGAGTTTCGGTTTCCATTTCATGCTCCATTGCGCCGCCAGACGGAGGCGGCCGCGACGAAAGGCATGTCGTTCGATGCGGGGGACAGCCTCACCCCATTTCGGCCCGGAGGGCCGGCAATTCGCTACAGAGTCACGACCTTTGAACGAGCGAACCTGCGCCGCGCTCCGTAGAGGCTCGCCATCGGCTCGTCTTCGACCATTTCGACGCTCTCGACGCCGAAGCCGTTGAAGCGCGTGCGCATGGCGCAGCCATAGGCTCCGAGCATGCCGATTTCGACATAATCGCCGGCCTGAACGTCGGCGGGAAGCTCGAACGGGCCCGCCATATGGTCGAGATCGTCGCAAGTGGGTCCGTAGAAGCTGAATCCGACTGGCTTCGCCCGCGATAGCCCGTCGCGAAGCAAAGCGACCGGAAAGCGCCAGCCGACATGCGCGGCATCGAACAAGGCCCCGTATGCGCCGTCGTTGATGTAAAGCTCGCTCCCGCGCCGCTTCTCGACGCGAACGACAAGGCTTGCATACTCGGCGCAGAGCGCACGGCCCGGCTCGCACCACAATTCCGCCGAATAGCTGATCGGGAGCGCTTCGAAGGTCGAGTGGATGACCTGGAAATAGGTTTCGAGCGGCGGCGGTTCCATGCCTGGATAGACCGACGGGAAGCCGCCACCGACATCGACGATGTCGACAGTGACCGCCGCCTCGACGATCGCGTCGCGGACTCGCTCCATCGCCTCCGCATAGGCGGCTGGCGTCATCGCCTGGCTTCCGACGTGGAAGCAAATGCCGAGTGCGTCGGCGGCCTGGCGGGCGCCCATGAGAAGAGCCTTGAGCTCAGCAGGGTCTGCGCCGAACTTGGAGGCGAGGCTGTATTTCGCATGCTCGGAGCTCACCCGGAGCCTGACCAGCAGGTTGAGGTCGCTCGCGCCCTTCGTGGCGCGGACGATCTTCTCCAACTCTTCGATCGTGTCGAGGCTGAAGGTGCGGACGCCGTGCTCGAAATATGCCTCCGCGATGGCTTCCTCGGCCTTGACCGGGTGCATGAAGCACAGAACCGCCTGCGGAAGCGTTCCGTGGACCAGCCGCACCTCGCCGAGCGAGGCGACGTCATAATGGGTGATTCCCTCGTCCCAGAGAATTCGCAGAAGATCGGGCGAGGGGTTCGCCTTCACGGCGTAAAGCGAGCGACCGGGAAACCGGTCGAGGAAGAAACGGGCCGCGCGCCTCGCGGCGTGCGGACGCAGCAAGGTGACCGGCTGGACCGGCCGATTCTTGGCGATATCGGCAGCCCGGCGGTGACCGGGAGAAGTCGCTAGCCCCAGCGGGCGATGATGCTTGTGCAATTCAAGGGACCTCCAACGGGTACGTTCGACAAAGAGCTGCCTTGCGGTTGGAAGTCCCATGGGGCAGCGGGAGCGCGATATATGGTCGAGAGGCCCGCAACGCAAGATTTTTTGGAACTTTTGGCCGCCAAGTGAAACGGTCTGCCGCTAATCGGCAACGATTCGACCAACACTCTGAACCTGAAGGATAAAACGAGCTTGAAGCAGGTCTTGAGGGAAGACGTTATCGCCGCTTCGGAGCGTATTGCGGGCTGCGTTGAGCGCACCCCGCTTATCGACGCGAGGATTCCCGGCCACAGTGTGTGGCTGAAGTGCGAGTGTCTTCAGACCGGCCGCGCCTTCAAGCTGCGTGGCGCGACCAACCGGCTCCTCCAGCTTGGCGAGGATGAAAAGGACGGGGGAGTCGTCGCTTTTTCGTCCGGCAACCATGCCCAGGGCGTCGCCATCGCAGCCAAAAGGCTCGGGATTCCGGCTGTTATCGTCATGCCGGCCGATGCGCCCGCGGTGAAAGTCGAAGCGACTCGAAGCCACGGCGCCGAAATTCTGTTCTACGATCGCAACAGTGAGAGCCGCGAAGCGATCGCCCAGCGTTTGGCCGACGAGCGCGGCGCCGTTCTCGTCCCGAGCTTCGACGATCCAGCAATCGTTGCCGGCCAGGGCACCGTCGGTGTCGAAATTCTGGATCAGCTCGGCGGCTCGCCGAGCCGGATCGTCATCCCCTGCGGCGGAGGCGGTCTTTCGGCGGGAATTGCCCTGGCATGCCCGGATTCTGAAATTGCGATCGTCGAGCCCAAAGGCTGGGACGACATGAAGAATTCGCTGGAACGGGGCCAGATCGTCCCGGTCGAGGCCGATGCGCCGCCTACCTTGTGCGATGCGCTTCAGACGCCGCGCGTGTCGCCGATCACTTTCGCGATCCTCAAGGCGCGGTCAGTGCTGGCGCTTTCGGTGAGCGACGAGGAAGTGAAGCGGGCGATCCGTTTCGCCTGGAGCGAGCACGATCTGATCGTCGAACCGGGCGGGGCCGTAGCACTCGCCGCGGTGCTTGTCGGCAAGGTCGCGCCGAAAGACGGCACGGTAATCGTCCTGTCGGGAGGCAATATCGACCCTGCGCTCCATGCGCGGATCGTCGGCGAAGGTGGTTAAGCGGCGGCCGTGGTCGTCTTATATTCGCCCGGATCGACCTGCACCGGGCTCGACCGCTCGACCGCTTGGGTGAGCTCCTCGAGCTCGGAGGCAAGGATCTGCAGCTCGGCGGCAAGCGCCTTGGGATTGGTCTCGCCGGCAGCGGCCGACGCGTCGAGCAACGTCTCCAGCATCATCGCGATGCACGGAAGAATCGTTTCCTCGATGCGCTCGAACGCTTCTTCGAGGCGCGCTTGCTGATGGTCCACGTCCACGAGATCCATTCTGGCGGAACATCGGTTAAGTCTTGGTGAAAGGAACGTCCGGATTGGAAACACTTAGCTCTGCGGCAATGGCGCTCGCGATGATTGGGGCCTTCTTGCTGGGCTCCGCGGGATTCCGGATCGCGATCGGCAAGTCCGACCGCACCCGCGGCGTTCTGATGATCGCCGCGGCGGCCGTGCTCCTCGCTAACGTCCTGATTTGGACGTTATAGGCTGTCGCTTGGGGTCGGTGGCGAGGCGCATGTCGAGGTAATCGTCGACGCTTTTCATCAACAGATCGAGCTCGTTCGCGAAGAAATGGTTCGCGCCCGGAATCAGGTCGTGGGTAATGGTGATGTGCTTCTGGGTTCGAAGCTTGTCGACCAGCTTCTGGACCGCGCTCGGAGTCACTACCTCGTCCTGCTCGCCCTGGATGATGATTCCCGACGAAGGGCAGGGCGCAAGGAAGCTGAAATCGTACATGTTCGCCGGCGGCGCGATCGAGATGAAGCCGCGGATCTCGGGACGGCGCATGAGCAGCTGCATTCCGATCCAGGCGCCGAAGCTGACGCCGGCGACCCAGGTGGTCTCCGCTTCGGGATGAATCTGTTGCACCCAGTCGAGCGCGCTCGCCGCGTCGGATAGCTCGCCGATGCCGTTGTCGAACGTGCCCTGGCTCTTGCCGACCCCGCGGAAGTTGAACCGCAGCGTCGCGAAGCCGCGCTTGACGAACGTCTGGTAGAGCAGCTGCACGATCTTGTTGTTCATCGTACCGCCCGCCTGCGGGTGCGAATGGAGGATCATCGCGACCGGAGCTCGCGGACGGGGACCGGGATGGAAGCGGCCTTCGAGGCGGCCTTCGGGGCCTGGGAAAATGACTTCGGGCATTGGGCTGTCGGCTGCTCGGCTAATGAAAGATGTTCGCCGACGGGTGCACCGCGGCGGCGGGTCCTATATAGGGGTGGCGGTTCAACTGGCAATCGGCAGATATCCGCCCAAAAATGACTCAAAGAATCTATCTCGACCATGCGTCGACCACTCCGATCATCCAGCAAGCGCGCGAGGCCCATGCACGGGGGGTCGCCGAGTGGGCGAACCCAAACAGCCCGCATGCGGAAGGCCGTCGGTCGCGAGCGCTGCTTGACGAAGCTCGCGAGGCGATCCGCGACACGCTCGATTGGCGGCATGACGTCATTTTCACGTCGGGAGCGAGCGAGAGCGTCGAGCTTGCCGCACGCTGCGCCGTGCCCCCCACCCGCGCGCATGGGGCGACGGAGCATGCGATCGTCGGCTATGCGATGGGCGAGCGGTCGACGGTCCTTCCGGTCGATTCCAACGGATTGATCGACGAGGCGGAGCTCGACGCGGTTCTGGCAACCGGGCCGGCTCTGATCGCGATCCAGCAGGTCAACAATGAGACCGGAGTGATCCAGCCGCTGGAGCGTTTGATTCCCCGAGTCCGCGAGGCCGGGAGCCTGCTTCTTGCCGATTGCGCCCAAAGCGCCTCGAAAATCGCGCTCCCCGACGCCGATTTCATCGCGATCTGCGCGCACAAGCTCGGCGGTCCGCCCGGCATCGGCGCGCTTCTCGTTCGCGACCTCGCCACGCTTCGTCCGTGCGGCGGCGGGCAGGAGAAGGGGTATCGGCGCGGAACCCAGGACGTTCCGGGTGCAATGGCCTTTGCCGCGGCGCTCGCAGCGCGCCCCTATGACATGGCGGCGATTGGCAAGCTTCGAAGGCGGCTCGAAGACGGCGTTCGCGCTTCCGGCGGCATCATCATCGCGGAGGACGCGCCACGCGTGCCAACCATAGGCGCGATTTCGCTTCCCGGCGGGTCGAGCGCATCGCTGCTCGTCCAGTTCGATCTCGCGGGCTTTGCGGTGTCCGCGGGAAGCGCCTGCTCGTCGGGCAAGGCCAAGGCGAGCCACGTGCTTGCCGCGATGAATATCCCCGAAGAGGTGTCGGGCGGGTTTCTACGCCTGAGTTTCGGCCCGTCCACCAGCGAGGTGGATGTCGACGCGTTTCTGACCGAATGGCGGCGGATTGCCGAGCGTGGCTCCGCGCAGGCGGCATGATTTACCTCGATTATCAGGCGACGAGCCCGCTCGCGCCTGAAGCCGCGGCGGCGATGGAACCGTGGATCGCCGAGATGTTCGCCAACCCGCACTCTCCTTCGCGATGGGGCCGGGAAGCAGCCGCGGCGATCGAAGTCGCGCGCCGACAGGTCGAGCAGGCGATCGGCCTTAAGCGCGGGACGATCGCTTTCACCGGAAGCGCGACTGAAGCGCTCAATTGGGCGATCAAGGGCACGATCGAGAAGGCGCCCAGGGAGCGCAACCGTATCGTGACGGTGCAGACGGAGCATGCGGCCGTGCTCGACAGCTGCGAGTGGCTTCAGCGGCAGGGCGCGGAGGTCACGTATCTCCCGGTCGGCGAGGACGGACTGCTCGATCTGAATCAGCTCGAAGCCTCGCTCGACGAGCGGGTGGCGCAGGTCGCGGTAATGCTGGTGAACAATGAGATCGGCGTGATCCAGTCCGTCGGCGATATCGCGCGGCTCGCCCACGACAATGGCGCGCTGATGTTGTGCGATGCAGTCCAGGCGCTTGGACGGATCGAAATTCCCGAAGGTCCCGATCTCGTCGCGGTCTCCGCGCACAAGATCCACGGTCCGAAGGCAATCGGCGCCCTGTGGATGCGTGAAGGCGCCGAACCTGCCCCGTTGATCCATGGCGGGGGGCAAGAGCAGGGACTTCGCTCGGGAACCTTGTCACCGGCGCTATGCGTCGGATTCGGCGCGGCGGCAAAGCTGGCATCAGAGCAGTGCGACGCTGATCACAAGCGCGTCGAACGTCTTTGGGCCGCGGCCCTGGAAGCGCTCGGAGCGGGCTGGGAGATCAACGGAACCGCCAGCCAGCGCTACCACGGCAACCTCAATATCCGGCGCGAGGGCCTGGATTCGGCTCGCTTGATCGCCGAGCTTCGCGACATCGCCTTTTCACTGGGTAGCGCCTGCGCGAGCGGTTCGGGACGTCCGAGCCACGTTCTTCGGGCAATAGGTCTCGACGACCGACAGGCGCGCTCCTCGATCCGCCTCGGCTTCGGGCGCTACACGACCGAAAAGGAGCTGGTTGAAGCGATCGATCGAATCAAGGAGGCCGCCGAAGCCCAGGAGCGCTTCGCCGCGTGACCCTGGTGCGTTTCCACAAGGCCGACGGGACTCTCGACAAGGAAGTCGATGCCAGGCCCGGCCAGCGGCTCCTCGACGTCGCCTGGGCCGCAAAACAGCCGCTGGAAGGCGCCTGCGAGGGCGTCATGGCCTGCTCAACCTGCCATGTGATCGTTGACAAAGCCGATTTCGAAAAGCTTCCGCCGGCGAGCGACGAGGAAGAGGACATGCTCGATTTCGCTGCTCATGCCACGCGAACGTCGCGCCTCGCCTGCCAGATCATCCTTACCGAGGACATGAAGACGCTCGACGTGCGAATACCGCCGAGCGCGAGGAACTGGCTGAGGGGTTAGGTGGGAACCGGAACGACCCGGGACGAAATCGTTGTGGCTGCTTCCTTCCGGACCTGACCAGGTTGGCGACAGCCCCGTCCGCCCGGCTCCCGCCCGCCATATGGGGCCGGAATGCCTTGCTGGCAACCGCTCGCAATGAAGCCTTCGCGCGCTTAGAACGGCAGCGATGACCGACGAATCGCCCGCACTTGGACTGGACCTTCCCGAAGAGCCGCAATCCACCTCTTCGCCCTACCGGGTGCTCGCCCGCAAATATCGGCCGCAGAGCTTCGACCAGCTGATCGGGCAGAACGCGATGGTGAAGACGCTCGCCAACGCCATCGAGCGCGGGCGGATCGCCCACGCCTTCCTGCTGACGGGTGTGCGGGGCGTCGGCAAGACATCGACGGCGCGGCTGATCGCCAAGGCGTTGAATTGCATCGGACCGGACGGGCAGGGCAAGCCGACGATCACGCCGTGCGGAGTCTGCGAGCCGTGCCGGGCAATTGCCGAAGGGCGATACATCGACGTGGTCGAGATGGACGCCGCCTCGCACACCGGCGTCGATAACATCCGCGAGATCATCGACGCGGTCCGTTACGCGTCGGTTTCCGCCCGCTACAAAATCTACATCATCGACGAAGTGCACATGCTTTCCAAAGGCGCTTTCAATGCCTTGCTGAAGACTCTCGAGGAGCCGCCCGAGCATGTGAAGTTCCTGTTCGCGACCACCGAAGTGAACAAGGTTCCGGTGACGGTGCTGTCGCGGACCCAACGGTTCGATCTCAAGCGAATCGACCCGGAGAAGCTGGTCGCCCATTTCGCCGAGGTGGCGAAAGCCGAAAGCGTTGAGGTCGAGCCCGACGCGCTGGCGATGATCGCCCGGGCCGCGGAAGGCTCGGCGCGCGATGGCCTGTCGATCCTCGACCAGGCGATCGCCCACGGCGCCGGAACAGTGACGGCCGAACAGGTGCGCGACATGCTCGGGCTCGCGGACCGCGGGCGAATACGCGGTCTTCTGGAACTTGTTCTGCAGGGCGACTCGTCTAAGGCGCTGACGGCGATGGACGAAGCGCACGCGCTCGGCATCGATCCCGCTTCGCTCATTCGCGGCATGATGGAAGCGCTTCATCTCGCAACCCGCTCGAAGGCGAGCGCGAGCGCCGAGGCGCTGCTGTCGCACGAAGAGCGGGATTTCGCCGACAAGCTGGCCGCCAACCTGTCATGGGGCCAGATCCACCGGCTTTGGCAGATGCTCCTCAAGGGCCTGTCCGACGTTACGATCGCGCCCGACCCGCAGGAGGCCGCGACCATGGCCGTCCTTCGCCTCATCCATTCCGCCGAGTTGCCCGATCCATCGGCTCTGATCGAGAAGCTGTCCGGTGCCAGTGAAGCAACCGCGCCATCGGACCGGCCCTCACCAACGACGAACGGTCCCGCCGCTCGCCTTCCCGGCGATTTTCCGGCGCTGGTCGACCTACTCGAAAGCCATGGGAAGCATCAGCTCGCAATCCAGCTCCACGACCAGGTTGGACTGGTTCGCTACGAAGCGCCCGAGCTTGTCGTGAAGCCGCTTCGGCCGCTTGGTTCCGATTGGCCGCGCGACCTGGCGGCAACGCTGAAGGGGATCACCAACACCGCCTGGACCGTTACTATCGCCGACGAGGGCGCCGGGCCTTCGCTTCTGGAGCAGGAGAAGATGGCCGAGCAGCAGGTCCGCGCCGAAGTGCTACAGGACCCATCGGTGCGCGCCGCTCTCGATGCATTCCCGGAAGGCGAGCTCGAATCCTTTTCCCTGACCAAAGGTGCATGACCATGCCCGAGATGCCGAACCTCGATGAAATCATGAAGATGGCGCAGGACGTTCAGGCGGAGATGCAGAAGGCGCAAGAGAATCTCGACAAGATCGAGGTCGAAGGCGCGGCCGGCGGAGGCCTGGTCAAGGTCACCGCATCCGCCAAGGGCCGGATCGTCGCCGTCACAATCGACGAAAGCCTGCTTCAGCCCTCGGAAAAATCGATGCTCGAGGACCTGGTTGCGGCCGCGATCAACGACGCCCGGGCCAAGGCCGACGCCGCGGCGGCGCCGGAGCTTCAGAAGATGACCAGCGGAATTCCGCTTCCGCCGGGGTTCAAGCTGCCCTTTTAGGCGGCTCAAAGCGCCGACACTGGAAAGCGGCGGCTCGATGTCCTAACTCGCGCCGTAATTTCCGGCATTGCTCTTAAAAGGACCACGCGACCAGATGGCCGCCCAATACAGCTTTGTGATGAAGGGTCTGACCAAGGCCTTCCCGGGCCACAAGCCCATTCTCAACAACATCCACCTGCAATTCTACCAGGATGCCAAGATCGGCATTGTCGGCCCCA
>DASTIF010000116.1:0-5970 GCA_035717805.1 Sphingomicrobium sp.
TCCCTCCACTAGGTGCGCCGCTCGCAATTGATCCCGCATGCCCGGTGAAGCGGCGATCGCGCTGGACGCAACGGTCCAGCGGTGCGGTCCCGGGCAATTTTGAAACGCGAATTGGAGAAATACAGTGAGCAAGCGCTCAAGCGCCAAGTACAAGCTCGACCGCCGCATGGGCGAGAACGTCTTCGGACGGCCCAAGAGCCCGGTCAATCGCCGCGAATATGGCCCCGGCCAGCATGGCCAGCGCCGCAAGGGCAAGCTATCCGACTTTGGGATCCAGCTTCGCGCCAAGCAGAAGCTGAAAGGCTATTACGGCGACATCACCGAAAAGCAGTTCAAGCGCACCTATACCGAGGCCAGCGCAATGAAGGGCGACGCTTCGCAGAACCTCATCGGGCTTCTCGAGCGCCGGCTCGACATGATCGTCTATCGCGCCAAGTTCGCGCCGACAATCTGGGCCGCCCGCCAGCTGGTCAGCCACGGCCACATCCGGGTCAACGGCGTGAAGTGCAACATCGCCTCGCGCCGCGTGGACGTGAACGACGTAATCGAGCTCGGTCCCAAGGCGCAGGAAATGGCGCTGGTCATCGAGGCGCAGAGCCTCGCCGAGCGTGACGTGCCCGACTATGTCGTCGCCGACGGGACATCGAAGGTCAGCTTCACGCGAGTCCCGACGCTCGACGAGGTGCCCTATCCGGTGCGGATGGAGCCCAACCTCGTGATCGAGTTCTATTCACGCTGATGCCTGCCGGCGGCTCTTCGCCGGAGCCGCCTAGCCTTCCGGATAAGGAATCAGAAGCCAGCGCTCGAACAGCGCCTTTTGAGCGCGCGTCGGGCGGTCGACCGTCACCACCTTGGGGTCGTTCTTCGGGGCGGCTCCAAGGGTAAGCTGCTTCTGCGCGAGCTGATCTCGGCGGAAATAGCTCACCGTTACCGTCGCTCCAGGCTGGTATTCGCCGATTGCCTCGTCGAACCGCGAATCGGAAACCCGCTTGCCGTCCAACGCGACGATGATGTCGTCCGGCGTGAAGCCCGCGTTCCACGCCGGGCTTCCGCGCTCGACGGTGGTGAGGCGCATGCCGCCGTCCGACTCGTTTCCAGACCAGCCCGCATAGGGCGCCGGCGGGCCATTGTCCTCGACCAGCCGCAAGCCGACGGGATCGAGAAGCCGGCCGAAATCCACCTTGCCCACCGGCGAGTCGACGTTACGAGCCCACCAGTCGTCCCAGGACTTGCCGGTGAGCTCCGCCAGGATCGCGCGCATGTCGACGGCCGTGAAGCCGCGCCCGTCCTCCGACTTGAACCTCTTGTACAAGGCGTCGTGGACGTCGCGATAGGACACCTTCCCGCCGGTCTGCTCGAGAAGCGCAATGTCCAGCATCCAGGAAACCAGCGAGCCTTCGGAATAAATGTCGGTCGAGGCGTTGCGTGCCCGGTCGCCGGAGACGGAGATCCATTCGTTGAAGGAGGCGTCGGCAACCGACTGGACCGACGTTCCCGGCGTGTGCCGGTTGTGGTCAATCGCGTTGGCGAGAGTCGCGAAATATTGCTCCGGCTTCATCAGACCGGCTCGAAGCAGCAAATGATCCTCGAAATAACTGGTCGAGCCTTCGGCCACCCACAGCAAGTCCGAATAATTCTCGCTCTGGTAGTGATAGGGAACCAGCCCCGCGCCTCGGTACGATTTCACGTTCCAGGTGTGAATGAACTCGTGGCTGGCGGTCGACAGGAAGCCGAGATGATGGCCGCCGAAATAATAGCGCGGCAGCTGGATCACGGTCGAATTGCGGTGCTCCGTCGCGCCGCCGCCGGGCCCGTCGGTCGCGTGGATCATGAAGACGTAGCGATGGAACGGATAACCGCTCCAGATCGTGTCCGCTTCGCCGACCATCTTCTTCAGGCCGGTGACGATCGCATCGGTGTCGTAATTGCCCTCGCCCCAGATCACGACCTCATAATCGCGGCCGCCCTCGTCGAAACTGAATTGCTTGTGGATTCCGGTTTCGATGGGCGAATCGACCAGAATGTCCCAATTGCCGGCGACGAACCGGTTGGCCGAGGGCGAATCCATGCCGGACACGCTCTTCCACGCGGGCGGGACGGCCAGCGAAACGGTGACGTCGTCCTTGCGGTAGGGATCGGCGTACATGAACACCGCGGAGGCATCGAGATAGGCGTGGCTGTCGTCGATGTGGCGGCTTCGAAGGCTGAGCTCATCGGCGTAAAGCTCGTAGTTCAGCCGAATCGCGCTCGGATGGTCGAGATGGATTCGCCAGGTCGACTTGTCGACTTTCTCCCAGCGCAGCGGCTGGCCCTGCCCGTCGGTCGCGGAAAATTCGCGAACGCCGTTGGCGAGGTTCATGATCGTATAGCGCCCGGTTCGCCACGCCGGCATTTTGACGTCGAGGTAAGGCCCCGCCGTTTGCGGAAAAACCACCGTGACCTTGCCGGTGTGATGCTCCGGCGCGGTCAGGTCGATCGCATAATCGACGGTCGCCTGTGCGCTGGTCGAAGCCAGAAGCAGCGCCGCCGCGATCAGATATCTGGACAAATGATCCCTCCCCTCGTCTCTCACGCGCACGGTAGCAGCCGATGCCGTCGCGAAAAGGCCCGGATCGACGAACGGCGGTAGAGCTTTGCCCGCCGGTCAGTTAGGCGCACCGGCAATGGCACAGCTTCCGCTCCCCGAATGGGCGCCCCACGAGGCGGTCTGGATCGGATTCCCGTCCGACCCCGAGCTTTGGCTTGGCGACCTGAAACCTGCCGAGCGCGAGGTGGCCGCCTTCGCCGCGGCCGTCCATGCCGGCGGCAAGGGCGAGCAAGTACGGCTGGTCGCGAGCCACAAGGATGCGGCAGCGGCGGCCCGAACTCTAGCGCCGTTCGCCAGCGTGATCGTCGAGCCGTTCGGCGACATCTGGCTCCGCGACACCGGGCCGATCGTTACCGGAAGCGGGCGCGATCGCGCCGCGCGGGGATTCGGCTTCAACGGCTGGGGCGGCAAATACGAGCTCGCGGGCGACGAGACCATCGGCAAGCGGCTGGCGGAGGGTGCCGGGCTTCACTTTGCCAAGGCGGACTGGATTCTCGAGGGCGGCGCGATCGATCATGACGGGTCGGGGACTGTCGTCACCACCGAGCAATGCCTGCTCAACCCCAATCGCAACCCGGCAATGCGCCGAGAAGAGGTCGAGGAAGCCCTTCGCCGCGACCTTGGCTTCGAGCGCGTGATCTGGCTGGGCGAGGGTCTCGCCAACGACCATACCGACGGTCATGTCGACAATCTGGCGCGCTTCATAGGGCCCGGCCGGATCGCCATTCCGGAGCCGGCCGCGAACGATCCCAACGAGGCGGTTTATCGAGACGCTGCGAAGAGGGTTGGCGAAGCCGGGTTCGACGTCGTCACCCTGCCCTCGCCAGGCGCGATCATCCGCGACGGCGACCTTGTGCCGGCAAGCTACATGAACTTCTATATCGGCAATGCAGCCGTGGTAGTGCCGCAATATGGAGCGCCCAACGACCAGGCGGCGGTCGAAGCGATCCAGGCCATCGTCCCCGACCGCGTTGCAATCGGCCTTCGCGCCGACCACATCCTCAGCGGCGGCGGAAGCTTCCACTGCATCTCGCAACAGATGCCGCTTTAACTCTCCTCTCCTGCATTTGCAGGGGAGGTGGCACGGCGAAGCCGCGACGGAGGGGCCCCTCCACCAGCTTCGCTGGTCCCCCTCCCCTCGAAATCAAGGGGAGGATAAAGGAGCACAATGACCAAGCTCACAGTCGCGGCACTCCAGCTCGCCTTTACCGACGACACGGAATCGAACATCCGCGCCGTTTCCGAACTGGTGCGCGAGGCGAATGGACGCGGCGCGCAGGTGGTGCTGCCGCCCGAACTATTCGAAGGGCCCTACTTCTGCCGGGTCGAGGACGAGAGCCTGTTCGCGACCGCTCGGTCGACCGCCGAGCACCCATCGGTGCTGGCGATGCGGAAGCTGGCGCAAGAGCTCGAAATCTGGATCCCGACCAGCTTCTTCGAGGCCGATGGCCCCCATCATTACAACAGCCTCGCGATGGTCGGCCCCGACGGAAAGGTCGCCGGAGTCTATCGCAAGAGCCACATTCCCGACGGGCCGGGCTATGAGGAGAAATTCTATTTCCGCCCCGGCAACACCGGCTTCAAGGTGTGGTCCGGCCCCGAAAAGTCCACGCTCGGCGTCGGCGTGTGCTGGGACCAATGGTATCCGGAAACCGCGCGCGCGATGATGCTGATGGGCGCCGACATCCTGTTCTACCCGACCGCCATCGGAACCGAGCCCCACGACCCCGACCTCGACACCTCGCGGCTATGGAGCCGCGCGATGATCGGCCATGCGGTGTCGAACGTCGTCCCCATCGTCGCCGCGAACCGGATCGGCACCGAATGCGGCCAGCGCTTCTACGGCCACAGCTTCATCTGCGACGAGCGCGGCGACATCCTGGCGGAGTTCGGAGCGCAGGAAACAGGCGCGCTGGTCGCGACGTTGGACCTCACGGCGGCAAAGAAGCACCGTGCCGCCTTCGGCTTCTTCCGCGACCGCAGGCCAGAGCTTTACGGGCGGCTTACCGAAGACATTTGAAGCTCGAGCGCGCGCTCGAACACGCTTTCGAACATCGCCGCTGTCAATCTGCCCGTGTTCTGGTTGTACCGCGAGCAATGGTAGCTGGAGAGCAGGATGCGGCCGTCGGGAGCGCGGTTCTCCGCGCCGTGGCCGAACCTGGTGGCTGACGGAGGCAGGCCCAGCGCCCGCGCCGCGGCGACATGGGCGATCTGGCCGAGCGCGACCAGCACGCGCACATTCGGCAAATTCGCCAAGGCCGCCTCGAAATAGCTTCGGCAGGTCGCGATCTCCTCGGGCAAGGGCTTGTTCGCGGGAGGCAGGCATTTGACCGCGTTGAGGATGATTGCGCCCCTTAGCCGGAGCCCGTCCGCCGGGTCGGCGCGGTATTCACCCTCGGCAAGCCCGAATTTCAGAAGCGTCGCATAGAGCAGATCGCCGGCATAATCGCCCGTGAAGGGCCGCCCCGTACGGTTGGCGCCCTGCTTGCCGGGTGCGAGGCCGACAATCGCCAGCCAGGCATCCGGATCGCCGAACGCAGGCACCGGCGCGTTCCACCAGCCCGGATGCTCCGCCCGGCATTCGTGGCGGAAACGGACCAGCCGCGGGCACAAGGGGCAATCGCGCGGAGCCTCGGCCTGCGGAATGGGGGACAGGTCGGCGGGTTGGATAATTGTCACGCTTCCCCATACCGTTCGTGCTGAGCTTGTCGAAGCACCGTCCTTTCTTCTAGCGCCGTAAGGGAAAGGCAGCCCTTCGACAGGCTCAGGGCGAACGGTTGTTGTTTGGCCAAACCTTCGTACCTCTACGCAATCGCGATCGGCTCGAACCGGCCGCACGGGCGCTACGGCCGTCCGCCGCAAGTGGTCGAGGCGGCGATCGCGCGGCTCGACCGCGATTTCGGCCTGTTCGACGCCTCGCCGATCATTCTCAACCGCGCCCACGGCGGCGCGGGCCGCGATTTCGCCAATTCGGTCGCGCTTGTGGAAAGCGACCTCGAGCCGCCCACGATGCTTGGCGCGCTGAAGCGCATCGAGACCGATTTCGGCCGGCGTCGCGGCCGGCGCTGGGGAACGCGGGTTCTCGACCTCGACATCGTCGACTGGAGCGGCGGCCAGTGGCGGTCGCGAAAGCTGACCATTCCGCACCCGTCCGCCGCAACCCGCGCGTTCGTCATCGGCCCGCTCGCGGCGATCGCGCCCGGATGGCGGCTTTCCGGGATGCTGTCGGCGCGACAGCACGCCCATCGCCTTGCCCGCCGGGCGCCGCGCGGCTAACGCGCTCGCGGCTGCGTGGGCCCTTAGCTCAGTTGGTAGAGCAACTGACTTTTAATCAGTAGGTCGCTGGTTCGAATCCAGCAGGGCTCACCAGCAATGAAGGACAC
>DASTIF010000117.1:0-14555 GCA_035717805.1 Sphingomicrobium sp.
CCGGCTGTTCCACACCCAGCTTTCGGCCGGCCTCGGTAGCAGCGTCGGAACGGCCGAAGGCGCCTCGGTGCTCGCTTTCGCCTTGCTGTTCGTTCCGACCTTCATCCTCGTGAAGCTGCTGGCGCGGTCGATCGGCGGCAAGACGCGGCGCTCGCTCCTCGGGCCAGTGGACCGCCTGCTCGGCGGCGGCTTTGGAGTGATCAAGGGCCTGCTCGCGGCGACGATTTTCTTTCTGTTCGCCAACCTCGCGACCGACCTCGTTTATGGGCCCAAGGCCGAGCGGCCGGCCTGGATGACCCACTCCAAGACCTATCCGCTTCTCAATGCCAGCGGCCGAGCGATCGTCGATTGGGTCGAAACGAGGCGCCAGGTGCGCGCGGAGGCGAGCGAATGAATTGTCGAGCCAATTTCCTCCCCCGGATTTCCGGGGGAGGGGGACCAGCGAAGCTGGTGGAGGGGCCTCTTTGAGCACCGCACGCGCTCGCTCGCTTCGGAGGCAGATAACGCCCCCCGAGCGCCGGCTTTGGAGAGTCCTCAAGAATCCCCCCGGTGGATTCAAATTCCGTCGCCAGCATCCGCTTGAACCCTATTTCGTCGATTTCTTTTGCCATGAAGCGGCGATGGCCGTCGAAGTCGACGGGTTGGCACACGAGATGGGTGCGAATCCGCAGCGAGACGTTCGTCGGGACGCATGGTTGGCGGGGAAGGGCATACGTACGCTGCCGTTCCGAGCGACAGACATACGAGACAATCTCGACGGAGTACTGACGCTGATCGTTGAAGAGTGTTTGAGCCGGACGCCGCGAAAAGAAGAAGGCCCCTCCACCGCCTCCGGCGGTCCCCCTCCCCTGCAAATGCAGGGGAGGCTAGGGGAAGGCAAATGATCCGCCTTTACGACACGATGGCGCGGGAGAAGCGGGTGTTCGAGCCCGCCGATCCCGAACGCATCACCATGTATGTCTGCGGGCCGACGGTTTACGGGCGCGCCCATATCGGCAACGCCCGGCCGGCGGTCGTTTTCGACACGCTCGCGCGTCTCATCCGCCACGAATACGGGCGCGACAGCCTGACCTATGCGCGCAACGTCACCGACGTCGACGACAAGATCATTGCCGCCGCGGAAGAAGAGGGCGTCGAGCCGTCGGTTATCACCGAGCGCTACGAGCGTCATTATCTGGAGGACATGGGCGCTCTGGGCGTGGCGCCGCCCACCATCGCGCCGCACGCGACTCAGGAAATCGGGCCGATGATCGCCATGATCGAGCGGCTGGTGGCGGGCGGCTATGCCTATGCCGCGCAGGGCCATGTGCTGTTCGACGTGACCAAGGACCCGGCCTACGGGATCCTCAGCCACCGGGACCGCGAGCAGATGATCGCCGGCGCCCGGGTCGAGGTGGCGCCCTACAAGCGCGACCCGGCCGATTTCGTCCTGTGGAAACCGAGCGAGCCGGACATCATCGGCTGGGACTCGCCCTGGGGGCGCGGACGGCCTGGCTGGCACCTCGAATGCTCGGCGATGATCGCGACTCACCTTGGCGAAACCATCGACATCCACGGCGGCGGGCTCGATCTTGTCTTCCCGCACCACGAGAATGAGATCGCGCAGAGCCGCTGCGCGCACGGTGGCGCCGCGCTGGCTCGCTTCTGGGTGCACAACGGCTTCGTCGACATGGGCGCGGAGAAGATGTCGAAAAGCCTAGGCAATATCGTCACGCCGGCGGAGCTGCTGGGGGCGGGGCACAAAGGCGAGACGCTGAGGCTTGCGCTGCTGTCGGCGCATTACCGCTCGCCGCTGCCCTGGACCAACGCGCTGATCGAGCAGAGCAAGACGATACTCGACCGCCTCTACCGCGTGGCGGGCAATTCCGAAGCGGGCGAGATGGACGGACAGGTGCTCGAAGCGCTGCACGACGATCTCAACACCCCGGCGGCGCTCACTCGTATGCAGGCGCTCGACAATCCGGCAACGCTAAAAGCCAGCGCGGTCCTGCTCGGCCTGCTCAATGAGAGCGGCGACTCCTGGTTCAGGGGCGGGGTCGACGATGCGGTCATCGAACGGCGCATCGCCGAACGTGCCGAAGCCAAGAAGAACCGCGACTTCGCCACCGCCGACAGGATCCGCGACGAACTCAAGGCCGACGGCATCGTGTTGGAGGACGGCCCGTCCGGCACCACATGGCGCAAGGAATGAACGAGCCACTCTATACGCTCGACATCTTGCGGCTTGCGGCGTCGCTTCCCGAGCATCGGCCGCTGGCGCGCGTGGACGGGTCGGCATCGACGCGCTCGCCGACTTGCGGAAGCACGGTCCGGATCGACGTTCAGGTGGACGGCGAAGGGCGAATCGAAGACTTGTCTCAACAGGTCCAGGCCTGTGCGTTCGGCCAGGCGTCGGCGGCGCTGGTCGCTCGGCAGGCAGCCGGACACAACGCGGAACAGGTTCGCCAAGCACTTGTCGATCTCGAATCGTGGCTGTCCGGCAACTACTCCGAGCCGCCGGCGTGGGCCGGTTTCGAAGCGCTGGCACCCGCTCGCTCGCGCAAGAGTCGCCACGGCGCGATCCTGCTGCCGCTGCGGGCGCTAGCCGCAGCGCTCGAGTCGGCGGTGTGACCCCGGCCACGGCCGCCGAAACCGCCCAGGCGACCAGCGCGATTCTCGAAAGCGGCGCCATCATGCTCGGCGCGGCCTTGCTGTTCGTCGTGATCTTCCGGCGGCTGAAGCTCGGAGCGACCCTCGGCTACATCGTCGCGGGGGCGCTGATCGGCCCGCATTTGCTCGGTCTGATCGGAGACCCTGACCAGCTGCTGAGCATCGCCGACATCGGAATCGCCTTGCTCCTGTTCATCGTCGGTCTGGAGCTTCGCCCGGGCCGGCTGTGGCGCCTTCGCAACGACATCTTCGGCCTCGGGCTGGCGCAGGTGGTGCTGTGCGGCCTGGCGATCGCCGTGCTGCTTCATTTCGGGCTCGGGCTTTCGCCTGAAGCCTCGCTCGCCATAGGCCTTCCGCTCGGCCTGTCGTCGACCGCGCAGGTGCTTCCGATGCTTCGCTCGGACAATGATCTCAATACGCCCCAGGGCGAGCGCGCTTTCTCCATCCTGCTGTTTCAGGACCTGTCGATCGTTCCGATGATCACGATCATCGCGGCGATGGCGCGGGTGCCGCCCGATCCCGGCGCTCCCACCGGCTGGACCCTCGCGCTTTACACATTGCTCGCGATCATCGGCCTCGTCCTGGCGGGCAGGATCGTCCTTAATCCGCTGTTCCGGCTGGTGGGCCGCCTCGGCGAACGCGAGCTGTTCGTCGTCGCGGGGCTGTTCACGGTCATCGGCGCCTCGGCCGTGATGCACGCGCTCCATCTGTCTGTCCCGCTCGGGTCATTCGTCGCGGGCGTGATGCTCGCCGAATCGCCCTATCGGCACGAGGTCGAAAGCGACGTCGAACCGTTTCGCTCGATCCTGCTTGGCCTGTTCTTCCTGTCGGTCGGGATGACTCTGAATCTCCCCGTTATCGCCGACCGGCCGCTGACGGTTATCGCCATCGCCGCGGGCGTCATCGTAACCAAAGCGGTGCTGATCGGGCTTCTGGCACGCACATTCGGCAACAACTGGCCGCGCAGCGTCAGGCTTGGCCTGTTGCTCAGCCAGGCCGGCGAGTTCGGCTTCGTCCTGTTCGGACAGGCGACCGCCGCCGGCCTCGTCCTGCCCGAAGCTGCCTCGCTGTTCGGCGCCGTCGTTACGCTGTCGATGGCGACGACACCCTTCCTCATGCGCCTCACCGACTGGCTCGAGCGCCGGGAGGAGCGGGGCGACGATCTCGACGGGCCGGAATTGTCGCCCGAGACCAGCGCGATCGTCGTCGGTTACGGCCGCTTCGGCCAGACCGTCGCGCAAATGCTGATGGCGAAATCGGTAGGCGTGACGATCATCGACAAGAAGCCCAGCCAGATCGAGCTCAGCCAGGAGTTCGGCACCAAAGTCTATTACGGCGACGGGCTTCGGCTCGATCTCCTGCGAGCGGCAGGCGCCGAGACCGCGAAGGTCATCGCCTTCTGCAACGACAATGAGGGCGGCGAAATGACCCGCGACGCGGTGACAGCCGTCCTCCACGCCTTCCCGCAGGCCTCGGTCATGGTCCGCGCATTCGACCGGTTGCACCTGATGCAATTGCGCGGTCTCGACCTTGCGCTCGCCGAGCGCGAGCTGTTCGAAAGCGCAGTCGTCATGGGCAAGTCGGCGTTGCGCGCCGCCGGAATTCCCGCGGACGAAGTGGAGCGAGTGGAGCGCGAATACCGCTTACGCGATTGCGAGCGGCTGGAGCGCCAGTCGGAGTCCGGTGATCTTCACGCCGGCTCCGAGCGGTCGTTCGCTTCCGGCCCGCTGCCGGACGATGATGGCGGAAAGCCAGCGTCCACATAAGCGGCGAGCGCCTCGAGAATGGCATCGACGACGTCCTTGTGCCGGGATTCGCCGCTTTCCACCCGGATATGGGCCTGGGCGTAGGCCGGGCCGCGCTCCTCGGACAATCGGGCGAGGGTGCCTTTCCGGTCGTTGTTGCGGAGCAGCGGACGGGTGTCGCGGCGGCCGGTGCGGTCGGCGAGCACCTCGACAGGCGCATCGAGCCAGATCGTGATCGCACGCTGATTGAGAAGCTCGCGCGTACTTTGGTCGACATAGGCGCCGCCGCCGGTGGCGATGACCCGTACCTCGCCGTCGATCAGCCTGGCCACCAGCCGCCGCTCGCCATCGCGGAAATCCGCCTCGCCGAAGCGCTCGAAGACTTCCGCCGCGGAGAGGCCGGCGGCATCACCGATCGCGTCGTCGCTGTCGACAAAGGGGAGGTCGAGCCGCCTCGCCAGCCGCCGTCCGACCGTCGACTTGCCCGCCCCCATCAGCCCGACGAGGACGATCGGTCGATCGAGGCGGTCGCTCAGCTTTTGCATCGGTCGGGGGCTATACATCCGCCCCGAAGGTCGGGCAAAAGCACGTCGTTCCTGAAATCAAAGCGGAAGGCACGATGCCACGAGCGGTCATTTTCCTAATCATCATCCTTGTCATTCTTGCAGGAGCGCTCGTGTTTCTGTCCAGCCGGGCGCGTGAGGTCCCGACGCAGCCGATCGAAGTGGACGTGACCAATGCCGTCGGCCACTAGACGACTGCTTTTCGTCTCGGTCGCCGCGGCGATCGCGATTCCCGCGATCGCTCAGGTGCAGAATAATGCGGCTCCGCAGGCGCAATCGCGTGCGCCCGCCGCACAATCGCAGACTGCGACGCAGACGGTGCCGGTCGCGGAAACCGAGACGGTCGTCGAACAGCAAGTCGCGGCGGAGCCGCCTCCGCCGCCGATCGAATATCCGTCTTACGCCCGCCGCGACGCCTTTACCGCCGGCGCTCTCGATCCGGTCGCGATCGGGCTCGGAGCACAGCCGTGGGGCGATGCCAGCGGAGTCTTCCTGTCCGGACTGATGCGGCGGATGAGCACGCCGCTCGCCTCGCGCTGGGCGCATATCGCGCTTCGCGACGCGCTCCTGGCCGCGGCCCATTCGCCGCGCGGCGTGAATCCCGTCGATTGGGCGGCCGAGCGCGCCTGGCTTTTGCTCAGGATGGGCGAGGCCGATGCCGCGCGGATGGTCGTCGCGTCGGTCGACACCGACCGATACACTCCGAAAATGGCGCAGGTGGCGGTCCAGTCCGCGCTTGCCAGTTCGGACCCGCTCGCGCTTTGCGGCTTTCCGGGGCAGGTCCGCCATTCGGACCCGCGCGCCTTTCCGCTGGTCGAAGCGATGTGCTCGGCGCTCAACGGCGAACCGGAAACCGCGGCCGACCAGATCGATTCCGCCCGAAGGCGGGGCTCGGTCGGCGGAATCGACCTCGGCCTTGCCCAGAAGATCGTCGGCGCGGCCGGCGACAGCGCCCGTTCGGTCACCATAGAATGGGAACCGGTCGATGCGCTGACCGCGTGGCGGTACGGGCTTTCGACCGCCGCGGCGATGAGCCCGCCGGATCGATTGATGGATTCGGCGCCGGCCAGGGTGCGAGCCTGGTACGCACGCGCGCCGCTGATCTCTTTCGAGGACCGGCTGCAGTCGGCCAGGATAGCAACCGGGCTGGGAGTCTTTTCGTCGCAGGCGCTGACGGATTTCTATTCGGCCGTTTACGACTCGACCGACTCCAACGATCTTGGCGGAACCGACGCCTGGCAGCTCCGCCTGGCCTTCGCCGGCCGCGACCAGGAAACGCGCCTCGCGGCGATGCGGCGTCTGTGGGACGTCGGCGACGGCTCGCTTCAGCTAGAAGCCTCGCGTGCCATGCTCGGCCGCGCGTCCGCCCGGCTGGTTCCAAGCCCCGACATTCAATCTGACGCTCCAAACATCGTCGCGTCGATGCTCGCGGCGGGGATGGACAAGGAAGCGGCGACCTGGGCCGATGCGGCCGGACGGATGGACGACCAATATTCGGATCGCGTCTGGTCGATGCTTGCCCTGGCGGCGCCCGAAGGAGCGGCGATCGATCTCGGAGTAGGGCGGATCAACGAGTTCATCCGCCGCGACCAGAGCAGCGGCCGCAAGCGAAGCGCGCTTCTCGTCGCCGGGCTCGCCGCGCTCGGAAAGCTCGACGCGGCCGCCGCTTCGCGCCTGAACGCGCGCTACCGGCTGCATATCGAACGGACCTCGCCCTGGACCCAGATGATCGACGCCGCCGCTCGCCGCGAGCAGGCGGGATCGGTGCTGGTGCTTGCCGGGACCGGGCTCCAGGCCGGCGGATTCAATGCGGTGCCCTCGGCTCATCTGTTCCATATCGTCATGGCGCTTCGGAACACGGGTCAGGATTTCACTGCGCGGATGATCGCCGCAGAGGCGCTCTCGCGAACGTGACCGCCGACGACCGCGCCCTGGTCGACCGCTTCCTCGACATGATGGCCGCCGAGGCGGGCGCTTCGCCGAACACGCTCGCGGCCTATCGCAACGATCTCGAAAAGGCCGCCGCCGACCTCGGCGTCGAGCTGGGCAGCGCGGGCCGTGAAGAGCTGACCGCGCTCGGCAAGAGCTGGGCCGAACTTGCTGCCTCGACGGTCGCCCGCCGATCCTCAGCGCTTCGGCGCTTCTACCGGTTCCTTGTCGACGATGGTTTGCGCGGCGACGATCCATCCGCGGCGCTTCCGCGGCCAACGCTTCAGCGGCCGCTTCCGCGCGTGCTCGGCGAAGCGGAAGTGGATTCGATGTTTGAGGCGGCGGCCAACAAGGCCGCGAGCGGCGAGCCTCTGGCGCTTCGCAATCTCGCCTTGCTCGAATTGCTTTACGGATCGGGACTTCGAGCGAGCGAGTTGATTTCGCTTCCGCGCGGTGCCCTACGCGAAGGGCAGCCGTTCCTGATCCTCAGCGGCAAGGGCTCGAAGGAACGGCTGGTGCCGATCTCAGGCCGCGCCCAGGCCGCGGTCAAGGCCTGGCTGGCGAACGTGCCCGCCACCAGCCGCTGGCTATTCCCCGGCGGTACAGAGCACATCAGCCGGGTCCGCCTGTTCCAGCTGGTCCGGCAAATGGCGGCCGATGCCGGAATCCCGCCCGAGCGGATCAGCCCGCATGTCCTTCGCCATGCCTTCGCCACCCACCTGCTTTCGGGCGGCGCCGACCTTCGGGTTCTGCAGTCTCTGCTCGGCCATGCCGATATCGCGACGACGCAGATTTACACCCATGTCGATGCCGCGCGGCTGGTGAAGCTGGTCAACGAACGCCACCCGCTCGCCGACCGCATGCGTTGACGCTTCGCCCCGCCCCGCTTACCCGCCGCTTGCACATGCTGACCTACCTCGATTTCGAAAAGCCGATCGCCGAGCTGGAGGCGCGCGTTCGCGAGCTCCGCGAGACGGCCGAGAACGGCGAGGTCGACATCAATGCGGAGGTCGACAAGCTCGAGGCAAAGGCGTCGAAGCTCCTCACCGACACCTATTCGAAGCTCTCGGCCTGGCAGAAGGCGCAGGTCGCGCGCCATCCCGAGCGGCCGCACTTCAAGGATTATGTCGCGGGCATCGTGGATGAGTTCATTCCGCTGGCCGGCGACCGTTCCTATTCCGAAGACCCGGCGATCGTCGGCGGTTTCGCCAGCATTGACGGGCGCAGGGTCATGCTGATCGGCCATGAAAAGGGCGAGGACACCGCCTCGCGGCTTCGCCACAATTTCGGAATGGCCAAGCCGGAAGGCTACCGCAAGGCGATCCGGCTGATGCAGCTCGCCGATCGATTCGGCTTGCCCGTCGTGACCCTGGTCGACACGCCCGGCGCATTTCCGGGCGTCGAGGCGGAGGAGCGCGGGCAGGCGGAAGCGATCGCCCGGTGCACCGAGGAATGCCTGGAATTGAAGGTCCCGATCATCGCGGCAATCGTCGGCGAAGGTGGGTCCGGCGGAGCCGTCGCGATTGCGACGGCCAATCGCGTTTTGATGTTCGAGCACGCCATTTACTCGGTCATCTCGCCCGAAGGCTGCGCGTCGATCCTCTGGCGGACCGCCGACAAGGCCGCCGATGCCGCCGAGGCGATGCGGATCACCGCGAACGATCTGCTCGCGCTCGGGGTCGTCGACCGGATCGTCGACGAGCCAGTAGGCGGCGCCCATCGCGACTCCGAGCAGGCCATCGCAACCTTGAAGTCCGCAATTCTCGAAGAGCTCAAGGGCTGCGCGGCCATGAAGCCGAACCAACTCCTGGCGCAGCGCCGGGCGAAGTTCCTCGCGATCGGCTGACCGGCGGGGCCAGGAACCGGCCCGGTCATCTCTCGTTCAAAACGGCGACGTAAGCATCCCCTGACAAAGGAGAGCAGCGATGCGTAAAGCCGTGCTGTTGATTTCTGCCGCGGCATTGACGCTCGCGCCGGCGGCCGTCGGCGCTCAATATGCGGTTCGTGGCCTCGACCCCCGGCTCGCCGCCCAAGCGCAGCGCGAGCACCCGCAGGTCGTCGAGGAATATGGCGGCGCGGAAACGGGGCCGCGGGCCGCTTACGTGGATTCGGTCGGGCGCCGTGTCGCCGCGCAGTCCGGAATTGCCAATGCACCGGCCGCCTATCATTTCACCTTGCTGAACTCGGCGGTCGACAACGCCTTCTCCGTTCCCGGCGGCTACATCTATCTCACGCGCCAGCTTCTTACGATCATGAACGATGAATCGCAGTTGGCGTTCGCGCTGGGGCACGAAACGGCGCATGTCGCCGCGGGCCATGCGCAGGCTCGCCAGCAGGTCGCGAGGCACAACAGCATCGGCGGAATCCTGGGATCGATCCTGGGAAGCGTCCTTGGCGGCGGCTTTGGAAGCGCGATCGCGCAAATGTCGGAGCGCAACGCGCAGCTCCGGACGTTGAGCTTTTCGCGCGATCAGGAATATCAGGCCGACACCTTGGGCATGCGCTACATGATCGCGGCCGGCTACGACCCGGCCGGCGCGGCCGGCATTTTGGCGCAGCTGACGCTCAACACCGCGCTCCAGGCGCGGGTCCAGGGCCGCGACAATCGAACGCTTCCCGAATGGGCAAGCACGCACCCCCTGAGCCAGAACCGGATGCAGCGCGCAGCCCAGGAAGCCCGTGCGACAGGAAGGCTCGGGACGGGCATCCGCAACCGCGACCAGTTCCTCGACCATCTAGATGGAATCTTCGTCGACGACGACCCGGCACAGGGAATCATCGACGGGCGAACCTTCACCCATCCCGACCTCAAGATCCAGTTCACCGTCCCGGTGGGCTATCTGATGCAGAACAGCACTCGCGCCGTGTCGATCTCCGGCTCAGCCGGAAAGTCGCAGTTCGGCGGCGGCGGGTACAGGGGGAGCCTCGACCAATATATCTACGCCGTCCTTCGCGAGCTTGCCGGCAACCGCCAGCTGCGCACCCCGCCGCCGCAACGCACCACGATCAACGGCATACCGGCAGCCTATACGGTCACTCGAGCCAACACGTCGAACGGAGTCGTCGACGTCAGCGTGGTCGCGTATCAATGGGCGCCGGGAACCATCTATCATTTCGTCATGCTGACCCGGGGCGGGGCGGGATTCGGCCCGTTCGGCTCGATGATCAATTCGATCCGCAAGATTTCGCCGGCGGAGGCCGCCGCGATCCGTCCGCGAGTCATCGACGTCGTGACCGTCCGCCGGGGCGATACGGCGCAGTCGCTTGCATCGAGAATGGCATATCGGAGCTTCCGGCTCGAGCGGTTCCTGGCACTGAACGGACTGGCCGCGAACGCGCGGCTGGCGCCCGGCCAGAAGGTCAAGCTCGTGGTTTACGGCGCTCGCCGAAGCTAGGCGGCGTAAATCAGCCGGTGGTGGCGTTCGTCACCTGATCGCTGATCTTGGTCCACATGCCGTTGGTGCCGCCACCAAGAGTGGTCAGGCCGCCAATCAGGGCGACAGCGATAAGGGCGACGATGAGCCCGTATTCGATCGCGGTTGCACCGCATTCGTCCGCAAGCAAGTTGCGCAAAGTCCGCCGGATAGCGCCCACGCCACCCTCCTCTGGTCTTGGTCCACCGTGCCTCTGTAGAGGAGCCGAGTTAACAACTTCTGCGATGAAGGCGGTTAATAGCCGCTCAGCCATGCGAGCCGGCGGCGGGGGACCAGGCCGCGAAGTGAAGGATTTCCAACGTCTCGACCGTTCGGGAATCGACGCTGCCTTGGGCAAATTCGCGTTCGGCAGCGGCCAGCGCGGCGCGGCTCAGCGGCGAGCGAGAGCGCGCTTTGAGCATGTTGGTCATGCCCATGCCGCGAAGATCCCGAACCAGGCTGCGCAGATCGCGATAGGCGACCCTGACTCGGTCGACGTCGACCACCGGCATCGTGAACCCGGCCGCGGAAAGCAGGTGCGCAAGCGCCGATGCTTCAATGCGCGGGTGGACGTGCGGCGAAGCTTCGCAAGTCACGGCGTCGGCTGCGCGCATGGCCTTTCGCAATTCCGGCAAAGTCTCTCCCCCGGGCACGGCGCCGATCAGGAGCGAGTCCGGCTTGAGAAGCAGCCGAAGCCGAAGCAGCGCGCCGGGAAGGTCATTGACCGTATCGAGCGTCCCGACGGCAAGGCAAAGGTCGAAGCTCTGGGGCTTCAGATCGAGCCGGTCCTCGTCACGTTGATTTCCGCCAGCCGCGGCGGCGAACAGCGATCCCGGATCGATTACCGTGACCTGCCCGGCGAACTTGGCGAGCCGCGCCGGCCATTCGGGATCAGGCGATCCGGCCAAAAGCGCCGAAGCGAAGCTGCGCCTGATATCGTCGAGGCGATCGAGCAATTCGGCGAACGCCCGTTCATAGACGAACAGAACCGGTCCGGTTCGAAATGCCCGGTCGCGCCGAATCGCCCGTGCGCGCATATCGAACAGTTCGCTCGTCATTGAGGCGCTTGTGCGCTGGCCGGCGCTGGGCGACAAGGACAGTCGTGGCGGTGGAATCGATTCTGCGTAACGTTCTCGACTTCGCTCTGCCGCCGCGTTGCGGAGGCTGCGGCGCAATCGTCGACGAGGTCGACAGTTTCTGCACGGAATGCTGGCGCCAGCTCGAGTTTCTCGGTGCGGCCGGCTGCTCCCGTTGCGGCCTTCCGCTCAAGGCGACCGATATCGACATTTGCGCGGTCTGCCTCGCAAAGCCGCCGCGGCTTGATCGCATTCGCTCCGCAGTCGCCTATGACGACATCAGCCGCTCGATAGCCCTTCGCCTCAAATACGGGCGCAAGGTGGCGCTTGCCCGGACCATGTCGCGCTACATGCAGCCGCTGCTGGGCCAAGCCGTGAGCGACGTCCTTCTCGTCCCGGTGCCGCTTCATCGCGCGCGCCTCTGGCGGCGCGGTTTCAACCAGGCGGCGATCGTTGCGCGCGACCTGTCGCGGCGGACCGGCTTTCCAATGGCCGTCGATACATTGCAGCGGGTGCGCCCGACTCCGCCGCTCAAAGGCCTGAACCTGCGCCAGCGCCGCCGAACCGTCGCGGGTGCTTTCCGGGCCAATCCGGCGGCGGAGCTTCGGGGCCGGACCGTCGTTCTCATCGACGACGTGTTCACCACCGGAAGCACCGCCAATGCCTGCGCCCGGGTGCTGAAAAGGGCAGGGGCGGGGCGGGTCGAACTGATCAGCTGGGCGCGCGTGGTGCGACCGTCGCAACTGGATATTTGAATGACTTTGGGAAGTCGCCGTGGCGAGAGTTGAAATCTACACCAAGACCTTTTGCGGCTATTGCTGGCGAGCGCGCGGCCTGCTCGAGGAAAAAGGCGTGGAATTCCAGGAATATGTGATCGACGGCGGCGGGCCGAAGCGCGAGGAGATGATTCAGCGCGCCAACGGCCGAACGACCGTCCCGCAAATCTTCGTCAATGGCCGCCACATTGGCGGCTGCACCGATCTCCTCGCGCTCGAGCGCGACGGCAAGCTGGGCGAGCTGCTCGCGGCCTGATGACGAGGATCGCCATCTTCCAGTCGCGAACGGGTATCGACCCGGCGACTAATTGCGAGGCGCTCGTCCGGGCCATCGGTGAAGCGGCCGACGGCGGAGCCGGCATGCTGTTCACTCCGGAAATGTCGGGCCTTCTCGACCGCGACACCGAGCGTGCCCGTCGAAGCGTCCGGCCGGCCGAGGACGACCCCGTGCTCGCCGCCTGCCGAAATGCCGTAGCGGCCAAAGGTATCTGGCTGCATCTGGGTTCGATCGCGGTCGCGGCCGAGGATGGAAAGTTCGCCAATCGCGGCTTCGTCATCGATTCGGCGGGCGAAATCCGCGCCAGCTACGACAAGATTCACCTGTTCGACGTCGATCTGCCGACCGGCGAAAGCTGGCGCGAATCGGCTGTCTATCAGGGCGGCTCGGAGGCGGTTGTCGTCGATGGCACACCGGTCGGCCGGCTCGGCCTGACCATCTGCTACGACCTTCGCTTCCCGGCGCTTTTCGAGCAACTATCGGAGGCGGGCGCGCAGACCATCGCGGTGCCGGCGGCCTTCACCGTTCCGACCGGCCGCGCCCATTGGGAGGTGCTTCTTCGGGCCCGTGCCATCGAGGCGGGCGTGTTCGTCGTCGCTGCCGCCCAATCCGGGCATCACGAGGATGGCCGCGACACCTATGGCCATTCCTTGCTTGTCGACCCGTGGGGCGAGATAATGATCGACATGAACGATGAGGTGGGCATCGGCTTCGCGGAGCTTGACCTGGCAAAGGTCAGGCAGGTGCGCGGGAGAATTCCGGCGATCGACCATCGCCGGCCGGTTGGCGAGCCGGTGACGCGATGATCGTCTTCGACCTTCAGTGCCAGGACAGCGGGGACAAATTCGAAGCCTGGTTCCGCTCGGGCGCGGATTATGACGAGCAGTCGGAGCGCGGTCTGGTCCAGTGTCCGGTCTGCGGCACCACCCGTGTCGGGAAGGCGCCCATGGCACCGCGCCTACCGGCGCGCTCGTCGGGCGAGTCATCGCCGCTTGCGAAGCTGGCGGCGCTTCAGTCGGCGATGCTCGCAAATTCCGAATGGGTGGGCGACAAGTTCGCGGACGAGGCGAGGGCAATGCACCTTGGCGAGTGCGAAGCTAGGGCCGTCCACGGCAATGCGACTGCCGAACAGGCGAAGTCGCTGATCGACGAGGGCGTTCCGGTCGCTCCGCTTCCGCTTGCCGTCGTGCCGCCGAGCCAGGTGAATTGAAGAACCGGCGCTCCGTCACTATCGGAGGCGCAGGACGGCCCCGTAGCTCAGCTGGATAGAGCGCCGGATTCCTAATCCGTAGGTCACAGGTTCAAATCCTGTCGGGGTCACCACATTTTTTTGGGGAGCGCCATGAACGCGAGCCGAAGCAACTGGGCGGACCGGCTATTCGCCGAGCATCCGCGAAGCCTCCAAATGAGCTGGGTCCAACACGGCGCCGGCGCGGCCAAGATCGGGCTAGAGCTGATCGCCGTCGGCCTTGCCTGCCTGGTTCACGCCCTGGTGCCGGGCCTTTTCACGCAGACCGCGGGAAACACGATCGCTCGCCTGCACGCCGAGATACTGGAGCGTCAGCAAGGCGAATCGCCCAATCCGTCCGACCGCGAAATTTGACCGAAGGAACCGACATGAGCCCGACGCCCGACGATCGCGACCTTTACGCGGCGCCGCCCAGGATTGCGGTGCCGGACGACGTCAGGGAAGCCGTTAGAACCATGATCCGCTGGGCGGGCGACGATCCCGATCGGGAGGGGTTGCTCGAAACCCCCGAGCGGGTCGCGCGCGCCTGGGCGGAATATTCGCAAGGCTATCGCGACGATCCCGCGATCCATCTCAGTCGCACCTTTCACGAGGTCGGCGGCTATGACGAGATCGTGCTGCTAAAGGACATTCCGTTCCAGTCGCATTGCGAGCATCACATGGCGCCGATCATCGGCAAGGCGGCGATCGCCTATCTGCCCAAGGATAAGGTGGTCGGGATCAGCAAGCTTGCGCGAGTCCTCCACGGCTATGCGCGGAGGCTCCAGGTCCAGGAGCGGCTGACGGCGCAGGTCGCCGACTGCATCTGGACTCACCTGGAGCCCAAGGCGGTCGCTGTCGTCATCGAGGCGAGCCACTCGTGCATGACCGCTCGCGGA
>DASTIF010000118.1:0-7716 GCA_035717805.1 Sphingomicrobium sp.
TGCTGCTGCTGCTTCCGCTTGCGGCGATGAAGCTCGCCCCCGGATCGGGGGTCGACTGGACGGGCGGCGACTTCCTGTTCGCGGGGCTTCTGATCGGCGCGGTCGGGCTTGCCGCGGAGGTCGCGGTCAGGGTCAGCAGCAGCTGGAACTATCGGTTCGGAGCCGCGCTCGGGCTCGCCGCCGGCTTCTTCCTCACCTGGGCCAATGCGGCGGTCGGCTATATCGGCGACGACAATCCCTACAATCTGGTCTTCTTCGGAATCGTCCTGCTCGCCTTCGCCGGCTCGCTGATCGCGCGATTCAGGGCGAACGGCATGGCGCTGGCGATGGCCGCCGCCGGGACCGCCCATGCGATCGCGGGAGCGATCGGCTATCCGCAGGATCCGGTCACCGGCCCGATCACGGTCGTTTTCGTCGCAATGTGGCTGGGCTCGGCGGCGCTGTTCCGGAAGGCCGCCCGGGAGCAACAATGAGCGAAGCCGCCGCCGGTCTCGCGAAGACGGCGGCTTCGCCTGGCGTCAGCAGTTACAGTTCTTGCAGGTGCAGGGGTTGCACTTGCAGCCGCCCTTGGCGGTGGCGCAGGCACAGTCGGACGCACTCTTTTCGATCTTGCTCATTGTCATTCTCCCTTTTGCCCGATGCGTTGATTCGCTGTCGGCAAAAGGCTTATGACCGCCGTACCATGGTACGGAATCAAGCGAAAAATTCGGACACGATCGGCGGGCTCGCGAAAACAGCCGGAGTCGGGGTCGAGACGGTGCGCTATTATCAGCGGCGCGGCCTTCTTCCCGAGCCGCCGCGGCCGCCGGGCGAAGTTCGCCGATACGGCCCCGACGACGTCAAGCGGCTTCGTTTCATCCGCCGCGCGCAGGCGGCGGGCTTCACGCTTGATGAGATCGGCGAGCTACTCGCGCTCGACCGGACCAGCGACCGGGCAAGGGTCCGCGCACTCGCCGGCGAGCGGCTGGCGGCGCTGGATTCGCGGATCGCCGAGCTCGAGCAGACCCGCGCCGCGCTCGAGCGGCTGCGTTCGACCTGCGCTTCGGGCACCAAAGGCCCCTGCCCGATCATCGAATCGTTCGATGTCGGATAGCTATACGGTGCGTGGCGTTGCCGCTCAGGCGAGCGAGGCCACGAACCCGCCGATCAGCAGGAGCGCCGCTCCGCCGATCAAAAGCACGTCGCGAAGACCGTTCTCCACATATTCCTGGTGGTCGCCTTCGCCGAAATCGTCGCGCGCGCGGTGATGAAAGATGTCGCCAATCCGTTGCATGGTGCACCTCCTTGCAGACGGCGGCCGCACCATACGCCTTCGCCCGAGTCGCTTCCAAAGAAAACCGCCGCCCCGGAGTGTCCGGAGCGGCGGAATGTTCTGCTGTTGCGATGAAATTCGTCTCAGACAGACGGTTGACGGCCGCTATCGCTTCCGCCGGACCAGTGGGCCATCATACTGTCGTCGCCCATCGAGTCCGGAAGACCGGCGTCGGAATCGACCGGCTCCGCCTTTCCTTCGGCGACTTCGCGGTCGCGCTTGTCGAAGAATGCGGCGCGTTTGAGGCGCTTCTTCAGCGACAGCGAGGGGTTGTCGGGGGTCGGGCCGCGCATCGCGCGCTCGACGTGGCTCTCGTTTGAGCCGTTTCCTGCATATTGCGTGTTGCTGGTCATCGTTGCGGCACAACCGCCGTGACCGCCCTCCGGCCCCTGCGTTATCGCCGGTCCGGGCGGCGCCAGCGCCCGGACGATTGGCCGAGCTAGAAAGCCGTCGACCGGGCGCTCGACCCGCCGCCGGCGATCCGTGTCTTCGCCATCGGGACCGAATGCACCCAGGACGCGCCGTAGCCGAAGGTCAGGACCGGCTGGAACTCGGGCCGGCGTTCGGGCGTGTACGGAGTGCCGCCGGTGTCATCGAGGACGTAATAGGTCCTGCCGTCGCGGACGATCAGCACCGTCTGCGGCCCGCTGACCCGATCGCGGCCCAGGGTCAAATAGAGGTCGTTGGTCGGAACTCCGAGGGCCCGCAGCGCCTGCATCTTGACGATCGCCCTGTCTTCCATGTCGCCATAGCCGTGGCGGAGGGTTTCGGCGGCGCTCGCCCAATAATCGTGCCGGCCCCATTCGGTGGCGTCGGATCTCCACTTGATGCGATGGTCGACCGCGGATTGCACGAATGCGATCTGCTGCCGCCGGCTGAGAGCGCGCGCAGGGGCTATCAGCTGGCGAAGCTCGGGGCTCGCCGAGGCGTCGCGGCGGGCACGTTCCCATTCGCTCCAGAAGCGCTTGGCCGAGATTCGCAGGGCAGTGGTTCCGAACAGGTTCGGCGTGATCGGCGGCGACTGAAGGAGTCGCGCCACGATTTGCGGCGGCGCCGTCCCCGGCGGAGCGCCCTGCGCCTCGCCATGAAGAAGTCCGAGAATTGCGGCCAACCCCGCCCCGCCGACAAGGGCTCTAATCAAACGGTCCATCGTCCCACCTCGCGAACCGAGCAAGATGCGAGGCAATCACGAAAGGATTCGCCGGGGAAGCGCGTGGTTAACGGAAAAGCGGTGCGTTACCGCCAGACCGTTACGGTCGCGCGACGAGTTGAGAAATTCGCGGCGGTCGAGCGACCGAAAAAGCCGTCAGGCGATCTTCTCGGCGTAGATCATGCGCCCGCCGCGAAGCTGGTGCATCACGTCCCACTGGCTCTTGCGCGGCATTGCGAAGCAGCCCTCGGAGCGGCCGAGCTTGCCGTGCTGGGCGATCATTTCCGGCTCGGCGTACCAGGCGTGGTGAATGACGATCGCCCGCGCGAGCGCATTGTCGTTGGTCGCATCAAGGCCGTTGACCTTCATCGAAAGCCCGTACTTGCCCTCGTAGAATTCGTCGGTGGTGTAGGTCCCGTTCGACGTCGCGTGCGATCCGAACACGTTCGAAAAGCGCTCCAGATAACCCGAATGGTCGGGGTCGGACCCGCGACCGTGCGCGACGAGATGGCTTTCCACCGTCCCACGCTGAAGATCGACGAGGTGGAACCTCGGCTGGCTCGACGGCCTGGTGAAATCGACGACGCCCATTTTGTCGCGATAATAGATCCGGTGCGCGTTCATCGCGGCCTTGGCGCGCTGGAACAGTTGCGGATCGATTCCCGCCGGCGCCTGCGGAACCGCGGTCGCCGGAACGATCGGCGGCGGCGGCGCCTTATAGATGATCGACGGGAGATCGACTCCCGCCGCGGCGGACGAAAAAGCGGCGGCGCCAGCGCCCACAGCGCCCCAACGCAGTACTTCCCTCCGGTTCAACGGCATTTTCCCCTCAGCTCTCATTCGCCCCTTGTACCAAGTTATTGGTTAACTCCCGACAACCAATGGACTTTTGTTGCCCGCTTCATCGCTTTGCAGTCACGGTTTATCGCAACGGGGCCGCGCGCCGTGCCGCTTGAAGTGTCAGAAAGCCGCTGCTAAGGGGCTCGCCGCCGCCGCAGGCTCGCTTGCGGCGAACATAGAGATGCGCTCCTCTTTCCGGGGACCTTCGCCAGCGGGCGAACGTTTGTTCCGGTGAGCGCCATTCGAAGGGAGTTTGACGGCTAGTTTATGCAGATCATCGTTCGCGACAATAATGTGGATCAGGCGCTGCGCGCGCTCAAGAAGAAGCTGCAGCGCGAGGGCGTCTACCGCGAGATGAAGCTGCGCCGTCATTACGAGAAGCCGTCGGAAAAGCGCGCGCGCGAGCGTGCCGCCGCCATCCGCCGAGCCCGCAAGCTCGAGCGCAAGCGTGCCGAGCGCGAGGGTTCGCGCTAAGGCTCTTCCCTGTTCCGGACCGCGGCGCTAGTTGCGCTGAATGTCCGCAAGCACGCTAGCCCACCCGCCCCGCCACGGCGCGGCGCTCACCAAATTCTGGATCGCGGTGCTGTTCGTCATCGCGGTCGGGGTCGGCTTGGCATGGCTGGGAGCCGGCTCGCTTCGCGGCCAGACGACCGACAGCGGGCTTTTCATCCGGACCGTCGAACCGGGCACCGGCCCGGTCATCACCAACGCCGATGCGGTGCTGATCGACTATGAGGGGCGGCTGGCCGACGGCACCCTGTTCGACAGCAGCGCCAATCACGGCGGGCCGCAGGCGGTCGCTCCGGCGCAGACCATACCCGGTTTCGCCGAGGCGCTGACGATGATGAAGAAGGGCGGACGCTATCACGTCCGGATCCCATCGAACCTGGCCTACGGATCGGCCGACCAGCCGGGCATTCCCGCCAACTCCGACCTGGAATTCGACATTCATGTCGTCGACGTCGCCCCCAACGCAGCGGCGATGGCCGCCGCCCGCCAGGCGCAGCAGCTGCCCCAGGAGCCCCAGCCCGAGCAGCCGTAGCTATTTCGCGGGCTTTTCGACTTCCTCGGGGCGAAGCGAGAGGCCGGCGCGGCCGGGCCGAAGCGCCTCGAACCAGCTGACCGGGTTCCACAGCTCGGTGGTCCCGTCGAGCGAGAAAGTGATGAACTCGGCGCGGCCGCCGATATTCTCCCACGGCACCGGCCCGCCGAGCCCGTTCTCGGGCGGACCCGCGGAAAAGCGGCTGTCGGCGCTCCGGTCGCGGTTGTCGCCCATCAGGAATACCTCGCCGGGACCGACCGTGACAGGACCGTAATCGTCGCCCGGGCTGCGGCCGAGATCGATGGTGTCGTAGGTAACGCCGTTGGGCAGGGTCTCGCGGACGATCGGGAGCCGGCAATAATCTTTCCCGTCCTCCGCCTCGATCCGAAAGCCGGCGAATTCGATCCCGCACGGCACGTTCGGGTCCACCGGGATCATGTCGGGCGCCCGGCGTTCCCATTTCACCATTTTGCCGTTCAGGACCAGGCGGCCGCCGACGATTTCGATCGTGTCGCCCGGCAGGCCGATCACGCGCTTGATATAATCCTCGCTGCTCTGCGGCGGAGTGACGATGACGATGTCGCCCCGCTTGGGCATGTTGCCGAGCAGCCGCCCCTGCCAGTGGGGGAAGATGTGGAAGCTCGGGGATACCCACGACCAGCCGTAGGGATATTTGCTCACCACCAGCCGGTCGCCCTTCAGAAGCGCCGGCATCATCGATTCCGAGGGGATGTAAAAGGGCTTGGCGACGAAGCTGTGGAAGGCGAGCACGGCGAGCAGAACCCACAAAAGCCCCTTGATCTCGCGCCAGAAGGCCGAGCCCTGTTCCTCTTTCTTGGCGGGCGCGTCGCTTTTCGCGGTCGCCTCGGCGGACCGCTCCTCGTCGTCAGCCACTGCGGGAACGTCGTCGGCCAATCAGCTCTCCATCTTGCGGGCGACGAGGATCACCAAAGCCTGCGCCCATGGATATTCGTCGGTTAGTGTCAGGTGAATGTCCACCGCGTGGCCGTCCGGTGCAAGCGCGTCAAGTTTCGCTCTGGCGCCGCCGGTCAGCTCCAGGGTCGGCTGGCCCGACGGCAGGTTCACGACTCCGATGTCCTTCATGAACACGCCGCGCTTGAACCCCGTGCCCACGGCTTTGGAGAAAGCCTCCTTGGCGGCGAAGCGCTTGGCGAGCGTTCCGGCGCGGGTGAACGGCCGCCGCTGCGCTTTCGCTTTTTCGACGTCGGTGAAGACCCGGTCGAGAAAGCGCTCCCCGAACCGCTCGAGCGATTTCTCGACCCGGCGAATGTCGCAAAGATCGTTGCCGATGCCGACGATCACAATTCCCTCCCCTCGATTTCGAGGGGAGGTGGCACGGCAAAGCCGTGACGGAGGGGCCCCTCCACCGCCTTCGGCGGTCCCCCTCCCCTGCGAATGCAGGGGAGGAAAACAACCTTTTCCCTCATCGAGCTTCGTCCATCAGTTCGCGCATCCGGCGCACACTGTCCGCGAACCCGGTAAAGATCGCCTCGCCGACCAGGAAATGCCCGATGTTGAGCTCCGCGAGCTGCGGGATCGCCGCGACCGGCTGGACATTTTCGAAGGTCAGACCGTGCCCGGCGTGCGGCTCGATTCCGTTCTTGACCGCGAGCGCAGCGCAGTCCGCGATCCGTTTAAGCTCGGCGGCTCGGTCTTCGCCGTTCGCATGCGCGTAGCGTCCGGTGTGGAACTCGACGACCGGAGCGCCGAGCCGCGATGCGGCTTCGACCTGCGCTTCGCCGGGCTCGATGAACAGGCTGACTCGGATATTCGCCGAGCCCAGCTTGTCGACGTAATAAGCCAGGTGATTGTGCTGCCCGGCGGCGTCGAGCCCGCCCTCGGTGGTGCGCTCCTCTCGCTTTTCGGGAACGATGCAGGCGGCGTGGGGCCGGTGCGCGAGGGCGATTTCCAGCATCTCCCCGGTGGCCGCCATTTCCAGATTCAGCGGCAGGTCGAGCTCGGCGATCAGCCGGTCGATGTCCGCGTCGGTGATGTGCCGCCGGTCCTCGCGCAGGTGGGCGGTGATCCCGTCCGCGCCGGCTTTCGCCGCGATCAGGGCGGCCCGGACCGGATCGGGATGATCGCCCCCGCGAGCGTTCCGGATCGTCGCGACATGGTCGATATTGACCCCGAGCCGGAGGCGGGCTGGCGAGCCTCCCGCCATCAGACCGCCACCGCTACCAGCAGGCTCGCGGACGATCCGAAGCCGGAAAGCATCGTCCGCCCCGCTCGCGTAAGAGGCAGAACGACAGCCAGCAGATTGATCCCGACCAGCGCTCCGGTGAGCCAAAGAAATTGGTCGCGCCGCCAGGCCAGCCACAAACCGATAAAGTGCAGCCCGACGATTATCCCGATGACCGGCAACAAAAGCTCCTGGCGATGGTGCAGGCGAAGCCACTCCCGGGCGACGACGATTGCCGCGACTTCGGCGATCACCGCGGCAATATAATAACCCGCGCGGAAGCGGCCTTCATCCGAGCCACGGCGGCGGACCACTCGCCATCCGGCCAGCGCGAACAGGGTCGAACCGGCAATGAGGACTGGAATCTGTGCGCCGCCGGCGGCCGTCGAGCCGACGAGCAGCCAGAGCCAACCGAAGCCGAGGCCGATCAGGCCGCCGATCACGGCTTCGCCCGGCTCCCGGGCTTGATAGCCTCCAGTTGGGCGAGCTCCGGCGGGACGTCTTCGGGCTTATAGGCCGGAACGTCGATCCGGATCAGCGGCGTGTAGGGCACGCCAAGATCGGCCGTTCCGTTCGACCGGTCGACGAGCGACGCGGCGGCAATTACCTCGCCGCCCGCCTCTTCGATCGCGGCGATCGCCTCGCGCGACGACAGGCCGGTCGTGACGACGTCCTCGACCAGCAGCACCTTGGGTCCGTCCTCCAGCCGGAAGCCCCGGCGAAGCTCGAACCTGCCCTGCGGCCGCTCGACGAACATTGTCGGACGGCCAAGCGCCCGGCCCATTTCGTGCCCGATGATGACTCCGCCCATGGCCGGCGAAACCACGACATCGATCGCATCGCGGATATCGCCGGGAAGCTTGTCGGCCAGCGCGCGCGCCAAAAGCTCGGCGCGCTTGGGGTCCATCAGCAGCCGCGCGCATTGAAGATAGCGCGGGCTCCGAAGCCCCGAGGAGAGGATGAAATGCCCCTCGAGCAAGGCGTCCGCGTCGCGGAACTGCTGAAGGATCTGCTCTTCGGTCATCATCGCGCAACCGCCATTAGGCCGCGGCTTTGCACCCTTCAACACCTCGTGAGACAGACGCTTGAGGGAGCGGGAACCCGCGCCTATAGAGGCCGCAATTCGGGGCCGTCTTCAATGGCGACTCTCCCGAAACAACCCATTGTCA
>DASTIF010000119.1:0-11302 GCA_035717805.1 Sphingomicrobium sp.
GACCGGCGCTGGATCGCTCGCGGCTCGGTGCTTCTCGAACTGCTCTGCGCGGTGGCGCTGGCGATGCTCGCCTGGACCCATACGACGACGCTTTTGTCGCTTTACCTGGTCGCGGCGCTCCTCGGAGTCGCGCGGGCCTTCGCGGGGCCCGCGCTGGGGGCGCTCGCCCCCAACCTCGTCCCGCGCGAAATCCTCCCCAACGCCATCGCCTTGTCCTCGATCGCCTGGCAGTCGGGAGCGATCGCCGGGCCCGCAATGGGCGGGTATCTCTATGCCTGGGCGCCGGTCGCACCTTACGCTGGAAGCGCGATCCTCTTCACCGTATCCCTGATCGGCTTGCTGATGATCCCGAAGATCGCGCGCGCCGACATCGGGCGTGGGCCGAATGCATGGCAGCAGATGATCGAAGGGCTTCGCTATGTCCGCAAAAACAGGCTGGTGCTGGGTGCGATCAGCCTCGACCTGTTTGCCGTCCTGCTCGGCGGAGCGACCGCCATGCTGCCGGTCTATGCCCGCGACATATTGCACGCGGGGCCTGCCGGGCTCGGCCATCTGCGAGCCGCCCCGGCGATCGGCGCGACCCTGACCGCGGCCTTTTTCGCAATTCGCCCGCTAAAGTCCGAGGTCGGCGTGAAAATGCTGATCGCCGTCGCGATTTTCGGCGGCGCGACGCTGGTGTTCGGTCTGTCCCGCAACATGCCCTTGTCGCTCGCCTGCCTGACACTGCTTGGCGCCGCGGACATGTTCTCGGTCTATGTTCGGCAGTCGTTGATCCAGCTCTACACGCCCGACGCCATGCGCGGCCGGGTCGGCGCGGTCTCGTCGCTGTTCATTTCCGCCTCGAACGAGCTCGGCGAAGCCGAATCCGGTTTTCTCGCCGCGCTGATCGGTCCCGTTGCCGCGGTGGTCGCGGGCGGAATCGGATCGATCCTGGTGGTGGGAATCTGGGCGCGGAAATTCCCCGAACTGAGGCTCGCCCGGTCGTTCGAGCCGCCCGACCTGCCGGGTGCTCCGGAGCAAAACGGCGCCCGATGAAGGCCCCTCGCTAACGCTTTGCTAACCCTGTTCGTTCGGGTCGCCGTTAACGCGCGTCCGCTAAGACTATCCGGTTCGGGAAGGGCGGTTCTTCCGCTCCTGGGGTCGAGTGATGCCGAGAACGCGTTTTGCAAAAGCGGTTAACCCGTCACGGGAAACAGGTCGCGCGTCGGTCCGCGAGGCCTTGTGGTTCGATGTGGAAACCGCCGAAACGTCCGACGATAATTCGCTCTCCGAATCCCGCGCCGCCTTGTTCGATCACACCGCAATTCTGCTGGGAGCGACGCACCTCCTGATCGGAATCGCCTGTTTGCTGACCCATCCGCGGCTGGCGCTCCTCGAATCCTTCTCGAACCCGCTGGTCCCGCTGGCGCTGATCCTGGTGCTGGACGGAATGGCCGCGCTTGGGCTGCAGTGGCGCGACGACCTCGACGTTCAGCCCCAGGTCCTGGCGCGCGCCATGTGCGGCTATCTGGCCTCGGTCGGAATCCTCTGGACGCTGTTCGGGCTCACGGTGACGATCAACCTCATCACCCACGAACCGGTGGTCTCGGTGTCGATCTGCGCGGGAATCGCGATGGCCGGCGTTGTCGCGATCAGCTCGCCGCCGCTTGCGGTGGTCAACGCGTTCGTCGCGACGGGCGCGGCGGCCTTCTTCTCGCCTTCGCCGGTCATTCCGGTGGGCGTGGCGATCCTGTCCTTCTTCCTGGTCGCCTACAGCGTCGCCGCCGCGCGGACGAACATCGCCGCGGGCCGGCGGCGGTTCAACCTCGACGCGGAGGCCCGCAAGGCGCTGACCTTCGTCGACGAATTCGAAAACAGCGGCCGCGGCTGGTTCTGGGAAACCAACGCCGAAGGGACATTGTCCTACGTTTCGCAGCAGCTCGCCGACGACTTCAAATGCGAGCCGAACGAGCTTCTCGGCCGCCAGTTCACCGATTTGCTGTCGGTCGACACCAACGCGGACGGGTCGATCGAGGAGCGCAAGACGCTTGGCTTCCACCTGTCGGCGCGCTTCCCCTTCTCCGACGTGATCGTGCGCGCGGGCAGCGACCAGGACGTTCATTGGTCGCTTTCGGGCAACCCCGTCTTCGACGAGCGCGGACGATTCCTGGGCTTTCGCGGAATCGGCACCGACCTCACCGAGCAGCGCCGAAGCGAGCAGGAGATTTCCAGGCTCGCGCGCTTCGATTCGCTCACCGGCCTGCCCAACCGTGCGATGATGCGCCAGACTCTCGAGGAAGCGCTTCGCAACGCCGCCCATCGCCAGAAAGGCTGCAGCCTGTTCCTGATCGATCTCGACCGCTTCAAGAACGTCAACGACACGCTCGGCCATCCGGTCGGCGACGCGCTTCTTCGCCAGGTCGCCGAGCGGCTTAAGTCGGTGATGGGCGAGCATGGCCAGGTCGGCCGGCTCGGCGGCGACGAGTTCAAGGCTGTGCTTCCCGGAACGGTCGACATCGGCCTTCTTGAATCACTGGCGCGGACGCTGATTGAGCAGGTCTCGCGGCCGTACATGATCGAAAGCCACCGGATCCTGATCGGCGCGTCGGTCGGAATCGCGATCGGCGACCCCGGCCGCGCCGGCGCCGACAGCCTGATCCGCGACGCCGATCTCGCGCTCTACGCGGCCAAGGCCGCCGGGCGAGGGAAGCATTGCTTCTATGAGCCGTCGATGCACAGCGAGGCTGCCGACCGCCAACTTTTGGAAAACGACCTGCGCCAGGCGATCGAGCGCGGCGAGCTTCAGGTCATGTACCAGCCGATCGTCCGGGCCGCGTCGGAAGAAATCTCCTGCTTCGAATCGCTCGTTCGCTGGACGCACCCGGTGCGCGGAGCGATCTCGCCGGACAAGTTCATCCCGCTCGCCGAAGAATGCGGGATGATCGGCAAGATCGGCCGCTGGGTGCTCGAAACCGCGCTCAAGGAGGCGGCGCATTGGCCCGAGCATGTCCGGATCGCGGTCAACCTGTCGCCCATCCAGTTCAACGACCCATCGATCGTCGAAACGATCTCCACGGTCATCGACGATTCGGGAATCAAGCCGGGCCAGGTCGAGCTCGAAATCACCGAGGGCGTATTCCTTGCCGAGGGCAACAGCACGGACGAAACGTTCGCCAAGCTGAAGAAGCTCGGGGTCCGCCTCGCGCTCGACGATTTCGGGACCGGCTATTCCTCGCTCGGCTATTTGAAGAAGGCGCCGTTCGACAAGATCAAGATCGACCAGAGCTTTGTCCGCGGCGCGGCTTCGCCGACCAGCCGCAACAGCGCCATCATCCGGGCGATCGTCAGCCTTGCCGAGAGCCTGGAAATGGAGACCTGCGCCGAGGGCGTCGAGACCCACGACGATCTGGCCCTGATCCGCGAGCTCGGCTGCAGCCACGTCCAGGGCTATATCTTCGGGCGCCCCGCGGCCGAGACGGAAGCCCGCGAGCTCGCCAACCGGGCACGAGTGGAGGCAGCCGGATTCCAGTGCCTTCGCGAGCCTCGCCAGCGGCTGATGCGCCGGGCGATCGCGATGATCGACGGAGTCGAGGAAGAAATCCGGCTCCGCAACATCTCGGTCACGGGCGCGCTGGTCGAATATAAGCGACCGCTCGCCCCCGACACTCAGCTGACCATCAATATAGTCGGTGTCGGTCCGGTGGCCGGGACCGTTCGGTGGGCCGGCAACGGAAAATTCGGAATCCAGTTCGACAGCGAATTCGATCTTGCCCGGCTCGCCCCGCGCAAGGTCAAGAACAACGACGTCACGATGATGACTCCCTGGTATATCGACCGCCGCCAGGGCGCGCGCTGACGCCTTAGCCCCGAATGTCCGCCAGCTGGCGCCTCGCCAGAAGCATCGCGGCAACCAGGCAGCCTCCGAACAATGCGCCTTCAAGAGCGCCGGTGACTGTCTGGCTGGTTGAGCCGAAGCCGCTTTCACCCAGCAGCGCGCCGATCTGATCGAGCCGCAGTCGCGAGCCGGGGAAGCGCTGGGCGAGAAGGTCGAGGCTTCCGCCCATCAGCCGGCCGCCGAACAATGTGACGAGCAGCCCTGCCACCCCTCCGCACAGTGCCGCGAGCATCGCGCCGCGGCGAAGCGAGCTGCAATAGCGGACCGCGAGCCAGGCGCCGAAGCCGACCCCGCCGCCGAGAAGCGCGCCCTCGCCCGCGCCGGTGATGTCGCCCGGCGACTGGCCGAGCAGAAGGTTGAAAGCGTCGAGCCCGAGCAATTTGACGATTGCTCCAATCAGCAAACCGCCGATTGCTCCGCCCACCGCACTCCATGGGGACCAGCGGCCCGCCGCGAGATTCGCGAGCGAAATGCCGAATGCGACTCCGGCACCGCCCATGAGCGCGACGAGGATGGTGAGAGAAAGCAGGACGAGCAGGACTGAAACCGCGCCCATCCCGGGCTGCAACGGCTGCGAGGCGCCCGTGAATCCGTAGAACAGCCCGCCGAACAGGCCGGCAAAGCCGCCGCCGATCGTGCCCGCGCCGCCCAGGAGAAGATGGTCGCGCCACGGGTGTCGCCCGGGCACGGCTACCGGCGGGCGCAGGGTCGGCCCTTCATCGTCTTGACGCTCGACAGGAGCGATGAACCGATAGCCGTGCTTGGGCACGGTTTCGATGAATTGCGGCCGTCCGGCATCGTCGCCGAGCAGCCGGCGAAGGGTCTTGATGCATTGGGTGAGCGCTTCGTCGGTCACGGGAACGCCGCGCCAGACCTCTTCGAGGAAACGAACCTTCGAAACTAGCTTGCCCTGCTCCGCGACAAGCAGCGCAAGAGCGTCGAGATAGCGGGCATTGATCTCGATCGGCTCGCCGGAGTCGTTGCTGAGACGACGGTCATCGGGATCGAGCCGAAATCGGCCGAAACGGAAAGTGTCCGAAGCCATGTCGCGTCGATATCCCCTGTCACCGCGCCTGCCGGATCGCGAGGAGGCGGTTCAAGCCGGAATTTGGAAGCCAGACAAGGCCGCGGCGGATAGATTGGGTCGCTAAAAAGCCTCTTCGGGGATCGCCATGACGCTTTGTGCGCCGGCTTCGATCTTGCGCCGCAGGCCGCTGGATTCGGCCAGGTCGCGTTCGGCGTAGAAGCGGGCCGTGGCGAGTTTCGATTCGTGGAACTGGCGATTGTCCGTTCCGTCGGCGAGCGCCTTCGACGACACCCGAGCCATCTTCAGCCACATCCAACCGAGGCTGACCACGCCCATCAGCTCCATGTACGCATAAGCACCCGCGCCGGCGTTGTTGGGATCGGCCATGCCATGCTGCGCGAGCCACATTGTCGCGGCCTGAAGGTCGGCCAGCGCCGGCTCGAGCGCCGCGCCGACCCGCGCCGGATCGCCGGCTTGCTTCGCTTCGGCGATGTCGCCTGCCACCAGTTCGAGGAAGGATCGGATCGCGCGGCCGTTCTCCTTTGGAAGCTTGCGGCCCACCAGGTCCATCGCCTGGATTCCGTTCGTGCCCTCATAGATTTGGGCGATCCGTGCGTCGCGGACGAACTGCTCCATTCCGTGCTCGCGGATATAGCCGTGACCGCCGAAGACCTGCTGCGCCAGCACGGCCGCTTCGAACCCCTTGTCGGTCAGATAGCCCTTGATCACCGGAGTGAGCAGCCCAAGCAGATCCTCCGCCTCCCGCCGCTCCGCTTCGTCGGGAGAGCGGCGCATGAGGTCGACTTGCAGCGAGCCCCACAGCACCAGCGCCCGCGCCGCCTCGTTCCAGGCGCGAATCTGCATCAGCATCCGGCGCACGTCGGGATGGACGAACAGCGGGTCCGCGCGCGCGCATGTTTCGCGCTCGTCCTCTTTCAGCGCCCTGCCCTGCCTTCGATCGCGGGCGTATTGGACAGCATTCTGGTAGGCGACCTCGCCTTGCGCGAGTCCCTGCAGCCCGACTCCCAGACGCGCGGCGTTCATCATGATGAACATCGCCGCGAGACCCTTTTCCGGCTCGCCGACCAGCCAGCCTTTCGCCCCGTCGTAATTCATGACGCAGGTAGCGTTGCCGTGGATTCCCATCTTCTTCTCGATTGCCCCGCACGACAGAGCATTGCGGGGTCCGAGAGAGCCGTCTTCATTGACCAGGAACTTGGGCACGACGAACAGCGATATCCCCTTGACGCTGTCGGGCGCGCCGGCTCGCTTGGCCAGCACCAGATGGATGATGTTTTCGCTCAAATCGTGCTCGCCGGCGGAGATGAAAATCTTGGTGCCGGCGATCGAATAGCTGCCGTCGTCGTTCGGCTCGGCGCGGGTCTTCAACAGGCCAAGATCGGTTCCGCAATGCGGTTCGGTCAGGTTCATGGTTCCCGTCCACTCGCCGGTCACCATCTTCGGCACGAATGTGCGCTTCTGGTCTTCGGTGCCTTTCGCCATCAGCGCCGCGATCGCACCCAGCGTGAGCCCGCCGTACATTTCGAAGCTGTGATTGGCCGAGAGGATATATTCGTCGATCGCGGCCGCGATGACGTGCGGCAGGCCCTGCCCGCCATAGTCCTCCGGAGCCGCCACGGTCGGCCAGCCGGCTTCGCAGAAACCGCGATACGCCTCCTTGAAACCCGGTGGCGCGGTGACCGACCCGTCGTCGTTTCGCTTGCAGCCGATCTCGTCGCCGATCTTGTTCAGCGGCTGGAGCACCTCGGCGGCGAACTTGCCTGCTTCGCCGAGTATTGCCTCGACCAGATCGGGCGTCGCATTGGCGAACCCGGGAAGGTTAGAAAACCGCCCGATCTCGAGCACGTCGTCGAGCACATAGAGAGTATCTTTGACCGGCGCATTGTAGGTCGGCATGTTCGGTTTCCTTCCGAAACCGAGATTGCCATGAAAAACGGGGCCGTCAAACGGCCCCGTCAGTCGATCGGTTACATGCTGCGATCAATGGTCGCGGATCGCGTCGATCAATTCCTTTTTGGACATGTCTGAACGCCCTTCGATTCCGATCTCCTTGGCCTCGTCGTACAGTTCCTCCTTGCTGCGGTTCTCGAGCTGCGTGCTGTCGTGGTCGAGCGAGCCCTCGGCCTTGGCGTTCGAAATCCGCGCCGCCTTCTCCTTGGACATGCCGTCGTCGCGCAACGATTCGTACATGGCCGGCTTCTTGATTTCCGGTCCGTGGTCCTTGCCGGGCATAATAAGCCTCCTTTCGATAGGAAAACGGGCGAAGGCGGTTGAATTTTCACAAAAAACGACAAAATGACGACAAACAGCGGCGCTTCGACTATAGGCGCCGCCACCGCCCGCAATCGACCGACGCTTGACCAGGGACTCGCCGCCGATGCTGACGACCAATCCGTTTGATGACGACAAGCTGCGCGAAGAGTGCGGTGTGTTCGGCCTGTGGGGCGCCGACAAGGCAGCTAGCTTCGTCGCGCTCGGCCTCCACGCGCTCCAGCATCGCGGCCAGGAAGCGGCGGGAATCACCAGCTACGACGGCGCGCATTTTCACTCGCACCGCGCGATGGGTCATATCGCGGGCAATTTCGACCGCGACGACGTCATCTCCAAGCTCCCCGGCAGGACCGCGATCGGCCACGTCCGCTACTCGACGACAGGCGCCTCCGCGCTGCGCAACGTCCAGCCCCTGTTCGCGGAACTGAGCGACTGCGGCTTCGCGGTCGCCCATAACGGCAACATTTCCAACGCGATGAAGCTTCGGCGGACCTTGAGCCGCCGAGGCTCGATCTTCCAGTCGACCAGCGACACCGAGGTTATCATTCACCTCGTCGCGACGTCGGAGCAGAAAACGCCGCTCGACCGGCTCGTCGACGCCCTCAAGCAGGTCGAGGGCGCCTATTCGCTGCTGGTGCTGACCGAAGAAGGGCTAATCGCCTGCCGCGATCCGCTGGGAATCCGGCCGCTGGTCATGGGCAAGCTCGGCGAGGCAACGATCTTCGCGTCGGAAACCGTGGCGCTGGATGTCATCGGCGCCACCTTCATCCGCGACGTCGAGCCCGGCGAGATGGTCCTGGTCAACGACAAGGGCCTTCGCTCCTTCCGGCCGTTCGAGAAGGCGGCGCCCCGGCCCTGCATTTTCGAGCATGTCTATTTCTCGCGCCCCGATTCGGTCGTCGATGGAACGTCGGTCTACGAAGTCCGCAAGAATATCGGCGCGGAGCTTGCCCGCGAAGCACCGGTCGAGGCGGATATCGTCGTCCCGGTGCCGGACAGCGGAGTCCCCGCGGCGCTCGGCTTCAGCCTGGAATCCGGAATTCCGTTCGAGCTCGGGATCATCCGCTCGCACTATGTCGGCCGGACCTTCATCCAGCCGAGCCAGGAGGTCCGCAACCTCGGCGTCAAGCTCAAGCACAACGCCAATTCGGCGCTGATCGACGGCAAGCGCGTGGTCCTGATCGACGATTCCATCGTCCGCGGAACGACCAGCCTCAAGATCGTTCAGATGATGCGCGATGCCGGCGCCCGCGAGGTGCACATGCGGATCGCCTCGCCGCCCACCCGACACAGCTGCTTCTACGGAGTCGACACGCCCGAGCGCGCCAAGCTGCTCGCGGCGCAGATGAGCGTCGAGCAGATGCGCGACTATATCAACGCCGACAGCCTCGCCTTCATTTCGATCGAGGGACTCTACCGGGCGCTCGGCGAGACGCGCGATTCGGGACAACCGCAGCGCTGCGACGCCTGCTTCACGGGCGAATATCCGACAAGCCTGACCGATGTCGAGGACAACGGCTCGGCGGGCGGGCTGTCGCTGGTGGCTTCGCGCTAATCTCCCGTTCCCCTGCGAAGCCAGGGGTCCGGACGCGCAACGCTCGGACAGCTTCGCTGGACTGGACCCCTGCCTTCGCAGGGGAACAGAGTGGTGCTAGGCGCCCGTCATGACTGACCCCCAACCCTTTTCCGGCAAGCTCGCGCTCGTCACCGGCGCGTCTCGCGGCATTGGTGCGGCCACCGCCGAAGCGCTCGCGGCGGCGGGCGCGCATGTGATCCTCGTCGCCCGAACGGCGAAGGCGCTCGAGGAAGTCGAGGAGCGAATCCACGAAGCGGGTGGAAGCGCGACCATCGCCCCGCTCGACCTCACCGAGGGGGAAGGCATCGGCAAGCTGGCCGCCGCCGCCGCCGAGCGCTGGGCCGCGCTAGACGTGCTCGTGCTCAACGCCGCGATGCTCGGCTCGCTGACTCCGGTCGAGCATATCGACGCCAGGGAATATGCCCGCATCCTGACGCTCAACGTCGCCGCCAACCAGGCGCTGATCGCGGCGTTCGACCCGATGCTCAGGCGCGCCGAACGCGCGGACGTGGTCGCCATCACCTCCTCGGTCGGCCATCAGCCGCGGGCCTTCTGGGGCGCCTACGGATCGTCGAAGGCCGCGCTCGAAAATCTGGTGCTGAGCTACGGCGACGAGACCGAACATTCGGGCAAGATCAGGGTCCATGTCATCGACCCCGGCGCGACCCGGACTCGGATGCGCGCCCTCGCTTTTCCCGGCGAGGAGCCGGAGACCCTCAAGCCACCGCAAGCCGTGGCGGATTTCATCCTCGAGCGGCTCGCCTCGGACGCGCCGACGGGGGAACTGGTGCGGGTCGACTCCTAGTCGAGGGGAATCAGGAAAGGCCCCTTGCTTCGTGGCCGCGAATGATTGTCGATGAAGCGTTGATCGGTGAGGTAGGTCTTGCCGTCGAGCGAGAATAGGACCGGCATTCTCGACCAGAAAAGGAACGCCCTGACGTGGGGCTGCGACCGCCTGGCCCTGGCTAGCCGCTGATCGTCGAGCCCGTTGGGGTGGGAGGACGAGTCGAGGCGGAGGCCGCGAACCGGGTCGTAACGGCCGAAACCGTAGACGCGGTCGTTCCGCCACAAAATCCGCCGCTTCCAGAATTGGAGCGGTTCCGGATTGGCAACCACGAGCGTTGGATGAAGCGTCGTCAGACGGGCACGCGCGGCCGCTTCCACCCTCTCGGTCAGGCCGAGGTTGAATGCGGTGTAGACGAACACGGCGGCGAGCGCGGCAAGCGCGGGCGTTCGTCCGTCGCGCTCTCCTCGATCCCGCGCTCGCGACCATTCGAAGCCCACGATCAGCGCGATCCAGATCAACGGATCCACGATGAACAGCGAATCGCCATAGAACCAGCGATTCGAAAGCGGCTCGAAAATCCGGGTGCCGTAGCTTGTGGCGAGATCGAGCAACGAGTGCGCGAGCCCGCCGATGAAAGCGACCAGCACCAGGGGCCAGAATCGCACGGCGGGCCCATCATTGCTGGGTCGCAATTTTTCGCACACGATAAGTGTTGCAGCCGTCAAAAAAGGCAAAGCTATCAACCCGCCGATGCCGTGGGTGATGCCGCGATGCACGGCGATCGGCTCGGTGCCGATCAGGCCCGCGACGAAGCTGTCGATGTCCGGCAGGTTCGACGAGATGACCAGCGCGGCGGTCGCCCGGCCAGTCAGGCGATTGAGCCCCGCCCGGCCAAGGAGAACGCCGGTCAGCGTGTGGGTTAGATTGTCTATCGTTCAACTCCGCCATTGCGAGGAACCGTAGGCGACGCGGCGATCCAGAAGCAGTCTGGATTGCTTCGCTTCGCTCGCAATGACGGCAACACGCTTTTCACTAGAGCTTGTGCGGCTCTTTCTCGACCATCCAGGTCTGGCCCTTGGCGACCAGCGCCCGCAGGTCGGGGGCCTTGCCTTCGGCGGCCTTGCGGTTCTGCTCGACGACCGCTTCCTCGAAAGTCGGCCGCGGGTCTTCGTAAATGACTCCGAGGGCGACCGGGAAACCTTCGTCCTGGCGCATTTCGATCAGCATCGCCGCGATTCCGCGGTTCTTCGGATTGTGGACGATGACGTTGGAATCATCGCCGTCGACGATCTTCAGCGCCAGCTTCTCGACGTCCAGCGCGAGGCCCTTGGCGCCCCCGTCGAACAGCATCTTCTCGCCCGCGGCTAGCCACAATTGCTTTTGCCCCGCGGCCTGTTTTTCGGTGAAGTCGGCGAACACCTCGTCGTTGTAGACGATGCAATTCTGATAAATTTCGACGAAGCTCGCGCCCTTGTGGCCATGCGCGGCCTTGAGGACGTCGGGCAGGTTCTTGTGGACGTCGATGCCGCGCGCGATGAACCGGGCGCCCGATCCGAGCGCGAACATGCACGGCGTCACCGGCCGGTCGACCGAGCCGAACGGGGTCGAGGGCGAGCGCGTGCCGAGGCGGCTGGTGGGCGAATATTGGCCCTTGGTCAGTCCATAGATCTCGTTGTTGAACAGCAGGATCTGGCAATCGAGGTTGCGGCGGATGACGTGCATCGTGTGGTTGCCGCCGATCGAGAG
>DASTIF010000120.1:0-14783 GCA_035717805.1 Sphingomicrobium sp.
GCCCGCCTTCGTCCCTGAGTTGTGCGAACAGAAAGCCGCGGCCGTCGCCGATGTCGGGGTTGTACACGCGGAACTGGTGGCCGTGATAGCGAAGTGCCAGCGGCTGTTCGAGGTTATTGGGCAGGGGTTCAAAACTGCAGAAGTGCCGACCCCACTCCTCGTCCGTCAGCTCCCTCAGGCCGACCGCCTCTGCCGCCCGCATGTTGAGGAAGCGCGGCGTGCACTTCGGGAAGTCTGCGGCGTCCACGGAATCGAAAAAGCCGTCGCCGAGCTCGAATATCTTCACGTCGGGCCGATAGGATCGCGACAGCGCCATTCGCGCCGCGATACTTGGCGAGCCCGCCGGACGCTAGGCGCTCGTCAGCCGTTCGATCTTGTCCAGCGCGACCTCGTCCTGCTCGTCCGGCGCGAGTGTCGCCACGAACTTTCCGTCGCGGCCGAACAGAAGGACGGTGGCGGTATGATCGACCGTATAATCGCCGCCCTCGATCGGGACTTTCCGCGAAAAAATCCCGAACTGCTTCTTCACCGCCTCGATCTGCTCCGGCGAACCGGTGAGGCCGATGATCGGCGCCCCGAACGCCTTTGCATAAGCGCCCACCTCCTTCGGCCCGTCGCGCTCGGGATCGACCGTGACGAAAACGATTTTGAACGCACCGTCGCCGCCCGCCTCTCGTCTGAGCTTGACGAGCCGCGCGAGCGTCGTCGGGCAGGTGTCCGGGCAATGGGTGAAACCGAAGAACAAGGCGTAGGGCTTGCCGTCGAGCTGGCTGCTTTCAAAGGGTTTGCCGTCGGCGCCGACCAGGGTGAACGGCCCGCCGAAGTTGGCGGACATGACGGTCGTCTTGACCGGCGGTGCCGGTTGCGGCCCCTTGAGAAGGACGAAGCCGACGCCGACAAGCGCGACCGCGACGAAAACCCAGGCGATGATCCGGATCTGCCTCACATCGCGGCTCCGGCGGCGCGGACCGCGACTTCCGTCTGGAGCTTGCCGGCCTTGGCGAACGCGAGGGTGAGCGGCACCCTCGACCCCGCGGCGAGCGGCGCCTGGAGCCCGCTCACCATGACATGGGTTGCACCGGGCTTCAGCTCCACCGTGGCGTTCGGCGGAATCGGCAGTTCGTCGAGCTTGCGCATGCGCATCACTCCGCCGCTCATCGAAGTTCGATGCAGCGAGGCCGAACCGATCGGGCTGGAAACAGCCATCAGCCGCCCTTCGCCGCCCTTGTTGGTGATCGAAAGATAGATAGCCGCCGAATTCTGTCCGGCCACCGTCGCGCGCGCCCAGGCGTCATGGACGGAGATCGACGGCGGTGAGGATTGGGAGCCGCAAGAAGCGAGGAGGAGCGCCGCGAGCGCTGCGCCTTGTCTCACCTGGCGAATCTCCCGAAAAGTGGAGGCCCGAGCCGGAATCGAACCGGCGTGCAAGGATTTGCAGTCCTCTGCGTAACCACTCCGCCATCGGGCCGGAGGCGGTGCATTTCGGGGGCTTTGGCGCTCGGGTCAAGGTGCAACGCAAGAGGCAAATTCGACAAACGGGGGCGCGCGCGCCTTGGCCTTCGCCCACTGCGGCGATAAAGCCAGCCTTGAATCCCAACTGTCTTAGTAGCATAAAACAGCACGAATGACGATCCACGCGCCACTTCCGGACTATGCCGCTGCCCGCGCCGCGATGGTCGACGCGCAGCTTCGGCCCGAGGGCGTCAATTATCCGCCGCTGGTCGAAGCAATGGCCCTGGTGCCGCGCGAGCAATTCGTCGCCGAGCAAGCGCGGCCGCTCGCCTATATCGATCGAAGTGTCCCGATGGGGGACAAGCGAATGCTGTCGGCGCCGGGCGTCACCGGCAGACTGCTCGACGAGATGATGCCGGTGGCAGGCGAACGAGCGCTCGTTGTCGGCTGCGGCACGGGCTATTCGGTGGCCGTACTGGGCGCCATGGGGCTCACGGCCGTCGGGCTGGAATGCTCGACGCAGCTTGCCGCGCTCGCAAGAGCCAGCGGCATCGAAGTGGTCGAGGGCCCGCTCGAAAAGGGCTGGGCGAAAGGTTCGCCCTACGACCTCATTCTGATCGACGGCGCCGTTGAGCATATCCCGGAGCCGATCGTCGCCCAGTTGACCGACCGTGGCCGGCTCGGAACAGCTCTCGTCGACCAGGGCGTCTGCCGTTTGACCGTCGGCCGGCGAGCCGGCGACGGCTTTGGCCTTCACACGATCGCCGACGCGGCGGCGGCTGCCCTTCCCGGCTTCGCCCGCCCTGCGGCTTTCACCTTTTGATGCTTTTTGACACCGGAGTGACCGTGCCCCGTTCCCGCCCGCTTTTCATCGGAACCCTGATCGCCGCGCTCGCTGCTGGAACCGCGTCCGCGGACACGCTGCGCGAGGCCCTGGTGTCCGCGTACCGAACCAACCCCACACTGACCGGGCAGCGCGAGGCGTTGAAGGCGACCGACGCGACCGTCGCGATCGCACGTGCCGCCGGCCGGCCGCAGATCAGCGGCACCGTCGGCATCAATCGCGACCTGACCAGGAGCGGCATCCTCGACGTCGGTGGCAAGGGGCCCGACCTGTCGGTCGGCGTCGACCTCAGCTATCCATTGTTCAACGGCGGCAGCGTCTCCAATTCGATCAAGGCCGCCAAGACCCGTGTCGAGGCCGGGCGCGCGACTCTTCGGGCGGTCGAAGGCGATATCTTCACCACCGCGGTCGCCGCCTACATGGACGTCATTCGCGACCGCGCCATCGTCGAGCTGAACCGAAACAACGTCAAAGTGCTGGAGACCAACCTCGAGGCCAGCCGCGACCGCTTCGAGATCGGCGATCTCACCCGGACCGACGTCGCCCAGTCGGAAGCGCGGCTTCAGCTCGGCCGGGCCAATCTCGCCACCGCCCAGGGCAATCTTGCCGGAAGCGAACAGGAATATCGCCGCGTCATCGGGCATGCGCCCGACGATCTCGCTCCGCCGCCTCCGCTTCCACCGCTTCCGACGACGCCGGAGGAAGCCGTTCGAATCGCGCTTGCCAACAATCCCGACATCGTCGCGGTGAACCGCGCGGCGGAAGCCGCCGGTTATGACGTCAACGTTGCCCGCGCCGAACGGCTGCCGTCACTGTCGGCGGGCGTGAGCGGCACCTACGTCAATTCGCTCGGCGGGACCGACAACATCGGGCCCAACATGGGCACCCAGACGACCGGCGGAGTGACCGCGCGGGTTCCGATCTTCCAGGGCGGCGCGCCCGCCGCGCGAATCCGCCAGGCCCAGGCGATCGAGGGCCAGACTCTCGAGCAGACCATCGCGACCGAGCGGTCCGTCGTAGCCGCGACCCGTTCCGCCTTCGCCGATCTGCAGGCGACCAAGGAAGCGATCGCCTCCCAGCAGGTGGCGGTCGAGGCCAACGAGCTCGCACTTGAGGGCGCTCGCGCCGAGCGGCAGGTCGGCACTCGCACCGTCCTCGACGTGCTCAACGCCGAGCAGGAACTGCTTAACTCGCAGGTGGCATTGGTAAGCGCCCGGCGCGACGAATATGTCGCGGGCTTCCAGCTGCTGAACGCAATGGGCCAGGCCGAGGCGCAGGATCTTGGGCTCGAGGCGGGCCCGCTCTACGATCCGCTCGGCAATTACCGGCGTGTCGCGGGCAATTGGAACGACTGGGCAAGCGATCCCCGCCACACGCCGGCCGCGACCCGGACCGTTACTCCGGCCGAGGCACAAGGAGTCGCGCCGGCGTCGACTCCGGCCGAGTAAGCCTCCTTCGGTCGCGCCCGCATCGCCGCTACAAACCCACCGTCCTTCGATTTGTCCCGGCTTGACCCTTGCCGGGAGATCTGTCTCGAATCGGGATTGGCCCCGCCACCGGCGCCGCCAATCGCTTGATCCGATAAAGCCAATGCGCAAAGGGACTTAGCGGTTGACCTCGGTGCCGTCGCTGGTAGATAGGCCAGCGCGCTTTCGCCGAAGTGCGATTGTGCGCCTGCGTCAGCCGCGACATTCCGCTATGAGGCGCCCGGCGCCGAGATGTACGAATGTGCGCCCGGGGAGGGGCAAGGCATGAAACTAGCCGGGATCGATCTGCCGCCGCCGATGGCGGATGCGGTGCGCGCGTGCCGGCCGCATTTCATTGCCGCGGCGTGGTTCAGCGTCCTCATCAGCACATTGTTGCTGACCCCTGCGCTCTACATGCTTCAGGTCTATGACCGCGTGGTCCCGACCGGCGGCGAGATGACGCTTCTGTTCGTCACCCTGGCGCTCGCGATCGCGCTCCTCACCATGGCTTCGCTCGATGCTCTTCGGGGCCGGCTTCTGGTGCGTGCAAGCGCCAGGCTCGACGCGATTCTGACTCCGCGGATTCTGCACCGGATGCTGTCGGCCGGCGGGCGCGAGAACGTGCAGGCGATGCGCGACTTCGACACCGTCCGTCAGGCGCTCGCAAGCCCCGCCGCTTCGGCTCTGTTCGACCTGCCGTGGACCCCGATCTTCATCCTGGTCTGCTTCATGTTCCATTATACGCTGGGGCTGTTCGCGATCGGGTCGATCGCGCTGCTTTTGTTCATTGCCCGAAGCAACCAGCGCTCCACCAAGAAGACGACCGAGGCCGCGACCCGGGCCATCGCGGCGTCGCACGCCACCGAGCAGGCGGCGGCGGCTTACGCAGGGACGCTTCGCGGGCTCGGAATGGTCGGCGCGATGGTGAGCCGACAGCGCGCGCACCGGTCGACGGGGATCGGCGGGCTGGTAACCGCGCAGCTTGCCGGAAGCCGCTTCACCGCCGTCAGCCGATTCATCCGGATGTTCGTCCAGTCCTTCGCGCTCGGGCTTGGCGCATTGCTGGCGATCGACGGCAAGATTTCTTCCGGCGCGATCATCGCCGCTTCGATCCTGATCGGCCGCGCGCTGCAGCCGGTCGATGCTTTGATCGGCGGCTGGTCGACCTTGATGTCGGCCCGCGCGGCGCTCGAGCGGCTGGCCGAGACCATGCGCCAGCCCGGCGAGGAAGACCGGATCCGAACCGCGCTTCCGGCGCCCCAAGGCAAGCTCGAGGTCGAGCAGGTCGGCGTTCGCGGCCCGGGCGGGAAGCCGATTCTGAACGGGGTTTCGTTCAGCGCTAAGCCCGGCGAGATTCTCGGGATCGTCGGCCCGAGCGGATCGGGCAAGACGACGCTCGCCAAGGTCATCGCCGGAGCACTCACGCCGGAGATTGGGACGGTGCGGTTCGATGGCGCGCAGCGATCCGACTGGGACCCGGATGCGCTGGGCCGGTTCGTGGGCTATCTGCCACAGGAACCGAGCCTGTTCGAAGGCACAATCAAGGATAATATCGCCCGCTTCGAGCCATGGCTCGACGACGGGGCCGAATCAGTCGATGCCGAAGTCGTCGAGGCGGCCAGGCAGGCCGGCGTGCACGACCTGATCCTTCAGCTTCCCAACGGTTACGACACGCAGCTCGGCCCGATGGGCGCGGGGCTCTCGGCCGGACAGTCGCAGCGAATCGCGCTCGCCCGCGCGCTCTACCGCGACCCTCCGATACTGATACTCGACGAGCCGAACGCGTTTCTCGACGCCGAAGGCGAGGCCGCCCTTGGCCGAGCGGTCGACAAGGCGCGCTCGCGCGGGGCGGCGATCCTGCTCATCGCGCATCGCAAGTCGATCCTGGAAACCGCCGACCGGCTGCTGGTCCTCGAATCGGGCCGGCCCAAGATGATCGGCCCGATGAACGACGTGGTCGTCCGGCTTTCGTCGCCGGGCGCGGAGAGCGCCGCATGAGCACGCAATTGCTTGAGCTGAAGACCTATCTTCCGGCCGAGACCGGCGAGGTCGACAACCCGGCGCGCGACGTCCGGATCGGCACCGCCATCGCGATCTTCTTTTTCGTGATCCTGCTCGGCTGGGCCGCCCTCGCCCCCCTCGACGCGGGAGTCCACGCACAGGGCAAGGTCGCGGTTTCCGGCAACCGCCAGTCGGTCCAGCATCGCGAGGGCGGAATCGTCACCGCGATTCACGTTCGCGAAGGGCAGAAGGTCAAGGCCGGCCAATTGCTGGTCGAGCTTGCGGCGCCCGATCTTCGGGCGTCTGAACGGGCGCTCACAAGCGACTATCTTACACTCCTGGCTCAGCGCGCGCGCCTGCTCGCTGAGCGCTCGGGCGCTTCCGATTTCGCTCCGCCGGCGGAGTTTGCCGACCTGCCCGCCACGGACAGGGCGCTCGCGGAGCAGGCTATGCAGCTGCAGCGCGCGCAACTTCGCGCCACGCGCGCCTCGATGGGCGCCCAGCAGTCGGTGCTCGGCCAGCGATCCAGGCAACTCGGAGAGCAACGTTCCGGCTATGCCGAACAGCGCGCATCGCTCGACGAGCAGCAGCGGATCCTCGCCGAAGAGCTGGAAGGCATGAGGGAGCTGGAGAAAAAGGGTTTCGCCTCGACCAACCGGATTAGAGCGCTCGAGCGGACGATGGAGGATCTTCGCGGGCGGGAGGCGGCCATGGCGGCCGAAGTGGCCCGCGCCTCCGAAGGCATGGGCGAGACCCGGATGCAGTCGCTCAGCCTGAAGCAGAGCAGCATGGAGGACGTCGCGACCCAGCTTCGCGACACGCAGTCGAAGATTTCGGAAGTCCTGCCCAAGCTCATCGCCGCGCGCGAGCAGGTCCAGCGGACCATGGTCCGAGCCCCCGCATCGGGCCAGGTCGTCGGCCTGAGCGTTTTCACCGTTGGCGGAGTCGTCGCCCCCGGCCAGACCTTGATGGACGTCGTTCCGGATGACCGCAAGCTGGTGATTCAGGCACAGGTCGACCCGCGCGGCGCGGACGACGTTTACCAGGGCCAGGAAGCCCAGGTGCGCTTCAGCAGCGTCGAAGACCGAACCCTGCCGCTATTGACCGGCACTGTCCGCACGATCTCGGCGGACAGCTTCACCGACGAAAATACCGGCCGCTCCTTCTTCCGCGCCGAAGTGGAAGTGACGCCCGAGGAGCTCGACAAGGTTCGCGGAGCGCTGGGCAAGGGTCATCTTCGGCCCGGCCTTCCGGTCGAGGTCGTACTCGCGGTGCGGAAGCGAACGGCGCTGCAATATATACTCGAGCCGCTGTACACCCATTTCTGGCGGTCGCTTCGCGAACAATAAGCGGCGACACGAGGGGTGACACCGCCCCGACAATGAGGGATTATCCGCCGATGCAGTCGCCCGGCCGTGAACCGTCGATGGAAGACATACTGGCGTCGATCAAGAAAGTGATCGCCGAGGAAAAGGAGCTTCGAACGGCGGTCGAAGCGGCGGAAGAGTCGCGAGGCGAGGCGGCGGATGAAGCAGAAAGCGACGACGACATTCTCGAGCTCGACCAGCCGATCGCGCCACCAGTCGATCTCGGACCGCCGCTTCTCGACGAGGACGCCGCCGAGGACACGCGTCACTCGCTCGACGAGCTGTCGAGCGTCGCCGCCACGCTGCCGCCGCAGCCGGCGGTGAACCCGCTCGAGGAAATGGTGCGCGAGATGCTCCGCCCGATCCTCAAAGAATGGATCGACGAGCATCTGCCCAACATCGTCAACGAACATGTGAAGCGCGAAATCTCGCGGATCACGGGGCGCAATATCTAGGTTCGGCTAGATAGCGCGGGCGAGGATATTGCCCAAAGCAACGCAGCCCGCCTCGTCCTCCTGGGTGAACCGACCCCGAGTCGGGCTGTCGAGGTCGAGCACTGCGATCAGTTCCCCGTCACGCACAATCGGCACCACGATCTCGCTCGCCGACGCGCTGTCGCAGGCGATGTGCGTCGGGAATTCATTGACGTCGGTAACGCGCTGCACCTGCCGGGTTTCGGCCGCGACTCCGCAGACGCCCTTACCGAACGCTATTCTGATGCAGGCCGGGCGCCCCTGGAACGGCCCGAGCACGAGCTCGTCGCCACCGCCATTGCGATAGAAACCGGCCCAGTTGAGATCGGGCAGCGATTCCCAGATCAGCGCCGCGGCGTTCGCCATGTTGGCGATCGGGTCAGGCTCGTCGGCAATCAGCGCTTCAAGAGCCTGGGCGAGGTCGCGGTAGAGCGTCGCCTTGTCGGCCGACTCGATACTGAAATCGTACATCACTCCAGCTCCACCCTTCCCCGGCCGCGCTTTACGGCGCTCCGCTGCTTTTTCGAATCAATCCGCTTTGCCTTGGCCGCACGGCTCGGCCGCGTCGCCTTGCGCTTGGGCTGAACGATATGCGCTTCGGCGATCATTTCCGCCAGCCTGCGCCTGGCATCCGCGCGGTTCGCCTCCTGGGTGCGGAAACGGCGGGCGGCGATCAGAAGCTCACCGGCCGAGGTCAGCCGGCTTCCGGCGATGCGCTTCAACCGCTCATAGACGTCCGGAGTCAGGCCAAGCCGGAACAGGTCGACTCGAAGCTGCACTGCGGTCGCGACCTTGTTGACGTTCTGACCGCCCGGTCCGGTGGCCGCGAGAAACGTCTCGCTGAGCGCCTCGTCCGGAATGGCGACGTCCTCAGGCCGCATCGCGCCAATGCCCGAAGCTTGCCGGAAGCGGCGCTGTCACGTCGATCGCCGCCTTCCTGTCTCGAGGAACGACGAGCCGAAGCGCGTGAAGCAACATCGCCTCGCCCGCAGCGCCATAGATGGGATCGCCGACGATGGCTGCGTCGAGCCCATATAGGGCATGCGCGCGAATCTGGTGGGTCCGGCCGGTCTGCGGGCGGAATTCGACGAGCGTCTGCCCATCCCTGGACCCGAGCGCCCGCCATAGCGTTCGCGCGGCCTTGCCTTTGTCGTCGACGATCATTCGCCAACCCTGCTCCGGCGACGAGACCTTGGCGAGCGGAAGATCGATCATCCCCTCCCCCGCGATCTCGCCGGCAATGACTCCAAGATAGGCTTTCTCGACTTTGCCGCTCTCGAACGCGGCGGCAAATTTCGCTCGCGCCTTCGGGTTGCGGGCGAGGAGAAGGCATCCCGAGGTGTCGCGGTCGAGGCGATGAATGACCGATGGCGGCCGGTGGAATCCGAGCCTGAGCTCGTCGAGCCGCGCGCTTATGCTGTCGCCGCCTGCCCGAGGCGCGTCCACAGGCAGGCCGGCTGGCTTGTCGATGACAATCGCTTCGGCATCCTCGAACAGGATCAGCTGGGCCAGGCCGCCAGTAGAATCGTCCGTATTGGAGCGGTTGATTTGCAGCCTCCCTTGTGGGCGCACGTTTGAGCCTTGTGATGCGACGTCGCAACGAAGCAAAGGATTCCAGGCTGTTACACAATATTAACCTTTTGCCTTCATCCCTCGAATGGTTAATGGACGCTTCAAGGCCATTAAGAGGGCGTTACGCTAGCCGTAAACCTTCGGGCCGCGAACGGGGGGACCAGCAATGCGCGTGCTGCTGATCGAAGACGAGCCGACGACCGCCAAGAGCATCGAGCTGATGCTCGGGACCGAAGGCTTCAATGTCTACACGACCGACCTTGGCGAGGAAGGCCTCGATCTCGGGAAGCTGTACGACTACGACATCATCCTTCTCGACCTCAATCTGCCGGACATGCACGGCTATGACGTCCTGAAGAAGCTTCGCACCGCTAAGGTCGGCACCCCGGTGCTGATCCTTTCCGGCATTGGTGAAATGGACAGCAAGGTCCGTGCGCTCGGCTTCGGCGCCGACGATTACGTCACCAAGCCGTTCCACCGCGACGAGCTGGTCGCCCGAATCCACGCGATCGTCCGCCGCTCCAAGGGCCATTCGCAATCGGTCATCCGCACCGGCAAGCTTGCGGTGAACCTGGATGCCAAGACGGTCGAGGTCGATGGCGCCCGCGTGCACCTGACCGGCAAGGAATATGCGATGCTGGAGCTTCTCTCGCTCCGCAAGGGCACGACGCTCACCAAGGAAATGTTCCTCAACCATCTCTACGGCGGCATGGACGAGCCCGAATTGAAGATCATCGACGTCTTCATCTGCAAGCTGCGCAAGAAGCTGAGCCTGGCCTGCGGCGGCGCCAATTACATCGAGACGGTCTGGGGCCGCGGCTATGTGCTCCGCGATCCGGAAGCCGAAGAGGAATCGGAGCCCGCCGCGGCGGTCGCCTGACAACTTTTTCGAACAGGGGTGGAGAAGGCGGAGTCGAAAGACTCCGCCTTTTCTTATGCCTCGATCAAAGAGCGCTTGCGATCGCGGCGTGCAGGAAGCTCGATCGGGGCCGTGGCCGGCTGCGTTTCAACGTCGTCCATTCGCCGCCAGCCGTCGCGGCCGAGGCGCTCGAGCGGCCGGAAGCGCGTCTTGTAGTCCATCCTCCGGGACCCCTCGACCCAATATCCGAGATAGACGTAGGGCAAACCGGCGCGGGCGGCGCGGACGATATGATCGAGGATGATCAGCGTGCCGAGCCCCTTCCGCGCCTTCGGGCCGACGTCGAAGAAGCTGTAGATCATCGACAGGCCATCATTCTGGTGGTCCGACAGGCAGCATCCGAGGAGCTTGCCCGGCCGGCCATTCTCGGACGGCTCGCGATATTCGATCATGTAGGTGCGGACCGGGGTTTGCTCGACCATGTCGGCGAAATCGGTTTCGTCCATTTCCGCCATTCCGCCACCCGGATGGCGGGCCGCGAGATAGCGGCGAAGAAGCGCATATTGCTCCTCGGTCGTCCAGGGCTGGCAGGCCACGACTTCTAGGTCGGAATGCCGCCGGAGAATCTTGCGCTGGGTCGAATTGGCCTCGAACTCCGCCGCGAGGACCCGGACAGAGACACAGGCGCTGCATTCGATACAGCTCGGCCGATAGGCGACCGACTGACTGCGCCGGAATCCGATTCGTCCGAGCGCCTCGTTGAGCTCGCTCGCGTTTCGGCCATTGAGCTCGGTGAACACTTTCCGCTCCACCTTGCCCGGAAGATACGGGCACGGCGAAGGGTTCGTGACGAAGAACTTGGGAAAGCGGAACGGTGCGCTCATGGTTACAATGCCGTTTATGCGACTGGTAAACGCACTTGAAAAGACTTCGTCGCGCTCAAGCGCGACTTGCCGCCGATCAATGTCCCGGAAAGGGACCGATTCCTAGTCGAGCGACGCGCGGTCGACCTGGAATCCGGCGGCTTCGAGAAGACGCTCCGCATTGTCGATCGCGGCCGAGTCGCGCGCCTCGCACTCGACTTCGATGACCGTGTCCTTGGCCGGAAGGGCGGTGAAGATTCGGCTGTGACGGATTTCGATGATGTTGACGCCGGCCTCGTGGAACCTGGCGGTGATTGCGGCGAGCGCGCCCGGCTGGTCCTGGGCCGCGATTCTCAGCCGCGCGATCCGGCCCTGCCGGACGAGATCGCGGACGAGGACGTTGGCGAGGAGATGCGTGTCGATATTGCCGCCGCAAAGCAGGGTCCCGACCTTCTTTCCCTTGAACCGGTCCGGATCGGCGAGAATCGCGGCAAGGCCGGCGGCGCCGGCGCCTTCGACGACGGTCTTTTCGATCCCGACCAGCATCGCCACCGACTGTTCGATGCAGCGCTCCGATACCAGTACGACGTCATTGACGAGCTCGCGGAGGATCCGCGAGGTCAATTCCCCCGGCTGTTTCACCGCAATTCCCTCGGCCAGTGTGTCGCCGCCCAGCGGCAAATGACAGCCCTGGATCGCGCATTTCATCGACGGATAAAGCTCGGCCTCCACCCCGATCAGCTCGATGCCGGGTTTGAGCGCCCGGGCGGCGATCGAAACCCCCGACATCAGCCCGCCTCCGCCGATCGGGACGACGATCGCCTCGAGCCCGGGCGCATCCTCGAACATTTCGAGCGCAACCGTTCCGGCGCCTGCGATGATCTGCGGATCATCGAAGGGGTGGACGAAGACGTGGCCGTTTTCGAGCGCGAGCTCGCGCGCCCTGGCATAAGCGTCATCGAACATGTCGCCGTGGAGCACGACCGTCGCTCCGTGGCTCTCGGTCTGGGTCACTTTCACCGTCGGCGTCGGCGACGGCATGACGATGGTCGCCGGAATTCCAAGCCGCTTGGCGTGATAGGCAACCGCCTGCGCATGATTGCCGGCCGAGGCCGCAATCACGCCGCGCGCCCGCTCCTCCGGCGAGAGCTGGAGCAATTTGTTGAGCGCCCCGCGCTCCTTGTAGGCGGACGTGAATTGCAGGTTCTCGAACTTGAGCCAGATCTCCGCGCCGGTGATCTCGGAAAGCGTTCGGCTCAACAGCATCGGAGTGCGGACCACCGCGCCCTCGATCCGCTCCGCAGCGGCACGGATGTCGTCGATGGTCGGCGGCTGCATCATCGGTGCAGCGGCGTAGCGGTTCACTTGGGCTCCGACAATGCTATGGCGCCGTAATGAAACCGCCCGCAATTGCCGCGCTGATCGCGGCCGTCCTCGCCTCTCCCGCCCTCGCCGACACGCTCATCGACAATGCCAATGGAATGCAGGTCGACGCCGCCGGCAAGCTTCAGCATTTCACCGCGATCCTGATCGGCGACGACGGCAAGGTCGTCCGGCTGCTTGGGCCCGGCGAGGCGAGGCCGGAAGCGGACATAATCGTCGATGCGCATGGCCGCACGCTGCTTCCAGGCCTGATCGACGCCCACGGCCACGTCATGGACCTTGGCATGGCCGCCCTGAACCTCAATCTCACGGGCACCAGCTCCATCGCCGACCTTCAGCAAAGGCTTCGGGCCTATGCGGCCGACAATCCCGACGCGAAGTGGATCGTGGGTTTCGGCTGGAACCAGGAGTTGTGGCCGGACAAGAGATTCCCGACGGCGGCGGACCTCGATTCGATCGTTTCCGACCGGCCGGTGATTCTGGAGCGGATCGACGGCCACGCCATCGTCGTCAACAGCGCGGTGCTCCAGGCCGCGAAGGTGACGGCAGCGACGAAGGACCCTTCGGGCGGAAAGATCGAGCGCGGGGCGAACGGTGCCCCGACCGGCCTGTTCGTCGACGCCGCGACCGACCTCATTCGCAAGCACGTCCCCGGCCGCACGACGGCGCAGTCGGACGAAGCGCTCGCCAAGGCGCAGGAGCAGCTGCTTTCGGTGGGCGTGACGGCGGTCGGATCGATGAGCACGTCGCTCGACGACTGGAACGCCTTCCGGCGCGCGGGCGAGGCCGGGCGTCTGAATGTCCGCCTGATGACCTATGCGCTCGGCGCGCCATTTGAATCGGTGCCGAAGCCGAGTGCGTGGCTGTACGGCGATCATCTTCGACTGGTCGGTGTCAAACTGTTCGCTGACGGCGCGCTGGGCTCGCGCGGTGCCTGGCTGAAACAGCCCTATGCGGACAAGCCGGACACGCGCGGGCTTCAGTTCCATTCGGATGCCGAGCTGCTCGCCCTCGCCGACACCGCCGCCGCGGCCGGATTCCAGGTCGCCACCCACGCCATCGGCGACGCGGCCAACGCGCAGGTCATCTCGGTCTATGAGCAGCTGGCGAAGAGATATCCCGGCGACCGGCGCTGGCGTATCGAGCATTTCCAGATCGTCGATCCCGCCGACATCCCGCGTCTCAAACCCGCTGGCATCATCGCTTCGATGCAGCCGACCCATCAGACCAGCGACCGCTTGATGGCCGAAAAGCGCCTCGGTCCGGACAGGCTGGCGGGGGCCTATGCCTGGCAGACGGTCGAGAAGCTCGGCATCCCGCTCGCCTTCGGATCGGACTTCCCCGTCGAATCGCCCAACCCCTTCCCCGGCCTGTCCGCGGCTGTCAGCAGGCAGGACCTCAATGGCCAGCCGCCCGGCGGCTGGATTCCCTCGGAACGGCTGACTTTCGAGCAGGCGCTGGCAGCCTTCACGCGCGGCGCGGCTTATGCCGGCTTCGCGGAAGACCGGATCGGCGCACTGGAGCCCGGCAAATGGGCCGACTTCATCCTGATCGACCGCGACCCGGCCAAGGTCGATCCCCGAAAACTTGGCAGAACGCGGGTTCTGGAAACCTGGGTCGCGGGCAAGAAGGTTTGGGAGCGCGACTCTACGGACGGCGGCGAGCGCGGCTGACGAGCATCGCCGGCGTTAGAACCTGCGGAAGCTCGTCCGGCTCGGCGCTGCCCGGCTGATACCACAGATAGAGCGGCACGCCTGCCCGCCCCCGGCTTTCGAGGAAGCGCGTGATTTCCGGATCGCCGCTGGTCCAGTCGCCCGCCAGCACCTTGACCCCTGCGGCATCGAACGCATCGCGCACCGCCTGCCGGTCGATCGCGGCGGCTTCGTTGACCTTGCAGGTCAGGCACCAGTCGGCGGTGAAATAGACGAACACCGGATGCCCTTGGGCGAGCGCCCGGCCGACCCCCGTCTCGCTCCACTTCTCGGCGCCCGGCAATCTTGGCGATTCACTCCCGACCTTGTCGGGAACCAGGACGATCGCGCCGACCAGCGTGGCTGCGCCCAGAGCGAGCGCAAGCAAGGGCGCCCCTCCGCCCCGCTTCTGGCTTGAACCGACAAGCGCAAGGGCAATGGCGAGGATGCCGGCCGCGGCAATGCCGATCCAGAGCGCCCGCGGTCCAGCTTCGCGATACAGCAGCCACAATGCCGCGATCGCGGTCGCGCCCATGGGGATTGCTAGGAACCGCTGCAGTTTCGCCATCCATAGGCCAGGCGCGGGAAGCTTGTCGCGGAGCGCCGGGATGTAAGCGATTGCAAGGAACGGGAGGGCGAGGCCCAGTCCGAGCGCGGCGAATACCGCGACCGATCCGGCGAGCGGAAGAAGCAACGCGGTGCCGAGGGCCGCCCCAAGGAACGGACCGGCGCAGGGCGTCGCGACAAAGGCTGCGAGGGCGCCGGTCCCGAAACTTCCGGCGGGCCGTGCCCCTCCGGCCGCGGCTGGAAGC
>DASTIF010000121.1:0-2489 GCA_035717805.1 Sphingomicrobium sp.
AGGATGCCGGTCAAATGTCGTGCAACCCCTCGATCGGCGGCGTCGGCAAGGGCCACCTTGTCCGCGAGCTCGACGTGTTCGACGGGCTGATGGCCCGCGCGGCCGACCGCGCGACAATCCACCGGCGGATGCTCAACCGAAGCAAGGGGCCCGCAGTCCACGGCCCGCGCGTCCAGGCCGACCGCTCGCTTTACCGGCGGGTTGTGACCGATCTTGTCGCGGAAACCGGAGTCGATCTCATCGTCGGCGAGGCGCTCGGCATGAAGATTTCCGCCGGCCGGATCGCCGGGCTCGAGACCGACGCCGGATTTATCGCTTGCAAGGCGCTGGTCGTGGCGACCGGCACATTTCTCGATGCGCGGCTGTTCGTCGGCGAGACCGTCGTCGCGGGCGGGCGAAGCGGCGAGCGCGCTTCAGTCGCGATGGGCAAGCAGCTCCGTGACGTCGGTCTCGGCCAGGGCCGGCTAAAAACGGGAACGCCGCCGCGGCTCGACGGCCGGACGATCGATTGGTCGAGGCTCGAGGAACAGCCGAGCGAAGCGCAGCCCTGGACCATGTCGGCCCTCGGCGAAAGCGCGGCGCCGCCGCAGCTCGCCTGCGCGATCACTCGAACGAGCGGTCGAACGCACGAGATTATCGAGGCGAATTTGGATCGTTCGCCATTGTTTGCAGGCGCTATCGAGGGCCGGGGCCCGCGCTATTGCCCGTCGATCGAAGATAAAGTGAAGCGATTCGGCGGCCGCGACGGCCACCAGATTTTCCTCGAACCCGAAGGGCTTGGCGACCGGCTTGTCTATCCCAACGGTATTTCGACGTCGCTCCCGGAGGATGTGCAGCAGGCGTTCGTGCGCTCGATTCCCGGTCTCGAACGGGCGGATATCGTCCGTCCGGGTTATGCGGTCGAATATGAGTTCGTCGATCCTCGCAGATTGGGGGCGACGCTGGAAGTGAACGATATCGCGGGATTGTTCCTCGCCGGCCAGATCAATGGGACCACCGGCTATGAGGAAGCCGCCGCGCAGGGCCTGGTCGCAGGGCTCAACGCGGCTGCTTCGGCTCTCGACCTGAACCCAGTGCGCTTCGACCGCCGATCTTCCTACATCGGAGTAATGGTGGACGACCTGACGCTCCAGGGTGTCACCGAGCCATACAGGATGATGACCGCGCGCGCTGAATATCGGCTGTCGCTTCGAGCCGATAACGCAACCACGCGCCTGGGCCAGGCCGCGATTGACGCGGGTTGCGTTTCCAGGCGCCGCCGTCGCCAGATCGAACAGCATTTCGAGGCGCGCGCGTCGGCTCGATGGACAGAGACCGAGGAGGGCCGCGCCGACGCTCTCTATGCGCCCTACCTGGAACGTCAGCGGCGGGAGTGGGACGCGGTCCAACGCGACGTCCTGCTCTCGCTCGGTTCGCGCTTCGATTATGCGTCGGTGCCCGGCCTTTCCGCGGAAATGGTCGAACGGCTATCGACTGCGCGGCCCGAGACTCTCGACCAGGCATCGCGGGTCCAGGGTGTCACGCCGGCGGCGCTATCCGCACTCCACGTCGCGGCCACCCGCGTCGCCGCATGATCGAGCGCCTGGCCGAAATCTCGGGCCGGGATGTTTCACGTGAAACAGTCGACCGTCTGGAGCGATTTGCGGAATTGCTTCGCGACGAGTCGAGGCGACAGAATCTGATCGCGGCCTCGACCCTCGAGACGCTGTGGGACCGGCACATCCTCGACTCCGCGCAACTCGTTCGGTTCGAGCCGAAGGCCGGCGCCTCGTGGGCGGACATCGGCTCGGGCGCGGGATTGCCCGGAATCGTGATCGCGGCGCTGGTGAGCGGGCCGGTCGCACTCATCGAGCCGCGCCGGCTGCGCGCCGACTTCCTGACCCGAGTCGTGAACGCGCTCGGATTGTCGGATCGCGTGACCATCGTGGCCTCGAAAGCCGAGCGAGCGGGCGGGCGATTCGACGCGATCACCGCCCGGGCCGTCGCCTCGCTCGAACGATTGCTTTGCATATCCACGCATCTGTCCACAAAAAACACGCTGTGGGTGCTTCCAAAGGGCAAGGCGGGGCAATCGGAACTGGCCGAAGTCCGGCGAAACTGGCACTGTGATTCAACGAGTGTGCCCAGCCGCACCGATCCCGACGCCGGGATCCTGCTGCTGCGCAATGTGAAGCCGAGGGGTGGGCGATGATCCGCGTCGCGATCGCAAACCAGAAGGGTGGGGTCGGCAAGACCACGACGGCGATCAACCTCGCGACCGCGCTCGCCGCGATCGGCTGGAAGGTGCTGCTGATCGACCTCGACCCGCAGGGAAATGCCTCGACCGGCCTCGGCGTCCCGCAGTCGAAGCGCGTTCGATCGAGCTACGACGTGCTGATCGGGACCTCGGGCGTTCAGGACAGCGTCGTCGCCACCCGAGTGCCGCGGCTCGAGTTGCTTCCCGCGACGGTCGATCTGTCGGGGGCGGAGGTCGAGATGGTCGGGCTGGA
>DASTIF010000122.1:0-3502 GCA_035717805.1 Sphingomicrobium sp.
CGATCCAGCGGTGGCCGGGCGCGGTGTCGAGGATCGCCAGGCCGACGGCGAGAAGGAAAGCGAGGCCGAGAAGAAGCGCGAGCAATTCACGGAACAGTCGCCGCGACCAGTCAGGCTTGAGCCGGTAAGGCGGCCGTCCGCGCTCTTCGCTGTCGGCCGCGATCTCCGCCATCAGAAGGCCTGGCCCAGCGACACCGCGACCGCGATTCGGCTGTCGCCCGCGCGCGGGTTGAGCGGAGTTCCGACGTCGATCCGGATCGGCCCGAAGCTCGAATAATAGCGAACTCCAAGGCCCGCCCCGAACTGCCACTTGTTGAAGCCCGGCGTCACCTTGTTGGTCAGCGAGCCGGCGTCGAAGAAAGGCACGATCCCGAAATTGCCGAACCGGTAGCGCGCCTCGATCGCGAATTCGGTGAGCGTCTTGCCGCCGACCGGATCGCCTTCGAAGTCGCGTGGACCGACTTCCTGATAGCCGTAGCCGCGGACAGAGCCGCCGCCGCCGGCATAGAAGCGCCGCGAGGGGGCGACCGTGCCGGCGCCCGCACCGAGGATGCTGCCGAGCCGGACCCGCCCTGCAACGACCGTGCTTTTAGTGACCGGATAATAAGCGCTGGCGTCGATCTGGGCCCGGGCATAGGCAAAGGACAGGCCCTTGGCGGAAATCTCCGGACTCAGATGGATCGAGCCACGTATTCCGCGCGTAGGATCGAGAAGATCGTCGGTGCCGTCATAAGCGAGGCTGAGCGGAAGCGCGGCGATCAGGAAGGTGCGCGTTTCCTTGACCAGTGGGTCGTTGAACACGCCGCGCTCGTCGGTTGCCAAAAGCTCGGTCCCGATGCCCCAGGTCCAGCGCTTGCGCCAGATTATGTTGCTCTGCCGCTCGACGCTTCCCAGGAAACGGATCGTGCGGGCTTCGTAAGCGTCGAAATTGGTGTGGCTGGCGGTCAGCTGAAGGTCGAACAGGCGGTCGCGGGCGCCGAAATTGTTGCGGCGGAACTCGACTCCGGCGAGCTGTTCGCGAGTGCCGGCGATTCCGCGAACGGTGAGCGCGCCTTCCGGATTGACGAAATTGCGGTCCTGCCAGCTCGCCTCGATCTTGGCGCCCTCGCCCGTCCCGTAGCCGAGCTCGCTGGCGATCGTGTGGCTCGGCGCGGGCGTGAGCCGGACGTCGAGATCGACGGTTCGCTGGTCCGCTGCCGGCACGACGTTGACATCCGCCGAAGCAACAAGGCCGGTCGCAATCAGCGCCCGCCGGAGGTCGTCCACCTTATCGCGCTCGAACCGCTCCCCGGGCTCGAAGCGGGCGATGTCGGCGACGTGACGGGCGCTGAAAGGCGGCTTGCCGCTGACCCGGATGGTCCCGAAGCTCGCGACCGGCCCAGGCTCGACGGGAAGGACCAGATCCGCGAGATGGGTCTGGTGATCGATGGTAATCTGCTGATCGCCGACGTCGGCAAGGGCGAAGCCGAGCTCGCCCAGCGCCACCTTGAACGACAGATCGGCAGCGATGACGTCCTGCGCGACGACCGGATCGCCCGGCTTGACGGCGAAGCTCCGGCGCAGCTCGTCGGCCTCCTCGCCCGCGGCCTCCAGGCCGGGAAACTCGACTGCCCGGAATCGATATTGAACGCCCGCGTCGGCGTGGAGCGTGACCCGAAGCAGCTGGCCTTCGGGCTCGATCGCCGAGTCGACGATCGCGTCATAATAGCCTTGCGACCGAAGCAGCTCGGCTAGAAGCTGCGAATCCGCTTCCGAGCGGCGCTGGATCTGCGCGGCATTGGCCTCGTCCTTGCGGCCTTCGTAGAGCGCCGACTGCTTCTCGAAATCCTCGACCAGCTGCTCGGCGTTGCCGATCCGCTCCAGCCCCTCGATCGCGATCGCGTAGAAACGCTCGGACGAGACATCGGTGATCGCCGGTTCGTCGCCCGAATCGGCCTCATCCGGAGCCGTCTCGGGCGGAGCTTTGGAAGGGTCGGGCCAGTCGACCCCGAGGTCGGGCATGGCATCGAGCGGTGCGGAAGGGTCGACATCGGCGGAGCCAGTCGGCGGAACCTGCTGCGCAAATGCCGGCGCCGAGCTGAGCGCCGCGAAGCCAGCCGCGCACAGCAGCCGCCCGACAACCCCCGCCCCAACCCGCTCCGTCATCACGCCAGACTAGTGGGCGCGCATGAACGGCGCCAGACTGTCGAAGCGAATTAGTGAACGCTTCCGCGCACTTCCTCGCTGCTCAAGGTGACGATCACGCGCTCGATCTGGCGCCAGTGGCAGAACAGGACGACATTGCCGGCATCGCGGCTGCGCTCGGCGCGAACCGCGGCTTCTAGCCCGGCATTGTCGCCGAACTGCTCGATCAGCATGGCAGCGTCCGCAAGCGCCGGCCGGCCGGAGATGAAGGGCGCGTCCATGGCGCGGCTCTAACCGCAAAGCCGTTTCCCGACTGCCGACAAGCATCGTCAACGTCTCGTTGACCATCCTTTGCTTGAGTTCCGCGCCGGCCATGTCCAGTGGGGCGCATGACCAATTCGCCCAAGGCCGGTGGCTGCTTTTTAACCGCGGCGATCCTGATCGGCTTCGTCGCCGGCCTGGCCACTCGTGACGCGGTGCGCGGGGTACTGATCGGAACCGCGATCGGCATCGCCATCGCGGTAGGGCTCTGGCTGGTCGACCGCCGCCGCGCCTGATTCTCAGGCGACCTTGCGCCCCGCCCAGATCACCCGCCCGATGCATTGGATCGCGCCGAGCTCGCAATCGGGCCAGTCGGGATAGGCCGGATTGTCGGACTGGACCGTGACACGGCGTCCGGTCGGGTGGACCGCGAGCCTTTTCACCACCAGAACGTCGTCCGCGCGAAGCACGTAAATGCCGTCGCGAATCCGCTCCATGCAATCACCCAGGTCCACGAGGATGTCGTCACCGGCGTTCAGGGTCGGCGCCATCGAATCGCCCTCGACCCGGATGATCGACAATTTGGAGGATGCCGACGGAGTCAGCGTTTTCAGCCAACGTTCGTCGAACGCGAAATAGGGCCGTGCCCGCTCTTCCCCGGCAAAAGCGCCAGGCCCGGCCGAAGCCTGGACCGGCGTTCTCTTGACCGCGACCAGGCCGCCCGGCCCCTGCTCGACCTCCGCGGGCCCGCCGAGGATCGATTCGGGAACGCCAAAGAAGCGGGCCAGCTTCTTGCGCTCCTCTTCCTTCAGCTTCTTCGGAACGCCGCGGCGGACGAATTGCTGGATGTAGGCGGAGTTGCGGCCAAGCATTCTCGACAAGCCTGCAAAGTCCTCGCCGCGCTCCGCGCAGAGTCGTTCGAGGGCGGTACGAGCATCCGAAATCATTAAGCGTCCTTAACTGTAGGAAAGTGCCTAGACAAGTAGGAAATGCGTTGGGAAGGGATATGCAGCCGAGTCGTCATATGACGTGGGGATGAAGAGTGCATTTGCTTAGAGAAGTCGAGAAATTTCTAAGAAGCGGCGAGATAGCGCCAACTCGTTTGGGGCGGGAAGCG
>DASTIF010000123.1:0-3524 GCA_035717805.1 Sphingomicrobium sp.
TCTCCTCTCAACAGCCTGTCGAGCTCGTCATCGCCCACGCTGGGGCGCCGTTCGCGCGGATGACGCATGAAATGCCGGTCGAGCCTGACGATGATTTCTTTGCCTCGATCGCCCTGCAAGTGAAGCAGCGCGTCGACCTTCGCTTCCAGGCGGTCGTCATTCTCGTGGCTGCTCGGCGATCCGAGATAAAGGAAATAGGCGAGTCCGACGACCTGCCACAGAAGTTGAAGGAATTCGGATTGCCAGTTCTCGAAAGTATCTCGAAGCATCTCAGTCGCATAGACCCCGAACTCCGGGGACTGGCTATGCGCTCGCGCTTCGTCAGCAAATGCGCCCCAGCCGAACCACCAGTGGAGCGCTAGCGAGCTAAGGAAGAAGGTCAGGGTAATCCACGCATAGGCATAGCCTTTGAGGATCGTCTTGGTTGAGCGTTTCACGATAGTCTCCCGCTGAATCTTCAGGGAGAAGCAACGCACGACTTTGGCCCTGGTCTCAACTGTCCCGTCGAGCGAAGCTGGGCGGGGTTTGGCTAGCGCGCTTCGAACCCGGCGATGCATTCCGCGACCCAGCGCGCTGCGGTGAGCGCGCTCAGATCGGTCGAATCGAGCGACGGATCCCATTCGGTCAGGTCGATGACCCGGACGTTGGGCAGGGAGGCCAGCTTGCGCACCGCCCAGAAGAAATCGGCGACGTCCATCCCGCCCGGCCGGGCCCCCGGCGCGCCGGGCATTTGCGAGCGATCGATCACGTCGATGTCGCAATCGACCAGCACCGCGTCGCAAGTCTCGACGCGCCCGATCGCCTCGCCGACGGCGGCGCGAATTCCGTCGCGCCCGACTTCCTCAATGCTGACCACGAGATTGCCGGCGGCGAGCGCGTCGCGGTGCATCTTGGCGGTGTTGGCGAAGCTGGCGAGTCCGATCTGCGCGATGTTCTTTCCGGGCAGCCCATCCTCCATCAGCGCCCGAACCGGATTGCCGTTGCTCAATCCCTCGTCGAGCTCGCGCATGTCGAAATGCGCGTCGAGCGTGACCAGCCCGACCTTGGCCAGCGGCACACCGAGGCCCTGAACCGCGGGCCGCGTGACGGCATTGTTGCCGCCCGCGACCAGGGTCAGCGCATGGTCGGCAACGCTCGCCGCGACCGCGTCGCAAATGGGAGTTGTCGACTGCTCGATGGTAAGGCCGTTCAGATCGACATCGCCACGGTCTCGCACGGCGGTGAAAACCGACCGGCCGATCTCCACGTCATAGCGGCTGATCCGCTTGAGCGTCTTCCGGAGAAGCGCAGGCGCCCGGTCGCAATGGCCGGGGGTCACCGATCCCGCCGCCAAAGGCGCTCCGACCAACCCGATCGGCACGGCGCTGTCGTCTTCGATCAAAAGTTCGGCGATGCTCGGCCAGTCGCTCATGGCTTTGCCCTAACAAAGCCACTCGCTTAAGGGAATCGCCGCATGTGGGATCGTCTGCTCGTCGACTGCCGCGTCGCTACGCTCGAAGCGCAGCCAGGCAACCCGCTCGGCATCATCGAGGATGGCGCCGTTGGCGTCCAGGACGGGCGAATCGTCCGCGTAGGCAAGCGCACCGAGCTGGCGGGCAATCGCGCCGGCGACGTGCTCGCGCTCGGCGGGGCCTGGGTGACTCCGGGCCTGATCGATTGCCACACGCATCTGATCTTCGGCGGCAACCGCGCCGACGAGCATGCGATGCGCCGAGCGGGCGCCACTTACGAAGAGATTGCGCGCGCCGGCGGCGGCATAGCATCGACGGTCGAGGCGACTCGCGAAGCGTCCGAAGCCGAGCTTCTGGCCTCGGCGGCAATGCGGCTCGACGCGCTCATGAAAGGCGGCGTCACCACCATCGAGATCAAGTCCGGCTACGGCCTCGACGTCGACAGCGAACTGCGCATGCTGCGCTGTGCGAAAGCACTGGCGGCGAGCGAGGCGGTGCGGATCGTCCCGACCCTGCTCGCGCTCCATGCGCTTCCGCCCGAATATAAGGATCGCCGGACCGATTATGTGTCGATGATCATCGACAGGCTGCTCCCCGCGGTTGCGGCGGAACGGCTTGCCGAAACCGTCGACGCCTTTTGCGAAGGGATCGCGTTCACCCGCGAGGAGGTCGAGCGCCTGTTCCGGGCCGCCGACGCGCATGGCTTCAGGGTCAAGCTTCACGCCGAGCAATTGTCGAACGCCAACGGCGCGGCGCTCGCCTCCGCCTATAATGGACTGTCGGCCGACCATCTCGAACATCTCGACGAGCATGGCGCGAAGGCGATGGCTGCCGCCGGCACGGTCGCCGTCCTGCTGCCCGGGGCTTTCTATGCGCTCCAGGAAGAGCGCAAGCCGCCGGTCCAGCTTCTGCGCGACCACAAAGTCCCGATCGCCATCGCCACCGACTGCAACCCCGGCACTTCGCCCATGCTCTCGCCGACGCTGGCAATGAACATGGCGTGCACCCTGTTCGGCCTCACGCCCGAGGAAGCGCTCGCTGGAATGACGGTGAACGCCGCGCGAGCTCTCGGCCTGGAGAGCGAGATCGGCACGATCGCGCCGGGCAAGGCGGCGGATCTGTGCGTCTGGCGGCTCGATAGCCTCGCCGAGCTCGGCTACTGGATTGGCCTTCCGGGACCCGAGCGCCGGATTTTCGCCGGGGAGGATGCTTGACTCCTCGTCATTGCGAGGAGCGTAGCGACGAAGCAATCCAGGGTTGCGCGAAGCTGGATTGCTTCGCTGCGCTCGCAATGACGGGGATCAGGTGACTACCGACCGACGCGACAACAGCCGCCACATCCGCGCTCGGCGCGGCAGCGACATCGTGGCGAAGCAATGGACCACCGAAGCCGCGGTGCGGATGCTCCAGAACAATCTCGACGAGGAGGTCGCCGAGGACCCGCAGAGCCTCGTCGTCTATGGCGGGATCGGCCGCGCCGCGCGCAACTGGGCCTGCTACGACAAGATTGTCGAGACCCTCGAGCGGCTGGAGGAAGACCAGACACTGCTCGTCCAGTCCGGAAAGCCGGTCGGCGTGTTCCGCACGCACAAGGATGCGCCGCGCGTCCTCATCGCCAATTCCAACCTGGTCCCCAAATGGGCGGACTGGGAGACCTTCAACGAATTGGATCGCAAGGGGTTGATGATGTACGGCCAGATGACGGCCGGCTCGTGGATTTACATAGGCTCGCAAGGCATCGTCCAGGGTACGTACGAAACCTTCGTCGAGATGGGCCGCCAGCATTATGGCGGCGACCTGTCGGGCAAATGGGTCCTGACGGCGGGGCTCGGCGGCATGGGCGGCGCGCAGCCGCTCGCGGCGGTCATGGCCGGCGCCCACTGCATCGCCATCGAGGTGCAGGAAAGCCGGATCGAGAAGCGCCTCGAGACCCGCTACCTCGACCATCGCGCGACCAGCATCGAAGAGGCGCTGGAGATCATCGGCAAGGCCGAAAAGCCGACCAGCGTCGGCCTCCTCGGCAATGCGGCGGAGGTTTTGCCGCAGATGCTCCAGCGCGGAATCAGGCCCGAC
>DASTIF010000124.1:0-13146 GCA_035717805.1 Sphingomicrobium sp.
GTCCTCCACGGCTATGCGCGGAGGCTCCAGGTCCAGGAGCGGCTGACGGCGCAGGTCGCCGACTGCATCTGGACTCACCTGGAGCCCAAGGCGGTCGCTGTCGTCATCGAGGCGAGCCACTCGTGCATGACCGCTCGCGGAGTCAACACGCCCGGCGTGATGATGACCACCAGCCGGATGATGGGCACCTTCCGCTCCGACGAAAGAAGCCGCCGCGAGGTGCTCGCCCTGATGGGCTACTGACACCGAACGGGTCGAACAAGCGTTTGCTTTTCGTGGCGAAGGCAAAGCGCGGCCAGAAAATGAACGTCTACCGCACCCCGGTGGGCTTTCACGATGCGTACGTCGCGGCCCCGAGCCAGAAAGCGGCGCTGGAGGCATGGGGCGCTGAAACGAATCTTTTCTCCCAAGGCGCGGCGGAGCAGGTGACCGATCCGGAGCTGATCAGGGAGCCGCTTCGCAATCCCGGCAAGGTTGTCAAAGTCCCGCGCGGTACCAAACGCGAGCATCTCGAAGCACTCGACTCCGGTTGAGTTTCATGCCGGTGCAATTAGGGTCGAAAGGCCATGCGCCAATATCTCGATTTGCTCCAGACCATCCTCGACCAGGGTGTCGAGCAACCGGACAGGACCGGCACCGGCACGTTGAGCTATTTCGGCGCCCAGATGCGTTTCGATCTTGAGAAGGGCTTTCCGCTTCTCACGACCAAGAAGCTGCACCTGCGCTCGATCATCGTCGAGCTTCTCTGGTTCCTCCGCGGCGACACCAACATCGGCTGGCTTAAGGAGCGCAACGTCCGCATCTGGGACGAATGGGCGGACGAAAGCGGCGATCTCGGGCCGGTCTACGGGAAGCAGTGGCGCGATTGGGAAACTGCCGACGGGCGGCACGTCGACCAGATCGCCAACCTCGTCCACCTGATCAAGTCCGATCCGTCTTCGAGGCGGCAGATCGTGACCGCCTGGAACCCCGGCGAAATCCACAAAATGGCGCTGGCCCCGTGCCATTGCCTATTCCAGACCCAGGTCGCCGGCGGCCGGCTCAACCTGCAGCTCTACCAGCGCAGCGCCGACATGTTCCTCGGCGTGCCTTTCAATATCGCCAGCTATTCGTTGCTGACTCACATGCTCGCGCGCGAATGCGGTCTTCAGCCCGGAGTGTTCGTCTGGACCGGCGGCGACTGCCACATTTACTCCAACCATATGGAGCAGGTGCGGCTGCAACTGACCCGCGATCCGAGGCCGCTGCCGCGGCTGATTCTAAAGGACCGCGGCCAGTCGCTGTTCGATTACGAAGCGGAGGATTTCGCTTTCGAAGCCTACGATCCGCACCCGCACATCTCGGCGCCAGTCGCGGTTTGACTCGCCTTAGCGGCTGAACAGCCTGATGAGCAGCGGCGGATAGTCCGCCGGCTTGATCGAGGACCAATCGACAGGGACGTCGGGCTCGATCCCCTCGATTTCGTTGACTCCCTCGCCGGTAAAGCGGCTGCAATTGGGCATCATGATGTGCAGCGGCGCGGCCCTGAGCGCTATCGCATGGCCGCCGTCGACATAGCCGCATCCGGCGCCGAAGCTCCGCTGACCGGCGATTCGCGCACGGTCATTGCCCCTCAGCCAGGTCATGAATTCCTCGGTCGCGGAAGCGGAGCGGTTGTCGGCGAAAATTGCCAGTGGGCCAGTCCACTGCCCCGTCCCGGCGATTTCCTCGATTTCGGGCGGCCCTGCATAGATGGAGCAGGGCCGCTCGCCTCTCCACACGGCGGTGCGGTCGCACGCCGGATTCGCCATTCGGGGCGCGGTACGCTTGAGCGGGCCGGCCGCGAACATCGCCGCCATCTCGCTGCTCCATTCCGATCCGCCGCCATTGCCGGTCACGTCGATCACCAGCTGCGTCATGCCCTCGCGCCGCATCCGCTCGATCAGCGCCGCAAGCCGCCGGTTGAGCTCGGCGCGGACAGCGAGCTGCACATTGCGCGCGTCCATTTCCGGCTTCGCGACCTGTTGGCAGATATCGGGGTAGCTGTCCTCCCCGAACGACGGGACTCGAATGATTCCCGTCTTGCCGATCAGCCCGGCCAGAAAAGGCCCGTCACCGATTTCCCGCCACCCGGGAGCGGAAGCATAGGCAAGCCGGCCCGCTCTCTTGCCGCCCTTCGCCGCACAGGCGTCCGTCGCTGCGGCCGGACCGGCCACATCGCTCTGCCGCGGGAGGAGGGTTGCACTGTCAGGCGGGCCGCCCGGGAGGAGCTGCAGATGCGGATCGTCAAAGGCCTGCACGAGCCGCGCGAGCGCCAAGGTGGCCTGGGCATCGCCGGTCGCCTGGTCGAGCATCGCCGAAATTTGCTGGTCGGCCCGAGCGAGGTTGAATCCGCGATGATCGACCTGCCAGTCGAGGTTGGAATATCCCTGTGCCAGGCCGCGCTTGATCCTTTCGAAATCCGCCTTCCACGCGGCGCGATCGAACGCGGGGGCAGCGGCGGCCGCGGCAGGCCGTGGAGCGGCCACAATGGCCAGAGTCGCGAACAGCGCGAGCAGGGAGCGGGTAGGCGTCATAGTTGGCTAATACACCGAAGAAGCGATTGCGCAAGATGCGGATTCGACGCGCGCTCCTTCCTCGCATTGGCGAGGCTGTGTCGCGATTTTGCTTCGTGGTTGACGTTTCCACCGCAAACCGTGAGAAAATTCCGCTGGCGGAATGAACCGGCGCGCTTCAGGGGCGTTCCATTCAGCCGTCAGACAGGAGAAACCGACATGCTTCGCAAGCTGATGACTGTGGCCGTAATTGGCGCTTCGCTCGCCATTGCCGCCTGCAACACGGTTCGTGGCGCCGCCACTGATGTGAATTCCGTCGCCAACGAGGTCGACAACAACACCTGACCTTGGCCATGGTCATTTCGCTATTTGATTGAAGGAGTGACCATGGTTCGTAATCTCGTAATCGCAGCCGCCGTCGTTGGGACACTTGCGCTGGCAGCGTGCAACACGGTCCGCGGCGCCGCCGCCGACGTGAATTCCGTCGCCAACTGCACCGAAAACACGATCAACACCGGCTATTGCAGGTAAGACGACGACCCAAAAAAAAGCCCCGCCGGTTCGCGCCGGCGGGGCTTTGTTTTTGACTTCTCCCCACACCCACGGCGCGGGGAGGCCATCCGTCACTTCTCCTGGAGGTAGTCGCCCGCGTCGGCGTCAAGACCTTGCCCTGATGGCGCGACCGTCGCCAGCGGGTCGGCTTCGATTGCCGCTTCCTTCCCCTGTGCGAGTTCGGCGGCATGCTCCTCGGCAGCGGTTTCCGCGGCGATGAGCGCTTCCTGAAGCTTGCGCTGCTGGGCCCGGAGCGCGGCATCGCGCGAGGTCGCAGAAACGCGGAGGCGGTTCATTCCGGCGCCGGTGCCGGCGGGGATCAGCCGCCCGACGATGACATTCTCCTTTAGGCCCTGGAGCGTGTCGATCTTTCCCTGGACCGATGCTTCGGTGAGCACCCGGGTCGTCTCCTGGAAGGAGGCGGCCGAGATGAAGCTTCGAGTCTGGAGGCTGGCCTTGGTGATTCCCAGAAGAACCGGCTTGCCTTCGGCACGCTTCTGCTTCTTCTCGAGCCGCGAGTTGATCTCGTCCATTTCCTCGCGGTCGACCTGCTCGCCCGGGAGAAGCGTGGTGTCGCCGCTCTCGGTGATCTCGACCTTCTGAAGCATCTGGCGAACGATCACCTCGATATGCTTGTCGTTGATCTTCACGCCCTGGAGCCGGTAGACCTCCTGGATCTCCGAAACGAGGTATTCCGCGAGAGCCTCGACCCCGAGAACCTCGAGGATGTCGTGCGGATCGGGTGAGCCGCCGACGAGATTGTCGCCGCGCTTCACGAAGTCGCCTTCCTGGACCTCGATCAGCTTCGCCTTCGGGACGAGATATTCGACCGGATCGCCGCCATCCTCCGGAACGATCGCGATCTTCCGCTTCGCCTTGTAGTCGCGAAGGAAGGTGACCTTTCCGGATACCTTGGCGATGATCGCATTTTCCTTGGGCTTGCGGGCCTCGAACAGCTCCGCCACCCGCGGAAGACCGCCGGTGATGTCGCGGGTCCGGGTAGCTTCGCGCGGAAGCCGGGCGAGGACTTCGCCGGCCTCGACGGACTGGCCGTCCTCGACCGCGATGATCGCGCCCGCCGGAAGCCGGTAGACGCCCGCTTCCTTGGCCTTGCCGCCGGTCATCGTCAGCCTCGGCTGCAGATTGTCCTTCTTGGAACGGCCGGTGTCCTCGGTCACCACGCGCTGGGTGATTCCCGTGGATTCGTCCACCTGCTCGGTCAGCGTCCTGTTCTCGATCAGGTCCTGATACTTCACCGTTCCGCCAAGCTCGGTGATGACCGGACTGAACGCCGGATCCCATTCGGCGATTCGGTCACCCCGGCTGACGATATGGCCGGTCTCGCACAGCAGATGCGCGCCGTACGGAACCCGGTGGGTCGAAAGCTCGCGCCCGTCCATGTCGTTGATCGCGATCTCGCCCGATCGCGACAGCGAGCGGTGGATTCCGCGCGGGTCGACGATGGTCGGCATGTCGCGAAGCTCGATGGTCCCGTCGACTGGTGCCTCGAGGTTGGACTGCTCGTTGATCTGCGCCGCGCCGCCGATGTGGAAGGTCCGCATGGTCAGCTGCGTTCCCGGCTCGCCGATCGACTGGGCGGCAATGACTCCCACCGCCTCGCCGATGTTGACCGGAGTACCGCGCGCGAGGTCACGGCCGTAGCACTTGCCGCAGACGCCCTGCTTGGATGCGCAGACCAGAGGCGAGCGGATCCGGATGCCCTGAAGCCCGATCTCCTCGATCTTGGCGACCATCGCCTCGTCGAGAAGGCTGCCCTCGGGGATGATCACCTCACCGGTTTTCGGGTCGACGACGTCTTCCGCGGTGCTCCGGCCGAGAACCCGGTCGGCGAGCGAGGCGATGACCGCGCCGCCCTGGACGATCGCTCGCATCTCGAGAGCGCGTTCGGTGCCGCAATCCTCCTCGATGATCACCGCGTCCTGCGAAACGTCGACCAGGCGGCGGGTCAGATAGCCCGAGTTCGCCGTCTTGAGCGCCGTGTCGGCAAGGCCCTTGCGGGCGCCGTGGGTCGAGTTGAAATATTCAAGGACGGTCAGGCCTTCCTTGAAGTTGGAGATGATCGGAGTCTCGATGATCTCGCCCGACGGCTTGGCCATCAGCCCGCGCATTCCGGCGAGCTGCTTGATCTGCGCCTGGCTGCCACGAGCGCCCGAGTGGGCCATCATGTAGATCGAGTTCACGTCCGCCTCGCGACCGTCCGGACCCTTCGGAGTGGCCGAAATTTCCTTCATCATCGCGGTCGCGACCTGATCGCCGCAACGCGACCAGGCGTCGATCACCTTGTTGTACTTTTCCTGCTGGGTGATCAGGCCGTCCTGATACTGCTGCTCGTAATCCTTCACGAGCGCGCGCGTGTCGTCGACCAGCTTCACCTTCTCGCCAGGGATGACCATGTCGTCCTTGCCGAACGAAATGCCGGCAGCGAAGGCGTGGCGAAAACCGAGCTGCATGATCGCGTCGGCGAACAGCACCGTCTCTTTCTGGCCGGTGTGGCGATAGACGATGTCGATGACGTCGCCGATTTCCTTCTTGGTCAGGAGGCGGTTGACGGTTTCGAACGGTACCTTGTGGCTTTTCGGCAGAGTCTCGCCGAGAAGCATCCGCCCGGCGGTCGTCTCGAACCGCTTCATGTAGGTGTTGCCGTCCTCGTCGGTCTGCGGGACGCGGCTGACGATCTTGCTGTGAAGCGTAACCGCGCCGGCGGCGAGCGCCTGGTGCACTTCGGCCATGTCGGAGAGCATCATGCCTTCGCCCGGCTCACCCTCTTTCTCGATCGAAAGGTAGTAGAGGCCCAGCACCATGTCCTGCGAAGGAACGATGATCGGCTTGCCGTTGGCGGGCGACAGGATGTTGTTGGTGCTCATCATCAGCACGCGCGCTTCCAGCTGCGCCTCGAGGCTCAGCGGGACGTGCACGGCCATCTGGTCGCCGTCGAAGTCGGCGTTGAACGCGGCGCAGACCAGCGGGTGAAGCTGGATAGCCTTGCCCTCGATCAGGACCGGCTCGAACGCCTGGATGCCGAGGCGGTGGAGAGTCGGCGCGCGGTTCAGAAGCACCGGATGCTCGCGGATCACCTCGTCGAGGATGTCCCAGACTTCCTTGCGCTCTTTCTCGACCCACTTCTTCGCCTGCTTCAGCGTCATGCTGAGGCCCTTGGCGTCGAGACGCGAGTAGATGAACGGCTTGAACAGCTCCAGGGCCATCTTCTTGGGAAGGCCGCACTGGTGGAGCTTGAGCTCGGGACCGGTGACGATGACCGAACGGCCCGAATAGTCGACCCGCTTGCCGAGCAGGTTCTGCCGGAACCGGCCCTGCTTGCCCTTTAGCATGTCGCTGAGCGACTTCAGCGGACGCTTGTTGGCTCCGGTGATCGTGCGGCCGCGGCGACCGTTGTCGAACAGAGCATCGACCGCTTCCTGAAGCATGCGCTTCTCGTTGCGGACGATGATGTCAGGAGCGCGAAGCTCCATCAGCCGCTTCAGCCGGTTGTTGCGGTTGATGACGCGCCGATAGAGGTCGTTGAGGTCCGACGTCGCGAAGCGGCCGCCGTCGAGCGGAACCAGCGGGCGAAGCTCGGGCGGGATGACCGGGACGACGTCGAGGATCATCCACTCCGGCCGGTTGCCCGACTCCAGGAAGCTCTCCACGACCTTGAGCCGCTTGATGATCTTCTTGGGCTTCAGCTCCGACTTGGTGGTTTCGAGCTCTTCGAGCAGCGCCTTCTTCTCGCCTTCCAGGTCGAGGTCGATGAGCATCTGCTTGACCGCCTCGGCACCGATTCCGGCCGAGAAGGCGTCCTCGCCATGCTCGTCCTGCGCCTCGAGAAGCTCGTCCTCGGTCAGAAGCTGGAACTTCTCGAGCGGGGTCAGGCCCGGCTCGAGAACGACATAGCTCTCGAAATAGAGCACGCGCTCGAGCTGCTTGAGCTGCATGTCGAGAAGCAGGCCGATCCGGCTCGGGAGGCTCTTGAGGAACCAGATGTGCGCGACGGGAGCGGCCAGCTCGATATGGCCCATGCGCTCTCGGCGTACCTTCGAGACGGTGACCTCGACGCCGCACTTTTCGCAGACGATCCCCTTGTATTTCATGCGCTTGTACTTGCCGCACAAGCATTCGTAATCCTTGATGGGACCGAAGATGCGCGCGCAGAACAGGCCGTCACGCTCCGGCTTGAACGTGCGGTAGTTGATCGTCTCCGGCTTCTTGATCTCGCCGAAGGACCAGCTTCGAATCTTGTCCGGCGAAGCGATTCCGATCCGGATCTGGTCGAACGTCTCCGGTTTGGCGACCGGGTTTGCGAATGGGGTCAGTTCGTTCATTTTTTCTCTTCCTCTAGCCCCTCTCCTTCAGGGGAGGGGTTGGGGTGGGGCAGGGTCGCTCAAGCGTTCCCCACCCCCCGACCCCCTCCCCTGAAGGAGAGGGGGAGATTCTCAATCACTCCGCCGCGATTGCCGGCGGCTCGTCGTCGCTCTCGATCGAGTCGAGCTCGACGTTGAGTCCGAGGCTTCGCATTTCCTTGACCAGCACGTTGAAGCTTTCCGGAATTCCGGCCTCGAACGTGTCGTCGCCCTTGACGATCGCCTCATAGACCTTGGTCCGGCCGATCACGTCGTCGGACTTCACCGTCAGCATTTCCTGCAGCGTGTAGGCGGCGCCGTAGGCCTGGAGCGCCCAGACTTCCATTTCGCCGAAGCGCTGGCCGCCGAACTGCGCCTTTCCGCCCAGCGGCTGCTGGGTGACGAGGCTGTACGGACCGATCGAGCGGGCGTGGATCTTGTCGTCCACCAGGTGGTGGAGCTTCAGCATGTAGATGTAGCCAACCGTCACCTTGCGATCGAAGGGATTGCCGGTCCGCCCGTCGAACAGGGTGACCTGCCCGGAGGCGTCGAGCCCGGCCTTTTCGAGCATTTCCGTGACGTCGGGCTCGCGTGCGCCGTCGAAAACCGGGGTTCCCATCGGAATCCCGCGGGTCAGCGCCGACGCCATTTCCATCACGTCCTCGTCGCTCCGGCCATCGATGTCCTTGGTGTAATGCTTGCCGTAAATGTCCTTGATCTTGGCTCGGATGCCTTTGACGTCCTTGTCGGCGAAGTCCTTGCCGCGCTCGTAAATTCCCTCCAGCATCTCCTGGATCTGCTTGCCCAGGCCGCGGGCGGCCCAGCCAAGGTGAGTCTCGAAGATCTGACCGACGTTCATGCGGCTCGGAACGCCGAGCGGGTTGAGCACGATGTCGACCGGGGTCCCGTCTTCCAGGAACGGCATGTCCTCGTTGGGCAGGATACGGCTGATCACGCCCTTGTTGCCGTGGCGGCCGGCCATCTTGTCGCCGGGCTGAAGCTTGCGCTTCACCGCGACGAACACCTTGACCATCTTGAGCACGCCCGGGGCGAGCTCGTCGCCGGCTTCCAGCTTCTGGACACGGTCCTCGAAGCGGCTGGTGATGACCTTCACCGCCTCGTCATACTGGCCTTTCAAGGCCTCGATATCGGCCTGTCGTTTGTCGTCCTTGACGGCGATCTTCCACCATTCATGCGGCTGCACGGCCTCGAGGCTGGCCTCGTCGAGCTTGGCGCCCTTCTTGATTCCCTTGGGCGCCGCCGTCGCCGCCTGCTTGAGGAGCATCTCCTTCAAACGCGCGAAGGTGGCGCGGTTGAGGATCGCCCGTTCGTCGTCGGCGTCCTTCTTGAGCCGCTCCTTCTCCTCCGTCTGGATGGCGCGGGTGCGGTCGTCGATGTCGATTCCGTGGCGGTTGAAGACCCGGACCTCGACCACCGTTCCGGTGACTCCCGGCGGCAGCCGAAGCGAGGTATCGCGAACGTCCGATGCCTTTTCGCCGAAGATGGCGCGGAGCAGCTTCTCCTCCGGAGTCATCGGGCTTTCGCCCTTCGGCGTGATCTTGCCGCACAGAATGTCGCCCGGCTCGACCTCGGCGCCGATATAGACGATCCCCGCCTCGTCGAGGTTGCGAAGCGCTTCCTCGCCGACGTTGGGAATGTCGCGGGTAATGTCTTCGGGGCCCAGCTTGGTGTCGCGGGCCATGACCTCGAATTCCTCGATGTGGATCGAGGTGAAGACGTCGTCCTTCACGATCCGCTCGGAGATCAGGATCGAGTCCTCATAATTGTACCCGTTCCAAGGCATGAACGCGACGAGCACGTTCCGGCCGAGCGCGAGCTCGCCATATTCGGTCGACGGCCCGTCGGCGATGGTCTGCCCCGCCTCGACCGTCTCGCCCTTCTTCACCAGCGGGCGCTGGTTGATGCAGGTGTTCTGGTTCGACCGCTGGAACTTCATCAGCGTGTAAATGTCGACTCCGGATTCGCCCGGATTGAGCTCGCCGGTGGCGCGGATGACGATTCGGCCGGCGTCGACCTGGTCGACGACGCCCGACCGGCGGGCAGCGATTGCGGCTCCCGAATCGCGAGCCACGGTCTCTTCCATGCCGGTGCCGACAAGCGGCGCTTCGGCCTGGAGGAGCGGGACGGCCTGGCGCTGCATGTTCGATCCCATCAGCGCGCGGTTGGCGTCATCGTTCTCGAGGAACGGGATCAGCGAGGCCGCGACCGAAACCAGCTGCTTGGGGCTGACGTCCATCAGGGTGATCTGGTCGCGCGGCGCCATCAGGAAGTCGCCGTTCCTACGGGCCGAAACGATCTCCTCGCCGAAAGTGTTGTCCTTGTTCAGCTCCGCGTTCGCCTGCGCGATCGTGTGCTTCGCCTCTTCCATCGCCGACAGATAGACGACCTGGCTCGTCACCTTGCCGTCGACCACCTTGCGGTACGGCGTCTCGATGAATCCGTACTTGTTCACGCGGCTGAAGCTGGCGAGCGAGTTGATCAGGCCGATGTTCGGGCCTTCGGGAGTCTCGATCGGGCAGATCCGGCCATAGTGGGTTGGGTGGACATCGCGGACTTCGAAGCCCGCGCGCTCGCGGGTCAGGCCGCCCGGCCCGAGCGCCGAAACGCGGCGCTTGTGGGTGACTTCCGACAGCGGGTTGGTCTGATCCATGAACTGGCTGAGCTGCGACGAACCGAAGAACTCGCGCACCGCGGCCACCGCCGGCTTGGCGTTGATCAGGTCGTTCGGCATCACCGTCGACACGTCGACGCTGCTCATCCGCTCCTTAACGGCGCGTTCCATTCGAAGCAGGCCGATCCGGTACTGGTTCTCAAGAAGCTCGCCGACCGATCGCACCCGCCGGTTGGCGAGATTGTCGATGTCGTCGATCTCGCCCTTGCCGTCCTTCAGATTCACCAGCTCCTGGACGACCGCCAGGATGTCCTCGCGGCGAAGCGTCGTGACGGTGTCCTCGGCGTCGAGGCCGAGGCGCATGTTGAGCTTCACACGGCCGACTGCGGAGAGGTCATAGCGCTCGGAATCGAAGAACAGGCCGTAGAACAAAGCGTCCGCGGTTTCGCGGGTCGGCGGCTCGCCGGGCCGCATGACCCGGTAGATGTCGGCCAGCGCGCTGTCCGCGTCCTCCGACTTGTCGGCTTTCAGCGTGTTGCGAATCCAGGGGCCGGTGTTTACGTAGTCAATGTCGAGCAACTCGAGGGTCTTGATCCCCGCCTTGTCGAGCTTTTCCAGATTTTCCTCGCTGACCTCGTCGCCCGCCTCGATGTAAATCTCGCCGGTTTTCTCGTTGATCAGGTCGTGCGCCGAGAAGCGCCCGAAGATTTCCTCGGTCGGGATGATCAGGTTCTTCAGGCCGTCCTTGGCAGCCTGGTTCGCCTTGCGCGGAGTGATCTTCTCGCCGGCCTTGAACATGACTTCGCCGGTCTTGGCGTCGACCACGTCGTGGGTCGGCTTCTGTCCGCGCCAGTTCTCGGCGACATAGGGAATCTGCCAGCCGTTCTTGCCGCGCTCGTAGCTGACGGTGCCGTAGAAGGTGTTGAGGATTTCTTCGCTGGTCAGGCCGAGCGCGTGGAGCAGCGCGGTGACCGGAAGCTTGCGCTTGCGGTCGATACGGACGTTGACGATGTCCTTGGCGTCGAACTCGAAGTCGAGCCAGCTGCCGCGGTAGGGAATGACGCGCGCGGCGAACAGATACTTGCCGCTGGCGTGGGTCTTGCCGCGGTCATGGTCGAACAGAACGCCCGGCGAACGGTGCATCTGCGAAACGATCACACGCTCGGTGCCATTGATGATGAAGGTGCCGTTCTGCGTCATGAGCGGCATGTCGCCCATGTAAACGTCCTGCTCCTTGATATCGATGACGGAGCGCGCCTCCGTGTCGGGGTCGATCTCGAAGGTGGTCAGACGGAGCGTGACCCGCATCGGCGCCGCATAGGTTAGCCCGCGCTGACGGCACTCGTCGGTGTCGAACTTCGGCTCCTCGAGGACATAATGGTCGAAGTCGAGATGCGCGGTGCCGGCGAAATCCTCGATCGGGAACACCGAGCGCAGCGTCTTCTCCAGGCCCGAGACATAGCCGACCGCCGGATCGGAGCGGAGGAACTGCTCGTAGCTCTCGCGCTGAACCTCGATGAGGTTCGGCATTTCCGAAATTTCGTGGATGTTGCCGAAGATCTTGCGGATCCGCCGCGCGGCGGTGGCTCGGCCGGTGGTGAGGGCCGGAGCGTCGATCGCTTTTGTCGCCATTCTATTCCCTGCGCTATCTGCTCACCGGCGAAGGCCGGTGCCCAGTGAATCCCCGGCTTTGCCGGGAAACTGAAAATGGAGCGCTTGCCCCGCTTCCCTCTCCAATGCGTTGAGCCCGTGCGCCGGTTCGGGCCCTGTCCCGGAGAGGACGGGAAATGCTCCGGGCGCACGCCAGCGTGCGGCCAGAGCCGATATGTTTGGATGAAGCCGATATAGTTCAATTTTGGCGGTACGCAAGGGGGAGTAGGTGCTACGCCGATGATCGAGAATTTCCACGCCCACATCTATTTCGATGCCGACGAGCTGGAGAAGGCGAGGGCGCTGGGCGACGCCGCTCACGAACTCTTCGGAGTGCCTGTCGGCCATTATCACGCCCGCCCGGTCGGACCGCACCCGCGCGGGAGCGTCCAGCTCACCGTGCCGGCGGATCAGTTCGGCGACTTCGCCCAATGGCTGGCGCTCAACCGCGGCGACCTTGCCATTTTCGCCCACGCCAACAGCGGCGACGACCTCGCCGACCACACCCGGCACGTCATCTGGTTCGGCCCGAGCGAAGAGCTCGACTTGGCGATATTCAGCCAGTCCGACTCGCACGCCTAACTGCCTTCTGCTAAAGGAGAAACGCGGTGGTGGAAGCCACGTGTTGGCAAGGCCGCCACTGTTGAGCTCGCTGCAACGGAGGGACGGAAGATGCCGACTCCACGCATCAGCTATCGCCGGACTGCAATCTGCGGAGCCCTACTGGCAGCGGTGGCGTTCGCACCGCCGGCCGGCGCTCGCACGGTCGAATTCGCATTCAGCGCGTCGAACTTCTCTGACTCGCTGACGATCGACAATCCCTACTTCCCGCTGCTTTCAGGTACGACCTTCGTCTACAAGGCGGAGGGGAAAGACGGCTGCGAGGTCGACGTGACGACGGTCACGACCGATACACGCCTGATCGACGCCGTCGCCACGCGCGTCGTCCACGACCAGGCGTTCGAAGGCGACACCTGCACGACCGATCCGTCGGCGCTCGTCGAGGACACGTTCGACCATTACGCGCAGGATGACGGCGGCAACGTCTGGTATTTCGGCGAAGATACCTTCGAGTGCGAAGGCTCCGGCAACTGCACGCGCGGCGAGGGCGGCTGGATCGCCGGAGAGGAGGGCGCCGAGCCGGGCGTCATCATGCTTGCCAGCCCACGCTCAGGCGACAGCTATAGCCAGGAAAACGCTCCCGACACTGCAGAAGACCATGCGACCGTGACTGCAACCGGAATCAGCGTGAAGCTGACCCGGGACGACGCCTATCCGCCCGGCACCTTCTCCAATTGCATCAAGACGAAGGAATTCACGCCGCTCGAAAAGGGGTCGATCGAATTCAAGACCTACTGCCCTGGGGTCGGACTGGTCACCGTAGAGGAGCATCACGGACCGGTTCTGCGCTTCGAGCTCA
>DASTIF010000125.1:0-3000 GCA_035717805.1 Sphingomicrobium sp.
TCGCGGCGCTGGCCGGATTCGCTCTTCGCGGGGTCGCGATCGCCAAAGGCTGGTCGCTTCCCGCCTACAAGGACTAGAAGGCGCCGGTGCTTCCGATCCCGCCACACGAAACGGCCGTTTCCGAAATCGCGGACATCATCCAGTCCGTCCTCGCGCCGGTGTTCCTGCTCGCCGGGATCGGTGCCTTCCTCAATGTCTGCGCCGGCCGGCTCTCGCGAATCGTCGACCGCGCGAGGACGATCGAGCCATTGCTGCTCGCCAGCCGCGGCGCCGAGCACGACCGCTACCTGCGCGAAATCCGCGTGCTCGACCGGCGCATGGCGCTGGTGGGCCGAGCCATCTGGCAGGCGGTTCTCGCCGCGGTTCTCATCTGCCTGGTTGTCGTGCTGCTGTTCGCGGGCACTCTGGTCAGCGGCCATTTCGGGACGGCCATCGCTCTCCTTTTCATGGCCTGCATGGTCCTCCTTGGAAGCGGCTTCGCGACCTTCCTGGTGGAAACGCGCATCGGGTCGCGCGCGGTGAGGATCCGGCACGCGCTTCTCGAGCATCAGGCCGAGGACACGCCCTAGGCTTCTCGACAAGCCGCGAGGCGCTGCCTATCGCGCTCGCCGGCCCAACAGGAGTCAGTTGAATCCATGAACCGCGATTGCGTCACTTCCTCTTCGGTCCTCGACCGCGTCCTGGTCCTGGAGATGGTCCGGGTGACCGAGGCGGCCGCGATCGCCGCTTCGCAATGGATCGGCCGCGGCGACAACGACTCCGCCGACTCGGCCGCGGTCGAGGCGATGCGGACCGAGCTCAACAACCTGCCGATGGACGGGACCGTCGTGATCGGCGAGGGCGAGCGCGACGAGGCGCCGATGCTGTACATCGGTGAAAAGGTCGGCTCGGCAGCCGATTCGGGGCCGAAAATCGACATCGCGCTCGACCCGCTCGAGGGCACGAGCCTTACCGCCAAGGCGGGACCGAGCGCGCTCGCGGTGCTCGCGATCGCCGACAGCGGCTGCCTGCTGAACGCGCCCGACGTGTACATGGAAAAGCTGGCGATCGGCCCCGGCTATGCCGACGGCACGATCGATCTCGACCGGACCGTCGCCGACAACGTCCGTTCGCTAGCCAAGGCCAAGGGAGTCGAGCCCGGCGAGATCGTCGCCTGCGTTCTCGACCGCTCGCGGCACGAGGCGATCATCACCGAGCTCCGAACGCTCGGTTGCGGGATCAAGCTCATCCCTGACGGCGACGTCGCCGGTGTGATCGCTACCGCCGACCTCGATACGGACATCGATATTTACATCGGCACCGGCGGAGCACCGGAAGGCGTGCTCGCGGCGGCCGCGCTCCGCTGCGTCGGCGGCCAGATCCAGGGCCGGCTCCTGTTCCGCAACGATGATGAAGTAGCGCGAGCGCGGCGATGGGGCATCGACGACCTCGACCGAATCTACACCGTCACCGAAATGGCGAAGGGCGATTGCATCTTCGCCGCGACCGGGGTGACCGACGGCTCGCTCCTGAAGGGCGTCCATCGGCGCAAGGACTGCGTGACCACCGAAAGCCTGGTGATGCGCGCAAGCTCGGGGACCATTCGCCGGGTGGCGACCGAACATTATAGTCTGGGAAGCCGCCGAACCCTCTAGACCGCGGCTGCCCCAGGCGTAAAACCGTCGCGTGGGATTTGCGCTCAACGTCGAACGATCGGTTACCGGCCAGCCGTGGCGCTGGCGCGGGTCGGGCGAGTGCGCTCCAGGAATGGACTCGCTGGTCGACGAGCTGCTCCTCGCGCGAGGGGTGGATCGTGACGATCTGCCGCGCCATCGCGACCCCAGGATCCGCGATTTCCTTCCCGATCCGTCCGCCTTTCAGGACATGGACAAGGGCGCGAAGCGGCTGGCCGACGCGGTCCAATCCGGAGAGCGGGTGGCGATCTTCGGCGATTACGATGTCGATGGAGCGACCAGCGCGGCGCTCCTGACCCTATTGCTCCGCCAGCTCGGCTCGGAGCCCATCGTCTATATCCCGGACAGGCTGATGGAAGGCTATGGCCCGTCGAGCGCCGCCCTGGTCGAGCTCAAGGCGCGCGGCGCGACCCTGGCGGTGACGGTCGATTGCGGCGCCCAGGCATTTGACGCGCTCGACGAAGCGAACGCCGCGGGGCTCGACGTCATCGTCGTCGACCACCACCAATGCGCGACTTTGCTTCCCGTCGCCTTCGCGCTGATCAATCCGAACCGGCTCGACGAGGGCGCGATCGGCGCTTCGCACGGCCATGTCGCCGCGGTCGGAATGGCCTTCCTGCTCGGGGTCGCCTTGCTTCGCGAGCTTCGCGCCCGCGATTTCTTCGCGGACGGAAAGGCGGAGCCCGCGATCCTCGACCTGCTCGACCTGGTCGCGCTCGGGACCGTGGCCGACGTCGCCAAGCTCCACGGCCTGAACCGCGCCTTCGTAGCTCAAGGGCTGCGGGTCATGGCGACCCGCCGGAACATCGGCCTTTGCGCGCTCGCCGAAGCGGCGCGGCTGGTCAAAGCGCCGAGCTGCCGCGACCTCGGCTTCGCGCTCGGGCCCAGAATCAACGCCGGCGGCCGGGTCGGAAAGTCGGACCTCGGAGTGCGCCTCCTGACGACCGCCGATCCGGAAGAAGCGCGCACCATCGCTGTCGAGCTCGACCGGCTGAACGAGGAACGGCGGGCGATCGAGGCCAGCGTCTGCGAGCAGGCTGAACAGCAGGCCGCCGGATTGAACGGCGCGGCCGTGATCACCGTCATGGCGTCCGGCTGGCACCAGGGCGTGATCGGAATCGTCGCCGGCCGGCTGAAGGAACGCTTCGGAAGGCCCGCGATCGTCATCGCGGAATGTGAGGACGGGACCGGCAAGGGCTCGGGCCGCTCGATCAGCGGAGTCGATCTCGGCGCCGTGGTGCTTGCCGCCAAGGACGAAGGCCTGCTGGTCGCCGGCGGCGGCCATGCCATGGCGGCGGGCCTGACTCTTCCCAAGGGCGGTCTCGAA
>DASTIF010000126.1:0-18090 GCA_035717805.1 Sphingomicrobium sp.
GGAGGGAGCTTACCGCCCGTGCCCTCTCCAACGTTTGACGGTCCGCTGGATGATGCCTTCCTCGCCGCCGGTCTCGCGCCACAAAGCAGCGAAGCTCGGGTCGGACGAGGCCGGGCGCTTCTCGGGCTCGAGATCGTCGAAGCGCACGCGGATCGGGATCGACACGCCTTCGCCGCAGACGATGCACTCGCGGTTGCGGAGCGCGGGGATGGCATCGAGGAAGCCGCGCGCGCCTTCGGGCATTGCCGCGCGGACGCAGGCCTGGTCGCGGTCGTTGTTCAAGCGCATCGAAATGATCGTGCCGCACTGCGACAGGACGCCTTCCGCAAGATCGGACGGACGCTGCGTGATCAGGCCCAGCGAAACGCCGTATTTGCGGCCTTCCTTGGCGATACGCTCGAGGATCTTGCGGACCGCCTGGGCGCCGCTGCTTTCGTCCTTGGGGACGTAGCGGTGCGCTTCCTCGCAGACGAGCAGCAGCGGGCGCTGCGCCTCGGTCCGCGACCATATGGCATAGTCGAACACCATCCGGGCGAGAACCGAAACCACGACCGATGTGATTTCCGAAGGCACTCCTGAAACGTCGACGATCGAGATCGGCCGACCGTTGGCGGGAAGCCGGAACAGGCGCGAAAGGAAGGACGGCATCGAATCCGACACCAGCATCCCTGAGAACATGAAGGTGTAGCGCGGATCGGCCTTGAGCTCGTCGAGCTTGGTCTTCAGACGCTGATAGGGAAGCGTGTCGCCGGCGCGGTCGAGCTTGCCCATCTCGTTGGTGATGATCGTGGTGAGATCGGTCAGCAGATAGGGAATCGGCGAATCCACCGTGACCTTGCCGTACTGGCTGAGGTCCTTGCCCTTGGTCCGGGCGGCGAGAATGCACTTGGCGAGGATGTCGCCGTCGCGCTGCCGCTCGGCGCCGTGCGTGGTCAGAAGAACCTCGCAATGCTCCTCGAAGTTCATCAGCCAATAGGGGAGCTGGAGATTGTCGACGTTGAACAGCTCGCCGCAATCCTTGAACGCGGCGGAATATTCGCCGTGCGGGTCGATCATGACGATATGACCCTCGGGGCTCAGCTGTGAAATCCGGTGAAGGATCAGCGAAACCGAGGTCGATTTACCGGTACCGGTCGAACCCAGGACGGCGAAATGCTTCGACAGCATCGGATCGACGTAGAGCGCGCCGCGAATGTCGTCGGTCGGATAGACGGTGCCGATTTCGATATGTGCGCTGTCGTCGGCGGCGAATACCGAGCGGAGGTCGTCGGTGGTGACGGGGAAAACTTTCGCGCCGGGGATCGGATAGCGGGTGACGCCGCGCCGGAAGCGGCTCATCGTGCCCGAGCTGTCGCGGCTGCCTTCGCCGAGGAAGTCGACATGGGCGACGATTTCATTGCCTTCACCGGCGGCCATGGTCCGGACGTTGGCGATCAGCCAGGCGTTGCCGACCGCCATCTTGACCTGGCTCCCGACCTGGCCGGACATCGATACCGCCGGGTCCTTGTTGGTCTGGAGCTGGGCGAGAATATCGGCGGCCATCCGGATTCGCGAGCCGGAGCCGGCGATTTCGACGACTTCGCCGACCGACGGAAGGTCGGGCGCCGCGCCGCGCGCCGGTTTGGGAGCAGCATCGTCGTTGAAGCTGCTCATCTCATCGATGAACTGACGCAGATCCGGCTGTTCGTCCATTATTCTCGCCTTGATTACCGTTACTCGCGGCAAGGGCGGTACATGACAGCCGTAAAATTTACCTTAAAACCGCCGCCTGAACAGCGCGACCGCGGACCAGCCCAAAGCGAGCGACAGCAACACCGCGAACAGGCCGTAGAGGATCGAATGGCGGCGCGCCGCCAGAGCGACGAACCGTTCGAAGCCGCTCTTCCCGATCTCGATGTCGCGGGTGGCGGCGGCCAGGACCCGGCCGTCGTCGACCAGGAACGTTTCGGCCGTATAGGTGCCGACGGGAACCTGGCTCGGAATGGTGATCGTCGCCCGGTAGAGCACGCCGTCGGTGATGACGACTCCGTGCGGGCTTTCGGAATAGAGACCCCCGCGCATGCGAAGGTCGAGAAGACCGGCTTCGAACCGGCGGGCGGTTTCCGGCAAGGCGCTGCTTCCGGGCGAGAGCTGGAGATGATGGACTCCAAGCTCGTAAATCGCCGCCGTGCGGTCGTCGACGAGGTCGGAGATCGGGCTCGACGAGGCCATTGCGTAAAAGGAGGGCGCCGACCGGAAGCGGCTTGAATCGGCATTCATCCAGATGCCGGCGATCCGCTGCTTCTCTCGAACCACGATCGGCTCGGCGGGGCCTTTGACGACGACCACCACGTCGGGTGTTTCCTCGGGCGCGCGCCCGCTCGGGTAGAGGATCGCGCCGAACAGCAGAAGCTGAGCGCCGGCGAAGGTGTAGCGGATTTCCACGTTGCGCGCCGAAACGTCGGGCACCAGCACCGGCTTTTGAGCGCCGACCAGGAGCAGCGAGGCGAGCGCGAGCGACGAGGCGAGCAGGCGCTTCATAGATAGGCGATCGAATAAATCTCGTCGGGACGCCAGGCGAGGCCGAGGGCCATTCGAAGAGCTACCAGAAGGATGATGACCGCCAATGCGAGCCGGAGCAGGTCGGGCTTGAGCCGGGTGGCGAGGATTGCGCCATATTGGGCGCCGAACACGCCGCCAACCAGTAGAAGCCCGGCGAGCACGATGTCGACCGAATGGGTGGTTACGGAATGGACGAAGGTGCTCCAGGCGCTGACCGCTAGCATCATCGCGAGCGATGTGCCGACGACGACCCGGGCGGGCATGGCGAGCAGATAGATCATTGCCGGAACGAGGATGAAGCCGCCGCCGACGCCGAGCAGGACGGTGAGCATTCCAACGCCGATCCCCAGGACGAACGGCGCCAGAGGCGAGATGTAGAGGCCGGAAACGGAAAACCGCCAGCGCATCGGCAGCGAGGCGAGCCATTCGTTGCGGCGCGGCTGCTCGGCCGGTTGCGAGCGCGTGACGTAGCCCAGAGCCGCCAGAGCATCCCACAGCATCAGCCCGCCGATCCATCCGAGGAGGACGACGTAGAGAAAGCCGATGACCAGATCGATCTGCCCGCTCGCCTGGAGCATCCGGAACAGGAACGCGCCCACGGCGGAACCGAGGAAGCCGCCGGCGGTCATCACCGCGGCCATTTTGAGGTCGGCGCCGCCGCGGCGCATGTGAACCGCGACCCCCGAAACGCTCGCCCCGGTGATCTGGGTGGCCGCCGACGCGACCGCCACCGAAGGCGGAATTCCGTAGAAAATCAGCAATGGCGTCGTCAGGAATCCGCCGCCGACGCCGAACATTCCGGAGAGGATCCCGACCAGAGCGCCGAGCGCGACGATCAGAAGCGCATTGACCGACTGACCGGCGATCGGAAGGTAGATGTCCATGGCCCGCGACAAGGACTAGCCGCAAAGGAGCGGCTGTCCAACGGGCGCATCGTCATGCTGAACTCGATTCAGCATCCATGAACGCGACCGGCGCCAGATGCCATTCGACGGTGTTCATGGATCCTGACTTTCGTCAGGATGACGTCTGCGCGTCAGAAGTCGGCGGCCAGCGTCAGTGCCGGTCCCGACGCGGGCCGGGCGTTGCCCGCAAGCCGCTGCCTCCAGTCGAGGTGAGCGCGCAGATTGTCGCGAAGGCGAATGGAAATGCGCGGGCCCGCATCGATCCTGTACAAGCCCGGCTGGACTCCGCCCCAGAAACCGAAGCCCGCCGAGAAGCGGCCCCAGATCGGCCGGGTGAAGGCCAGCGACCCGTCGGCGAACAGGTCGCGGCTTTTCAATCCGACCACACCGGCCTGGACATAGGCGTCGAGATCGAAATTGAGCGGCATCGGCCGGCCATAAACGCCGCCTTCGAGGAACAAGGCGAAGTCCGAACGGCCGCCGTAGCGCCCAAGGGCCTGGCGTCGCTCGGCGGTGATCGCGACCGGGATCGACCGGAACGGTGCGAAGCGGAGCCCGAGCGCGACCTCGGTGCCGGACCCGCCGACCGGCGAGGTCATTCTGAGCGACGCGGCAAGCGACCGGTTGAAGGCATAGGTCAGGCGGGCTCCCGCCTGGCTTCCGCCGAGCGTTCCTCCGCTCGCCAGTGACCCGGGCACCGAAACGCCGCGAAGCATCGCCCAGCTGGTGAGCTGGACCCGGTCCAGGGGCCTTTGCGGCGATTGCTGACCGAGCACGACCGGCGCGCTGCGTTGTTGCGGAAGGAAGGGCGGCAGGGTTTCGGAAGCCGCCCATCGATCGAGCTTCGGCAGCGGCGAATAGAAAACCGGAGCCTCTGGCGAGTTGGATGAAGGAAGCTGCCATTGCGGGCGCGGCGGGATCGCGGATTCGGCCGACGCCAAAGCGTAGGGATAGGGACTGTAAGCGCCAGGCGGGAGTTGCAGCTGGACCTGGAGCGGCGCGGGTTGCGGCGGGCCAGCAGGCGATTGGAGCCACTGGCTCGGGACGAGCGCCTCGACAGGCGGCAGGGGCGGAAATTGGGTCGCGACGATGGGCGGAACCTGCCGCGGCATCGGATTGGCGTAGCTGACGGTGAATCCCGGAACCATGCCGAGCGTGACGGCGCGAATGCCCGCCCAGCCGGTGACGACCAGCGCAAGGAACCGGACCGGCGCGCTCACGCCGAAATCTCCCTGGGAAAGATATGGCGGGTCTTGTCCCAGGATTGCGGCCCCCGGCCGAGATAGAGGCTGACCGCGCGGGCGGCGGCGGCGATTGCGATCAGATTGCCGATCACCAGCCGGGGAGCCGAGCGGATGCCTTCGGCCAGGCCGTAAGCCGAAGCCGTGAAGACCGCGCGCATCAGGATCCGCCACAGCAAGAGCCAGAGGTTGACCCAGAGCAGGGTCGCGAGCGTTTCGCCGACGCGGACGTGAACCGGGGCTCCGAGCGCTTCGGCGACCCACATCTGGGTCCACAGGAAGGCGGCGAGATAGCCCGACAGAAGCAGGAGCGCGGCGATCGGACCGCGACGGTCGCGCATCCGCATCCAGCGTTCGCCGATGCCTCCGCTCCAGCCGAGCCGGTCCCAGCCGGTCAGCGCGATTCCGCCGAGCCAGCGCGCCTTCTGCCGGACCGCTTCTCCGAAGCTCGCCGGGAAATGGCCGCGGCTCGCGACCACGCCCCGGCTTCCCGGAATCGCGGGCATCCGGACGAACATGGTTTTCAGACCCATCTCGCCGACCCGCAGGCCGAACTCGTAATCCTCGGTCATGCTTGCGCCGGCGAACGGATGGCCCTCGTGGCGAGCGGCGAGGCGGGCGAGCGGGTCGCGCGCCAGGGCGCAGCCGACGCCGGCAAGCGGGATCGAGGCGCCAACCGCCTCGCGGACGACCAGCTCCTTGGTGTGCGCCTCGGCGAATTCGTCGCAATAATGGCCGGCGATCCATCGCGATCTTCTGTCGAGAAGCGGCTGGACCGGAAGCTGGATGACTCCGGCGCGATCGATCAGGCCGTTGAACACCGCGAGCTCGAGCGGATGCACGACATCTTCCGAATCGTGGAGAACGACCGCCACCGCCGGCCGGTCCTCGCCCAGCTCGTAGGCGACGAGCGCATCGTAGAGATGATTGAGGCAGTCGGCCTTGGTCGTCGGCCCGTCGCTGTGGACCACAACAGGCTCGATCCGACCGTCCTCGACGCTGGCGATCGCAGCGGCAGTCGCCGGGTCGTTGCGGTAATGCCCGACGAAGATCCGGTAATTGGCATAATCGAGCCGGTCGAGCGTGGACCGAAGCATCGATGCGATCACCGTCGATTCGTCCCAGGCGGGAACGAAGATGGCGATGAATCTCTGCTCGGCGGCGCGGTCGGCGAGCGTCTGCCCGAATGCGCGCGGATATTGGCGATAGACCGTGGCCGAGCGCCAGAAACGGCGCGTGAAATAGATGATGTCGACCATCAGGTCGTTGACCGCGAACAGCAGGAATCCGACCGCGCTGAACAGCGCGAGCTCGGACGCGGCGCGGGCGAGCAGGTCGGCGAACGTCATTCGCCGAAACGCCGCAATTCACAAGATACAAGACATTCCCGGTGCAATGGCCTTACTCCTGGCCGAGAATCACCGAGCGGACAGACGATGGCACAGACGACAAGATCCCTCAAGATCGGATGGTTACGGCCCCGTTGCGGTTGGTTCGCGCTGTTGGTCGCGGCACCCGCGCTGGGCGCGCCGACGATCCTCGTCGCGGGCGGGCAGTGGGCGGCGATCGACTTCGGCTCGCGCTGCGAGGCACGGTCGGCCGGACTTTGGGCGAAATCGGACACCGAGCCTTATGCCGGCTTCGGCTTCGACGGCGGCGCTCGCCGCCAAGGCCAGTTCTACGCGCATTTGAGCAAGCCGGCGCGCGCCGGAGCTTCGGTGATCGCGACCATCGGCTCAGAGCCGTTCCTTCTCGCCGGAAAGGGCGACTGGGCGTGGAGCCGGACCGGCGGGCAGCGAAACGCGATGCTGGAAGCGGCGCGCTACGGACAAAGGCTCAAGATCGAAAGCCGCGACCAGCGCGGCCGCCGGTTCGTCGATTATTATGCGCTCGACGGCGCTCCGACCGCGATCGACGCCGCTGCAGCCGCCTGCGCTGGCAAAACGGGCTGACGCGCACTACATCGCCGCCTCCACCATGAGCGCAGAAACCGCCTTGATGCCGATCCCCGGTATGGTCGAGCCCGTGCCCGTTCCGCGCGGTCGCGAGGTCGCGCGCCGAGCCGACGGCCGGATCGAGCTGGTCGGCCTGTCCAAGGCCGAGATTCGCGACGCGCTGGAAGCGGAGGGGCTGGACGCAAGGCAGGCCAAGCTTCGAGCCAAGCAATTGTGGCACTGGATCTACAATCGCGGGGCAAGCGATTTCGAGGCGATGACCGATATCGCCAAAGCGCAGCGCCCGTGGCTCGCCGAGCGTTTCGCGATCTCGCGGCCGGACGTCGTGACCGCACAGGTCTCGTCCGACGGCACCCGCAAATGGCTGCTCCGGACACAGGACGGCAACGAGTTCGAAATGGTGTTCATCCCGGACTCTGATAGGGGCACGCTCTGCGTGTCGAGCCAGGTCGGCTGCACTTTGAACTGCCGCTTCTGCCACACCGGGACGATGCGGCTGGTCCGCAACCTCGAGCCTTCGGAGATCGTCGGCCAGGTGATGCTGGCGCGCGATGCGCTGGGCGAATGGCCATCGCAGCCCGAAGGTCGGATGCTCACCAACATCGTGATGATGGGCATGGGCGAGCCGCTCTACAATTTCGACAATGTCCGCGACGCCTTGAAGATCGTCATGGACGGCGACGGGCTTGGCCTCTCCAAGCGTCGGATCACGCTGTCGACCAGCGGAGTCGTCCCGATGATGGACCGCGCGGGGGAGGAGATCGGGGTCAATCTCGCGGTTTCGCTTCACGCGGTGACGAAGGAAGTGCGCGACGAGATCGTGCCGCTCAATCGCAAGTACGGGATCGAGCAGTTGCTCGAAGCCTGCGCCGCCTATCCGGGCGCGAACAATGCCCGGCGGATCACCTTCGAATATGTGATGCTCAAGGACAAGAACGACAGCGACGAGGACGCGCGCGAACTCGTCCGGCTGATCCGCAAGTACAAGCTTCCCGCCAAGGTCAATTTGATCCCTTTCAACCCCTGGCCCGGAGCGGCCTACGAATGTTCGACGCCCGAACGTATCAGGGCGTTCAGCAACATCGTCTTCGAAGCCGGGATTTCGGCGCCGGTGCGAACCCCCCGAGGCCGGGACATCGACGCCGCCTGCGGCCAGCTCAAGACGGCGAGCGAACGCAAGCGGAAGAGCGCAGCCGCCTGACGGGTGGACTGTGCGGCCGGCGCGGGTTTAGGTTTGGGGCCGGAATGAACTGACGGGGACGCGTCAATGTCGCTGATCGGGAATCTGATCGAAAGGCTGCTGACCAAAGGCAGCATCACGCTCATCGAGGCGGGCAAGGAGCCGCAGCACTATGGGCCGGGCGGCGGCAAGGCGCTGACCGTGCGCTTTACCGACCGCAAGGTGCCGTTCGACATTTTGAAGAACCCGCGGCTCGGGCTTGGCGAAGCCTATATGGACGGACGCGTGGTCATCGAGGGCGGCGATGTCCTCGATCTGCTGACGATGATCATGGGGTCGAACCCGTGGGAAGAAGGCAAGCAGGCGCGAAAAGTGCTCAGCCGGGGCAAGGCGGGGCTTAGGCGGCTGTTCACCACCAACAACCGCAAGCGGGCGCGCCGCAACGTCGCCCATCATTACGACCTCGGCGACGATCTTTACGCGACATTCCTCGATTCCGACCGGCAATACAGCTGTGCCTATTTCGATTCGCCCGACGACGATCTCGAAACCGCGCAGTGGAACAAGAAGGCGCATATCGCCGCCAAGCTCGACCTGAAGCCCGGGCACAAGGTGCTCGACATCGGTTCGGGGTGGGGCGGACTCGCGCTCTACCTCCACCAGGTGGCCAAGGTCGACGTCACAGGGATAACGCTTTCAACCGACCAGCTAAGGGTCGCCCGCAGACGCGCCGAAGAGGCGGGCGTTTCAGACCATGTCCGGTTCGAGCTGATCGACTATCGCAACATGGAAGGGCAGTTCGACCGGATCGTGTCGGTCGGGATGTTCGAGCATGTCGGGGCCGACCATTACGACGAGTTTTTCAATGCCTGCCACCGGCTTCTCAAACGCGACGGGGTCATGCTCCTCCACACGATCGGCAAGCTTGGATCGGCGGGCAAGCCCGATCCCTTCACCGACAAGTGGATCTTCCCCGGCTATCATCTGCCTTCGCTCAGCCAGATTTGCGCGGCCAGCGAGAAATCGCGGCTGATCGCCAGCGACGTCGAGAATCTACGGCTCCATTACGCCTATACGCTTCGCCACTGGCTGGCTCGAGTGAACGAGAACCGGGCGAAGATCGAGGCGATGTACGACGCCCGGTTCTTCCGCATGTGGGAATATTATCTGGCGGGCGGAATCGTCATGTTCGAAAGCGGCGGCGCCTGCAATTACCAGGTCCAGTATGTCCGCGACCGGCGCGCGCTTCCGATCACGCGCGGCTATATGGCCGAGTCCGAGGAGCGCTATCGGAAGTCCCGTTCGAAAGCGCCCGCGCCGCGTGGCAAGGCGCGGCGCGAGTCGCTCGAAAACGCCTGAGGCCTAGCGGCCGGACTTTGCCGCCGCGGCTTTGCGCCTGGCGCGTATTTCGTCGCGGGTGACCTTTCCGTCGTCGTTGGCATCGGACGCCTCGAAGCCCGCAGTCGCGGCCGCCTTCGCCTCCGTGAGCGAGACCTTGCCGTCCTTGTTGGCGTCTGCGCGTGCGAATAGCCGCACCGTCATCGCAGAATGATCCGCCTGCCCGGCCTTTGCCTCGCGAGCCGCCACTCGTTTGTCTTGGGCGGCGTCAAATTCAGCGTTGCTGACTTTGCCATCCTTGTCGACGTCGAGCTTGGCGGTGAAGCGATCCCAGCCTTCGGCGGAATGGCCGGTTGCGTCCTTGCCGGTCTTCTTGGCGCGGGCCGCAGCCGCGGCATCCGCTTCGGCGCGAACGATGAAGCCGTCCTTGTTCGTGTCGAGACGGGTAAAGAGGGTATCGCCGCGTTTTTCCATGCGCTGCTCGGCGCGCGCACGCCTTGTCGCGGCGGCAGCGTCGGTTTCGTCCCTCGTGACGAAGCCGTCGTGATTGGAATCGAGATGCGCGAATTGACTTTCCACCCGGTCCGCCAACCCTTGGGTAGTCAACGGCTTCGGCGCGGCAGCCTTTGGCGTGGCGGCCGGTGCGGTCTGGGCAACCGCCGGAACGGTTGCCGACAATGCGGTCGCGGCAACGGCGGTCAAAACGAAATACTTCATCGAACGGCCTCCCTGGACTTTCGAGAGGCACTGCTAACGAGCAAAGCCTGTCTCAGAGTTGAATGCGGCCGGTTTAGTGCGCCACCGCTCGCGCGGGCAACCGATAAGGTTGCACGCTGATATAGGCCCAGTCCCTCGCGACACCCGGCGTGCGTACCCGCGTCAGGGCCGAGCGGAGGCTGCGGTCTGGATCGAACACGTCTTCCTGGCGGCTGACGAGCCAGATCGTCTTTACCTCGCGAAGATTCGGGTCGGCGACCAGCGCGTCGGCCTTGGCATCGGTCAGCGAAACCACGGCCGGCGATCCGGCGCGGATCGGGCCGTCGACGCCGAGCGCCGGGAAGGCCGCCGGCAGCGGGCGAACCCGGTAATGCTGGTCCTGCCGGCGCGCTGCATCGCCGAGCGGCAGGGCGCTGTCGTTGGGATAGAGCCAGATCTCGTCGCCCGGCGACACATTGCGCGCGAGATAGGAGCTTGCCTCGTTCCACGGCTCGGCCGGCGGGCGCAGGCTGATCTGCACCGCGGTGATGGTCAGACCGACCGAAAGCACTCCCACCAGCAACTGGCGCTCGCGCTCGGCCTTCGTCCTTGCAAGCGCGGTCGCCATTGCGAGAAAAGCCGGCACCAGGGTCGGCGCAAGCGTCCGCATCAGGAACACCGGCATGAAGGCCATCGAAATTGCGATGGCGAGCGCCGGCGGACCGAGCCACAGAAGCAATATGGTCCTGTCGCAACTCCAGGAAACGCCGCCTCCGATCGCTGGCGCGATCGCACGCTTGGCGAGTAGCAGGAGGATGACCGCGACCGGGAATGCGACGATCCCCAGAGACTCGCGAGGGACCGAATAGAGGCCGATTAGCTGCCAGATCATGTTCGGGTCCCAGTGAAGCCATCCGGTCCCCCAGTCGCCGCTCCTCGCGGTGATAAGAAGCAGGCAGGGCAGGTAGAGCAAGCCGGCAACAAGGCCGGTCGCGACCATCTTCAGCCAGCGATCGCGGCTTCCCGGCCGAACCACCGCCCAGGGCAGAACGGCGAGGCCGAGACAGAATGCGTAGAGGACCCCAAGGCCGTGCGACCAGAGCGTCAATTCGGTGCCGGCGCCCAGGATCGCCCAGGCCGCCCATGAACCGGCGCCGCGATCCTCGAACTCGCGGGCGAGCCGGAGCACGCCGAGGATGGCGACTGCATAGCCGAAGATCAGCATTGGATAGGGGCGCGTCTCGGCTCCGAGCCAGACCAGCAAAGGCGACATCGCGACCAGCAGCGCGGCCGTGCCAGCACGAAGCCGGCCGCGCCCGGTCGGCGCCAGGCGTTCGGCCTCGATCGCGGCGGCGTAGGCCACGGGAATTGCGAGGACGCTGAACAGCAGGGGCAGGCTTCGTAGGGCGCCAAGGCCGTCACCAAACAGGCCGCGCCAGATTTTCAGAAGCGAATAATAGAGCGGCGGATGCGGTTCGTACGTCGGGACGATCGTCCACAGATCGCGCCACGACTGGGCCGAGAACCAGGCGCTATAGGCCTCGTCGAGCCACAGCGGGCGAAGCGAAATGCCGGCAGCGCGGACGGCGATCGCCGCTGCGACGAGCGCGCACACCATCTGCACCGGCGAAACCCGGCGAAGCCAGTTCGCCGCGCGGCTTGCCGGCCGGCCGGATCCGATTGCGCCTGCTGCGGCGTCCATGCCCGCTCCCCCTTTGCGCGAAAGCGTGTAGGCAGCCTTGGTTAACGCGCGGTAACTTTCTCCGGCGCATCCTTGGACAATCGGCGCCGCGCCACTAGGGAGCGGGAATGATCACGCGGGGCAAGGGGACAGCGTCGATCCAGCCGGCGGCTGCGCTTGCCGCAGGCGAAGCGGGCTTCTGGAACCGGCGGGCGGTGCTGGCGGCGGTAATCCTGCTGTCGATGGTTCCGCTTCTCTATCCCCCGGTTCCGCCGCTCGTCGATCTGCTCGGTCACATGGGACGTTATCGGGTCCAGCTAGACCTTCACCAGTCGCGCTGGCTGAGCGAATATTACGGATTCCACTGGGCGGCGATCGGCAATCTCGGAGTCGATTTGCTGGTCGTCCCGCTCGGTTGGCTGGTCGGGTTGGAAGACGCGGTCAAGCTGATTGTCCTCGCGATCCCGCCGCTGACCATTGCGGGCTTTCTCTGGGTTGCCCGCGAGGTGCACGGACGGGTGCCCCCGACGGCCTTCTTCGCCTTGCCTTTCGTTTACGGCTTCCCCTTCCTGTTCGGTTTCGCGAACTTCACTTTGTCGGTCGCTCTCGCCTTCCTCGCGTTCGGTCTGTGGCTACGCCTCGCGCGGCTCGAGCGAACCGGGCTTCGGGTGCTTCTGTTCGTGCCGATCTCGATCCTGATCTTCTTCGTCCATGCATACGGCTGGGGAGTGCTGGGCCTGCTCTGCTTTTCGGCAGAAGCGGTTCGCCAGCACGATCGCGGCGTCGGATGGCTGCGCTCGGGATTCAACGCGGCGCTCAGCGCCTCGGTCATGGCGCTGCCGCTGCTGATCATGCTCGCCTGGAGGAGCGAGACGCACGGCGGGCGCACCGGCGGTTGGTTCGAATGGGAAATGAAGTGGGAATGGGTCTATTCCTCGCTTCGGGACCGTTGGAAATGGTTTGACATCGGAGCGCTTGCGCTCGCAGGCTGCGCGTTCGTCGGCGCGCTTGCCACGCGGTCCTTCACGTTGTCGCGGCACCTGGCCTTCTCGGCGCTGGTCCTCGCCGCGGCCTATGTCCTGCTTCCCCGAATTATCTTCGGCTCGGCTTATGCCGACATGCGGCTGGTGCCCTATGTCTTCGCCGTCGCTCTGCTCGCGATCCGATCGCGCCGCGCCCATTACGGCCGATCGGCGACCGTGCTCGCGGTGCTCGGCCTGGCGTTTTTCGGAATCCGGATCGCGGCCACGACCGCGAGCCTGGCCATCGCCTCGAACGATCAGCAACAGAAGCTGGCGGCGCTCGAGCATGTGCCGATGGGCGCCCGGGTCGCGAGCCTGGTGACGGAGCCGTGCGGCAAATATTGGCCGCTCCTTCGCAACAGTCACCTCGGAGCGTTGGTGATCGTCCGGAAGCAGGGCTTTTCCAATGACCAATGGGTCCTGGAAGGAATGAACCTGCTGGAGCTCAAATATCGGAAAGCGGGGTTGTTCTCGTCCGATCCATCGGAAATCACGCATCCGGTGCGCTGCTCGGGGCGGCTGTCGCCCTGGTCGATCAACCGGGCGTTGAAGGCGCTCCCGAAACAGGCCTTCGATTATATCTGGTTGATCGACCCCGCGCAGTTCGATCCGCGCCTCGTCGCCGATCTCACCAAGGTCGCCGAAGGCCCCGGCTGGTTATTGTTCGCGACCGGCGAGCCGCCGGAAGACGCCGACTAGCGAGACTCCAACGGGCATTGGAAGGCGTCCGATCAACGGCGCTTCCAGCTCGAAAACGCGCTTCAATGCGGCGTTGACCACAGCTGGCGGCATCGAATCGTCCGAAGATTCGCGGCCGGTGATCTTGCCGGCGACGCGAGCGGCGGCGATCGCCGGGAACAGCAGGGTGTTGAACGGCGAGAGCAGGTCGACCGCATAGCCCGAACTTTCCGCGAGGCGCCTGAGCTCGCGTTTGCGATAGCGGCGATGGTGATGATGGGCGATGTCGTGGGCGCTCCACATCCATGGATTGGCCGGCACCGCGAGAAGCAGCTTGCCGCCCGGCTTGAGCAACGCCCGCGCCGCATCGAGAGCGCCGCGATCGTCGGGGATATGTTCGAGCACATCGAGCAACGCGATCACGTCGAAGCTCGCCGGTTCGAACATCGACAAGTCGGGAAGAGCGGCGGACCGGACTTCGCGGCCGAGCCGCTTGCTCGCCAGTTTGCGCGCGCCTTCGTTGAGCTCGGTCGCTTCGACATTTCCGAAGCGCGAGAGCATTTCGAGGTTGTGGCCGGTCCCGCAGCCGATCTCGAGAAGCCGCGCATTCGCCGGAGGGCGCACCACGCGGCGAAGAACGGACTCGAGGATTTTCCGGCGCGCAGCGAACCACCAATGTCCGGAATCGAGCTCGGCCATGCGTTCGTAGACATGGGCTTCCATCAGCCGTCCCCGCCGATTTTCTCGCGGACGACGTAGAGCGGCCGGCGCTTGGCTTCGATGAGTATCCGCCCGACATATTCGCCGAGGATTCCGAGCGAGAGCAGCTGCAATCCGCCCAGGAACAGGATCGCCACCATCAGCGATGCGTAACCTGGCACCTGGGTGCCCCAGACCAGAGTCCTGATGATCACGAAGACGGCATAGGCGATGGCGAACAACGCGACGATCCCGCCGAGATAGCTCCACATCCGAAGCGGCACGGTCGATGCCGAGGTGATCCCGTCGATCGCGAATTTCCAAAGCCGCCAGTAATTGAACTTGGTCTTGCCGGTGGTTCGCGGAGCGCGGCGGTAGCGGACATAGGATTCGCGGAAGCCCGCCCAGGCGAACAGCCCCTTCATGAACCGGTTGCGCTCGGGAAGCGTGCGCATGACCTCAACCACTTTGCGGTCGAGCAACCGGAAGTCGCCGGCATGTTCGGGGATCTTGTCCTCGCTCAGCCAATTATGGGCGCGATAGTAAAGGTCGGCGGTCAGCCGCTTTGGAAGCGAATCGCTTTCGCGGTCCTCGCGGATTCCGCAGACCACGTCGAAGCCTTCGCGCCACGTCGCGATCATCTGCGGCAAGACTTCGGGCGGGTCCTGAAGGTCGACGTCCATTGGAACCACGGCTTGGCCGCGGGCATGATCGAGCCCGGCCGAAAGTGCCGCTTCCTTACCGAAATTGCGCGACAGGGAAATCGCCCGAACCCGGCTGTCGGACGAATTGGCGGAGCGTATCCGGTCAAGCGTGGAATCGGTGCTACCGTCGTCGACGAACAGGATTTCAAAATCGCTCGAGGCAGGGTCGGAGCTGTCGGCCAAGGCTTTGGTCACCGCGGCGACGAAAGGTGCGATGGCCTGTTCCTCATCCTTGACCGGAACGATCAGCGACAGGACCGGGCCCGTCATGCGTAAACCCACTTTCGGTGAAGCGCGAAGGTCACCCAGGGAGTCACCGCGACGAACGGGACGATCGGCCACCAGGTCGGCCCGCCGAGCTTCTTGACCAGAAGCCAGACAAAGAACTGGTTGAGGACGAAACCGACCAGATTGACGGCGAAGAATCGCGTCGCCCGGATATGGTGGCGGTCGCGCTCCCCGTAACCGCGGAAGCTGAATGCTCCATGCGTGACATAGCTCACCGCCGAGAAGACGACGAAGACGACCGCGAGCGAAACCATCGGGTCCACCCCGCCGAATTCCGCAAGCGCCCAATAAGCCGCCGAGAACAGGATTGTGATGACGAGGCCGGCGAAACCGTAGCGCGCCGCCTGGGCGACGACCGACCAGCGTTCACGGCCTTCCCGAACGAATAGCGGAAACGTCATTGCCCTCGTCGTCGCTTGCCCTTTGCCTTCGACAAGCTACAGCCCGAAACATGCTGAAGCGCAAGGACGACCTGCCGCTGGAGCGTATCCTGGCGGTTCTCGAACGATACTGGAAGCTGATCGTCATCGCTTCGTGGCTGCTGTTTTGCGCCTGGTTCGTGGTCAATCGCTGGTCGTCGATTCTCGCGTTCAATCTCGGCGACACCGACGACAACATGCGCATGATGCAGGTGCGCGCTCTGTTGAATGGCCAGGACTGGTTCGATCTCAGGCAATACCGGCTCAATCCGCCGTTCGGAGCCGACATCCACTGGAGCCGTTTCGTCGATCTTCCGCTCGCCGGACTGATCCTTTTGCTTCGACCGTTCGTCGGCGGCGCCGACGCCGAGCGAATCGCGGCGGGCACGGCGCCGATGCTGCCTTATCTTCTCCTGCTTTTCTCGGTGGCGATCACAGCTCGCCGGTTGGTCGATCGGCGTGCCTTCATTCTCCCGATCATCGGGATGATCGTCGCCGGTCTGGCGAACAGCATGTTCATGCCGGAACGGCTCGACCACCACGGCTGGCAACTGGCGTTGCTTTCGGTTGTCGTTGCCGGCCTCGCCGACCCCAGGCGGGTTCGCGGCGGGCTCACCGTGGGCGTCGGAACGGCCCTGTCGCTGGGGATCGGCCTGGAGATGCTCATCTATTTGGCGATCGCCGGAGTCGCCACGGTGCTGTTCTGGATAGTCGATCCCGCCCAGCGGCGCCGATTGATGGCCTATGCCGTCAGCCTCGGCGGCGGAACCGCCTTTTCGTTCCTCGTTTTCGCCTCCTACGCCAATCGTTTCGCGGTGTGCGACGCGCTGTCGCCGGTCTGGCTTTCGGATCTTCTGCTCGCGGGCGCCTTGCTCGCGCTTCTGGCGATGTTCACCCCCGGCGACTGGAAGCTGCGGTTCGGGCTCGCGGCGCTCGCCGGCGCGGCTATCGCCGGCTTCCACGCGCTAGCCTGGCCGCACTGCCTGAGCCGTCTGGAAGGCGTGTCGCCGGAAGTCGAATATCTCTGGCTTAGCCATGTCCGCGAGGCGCGGCCTGTCTACCGCCACGGGCTGCAGGTTGCCGGAATCATTCTCTCGCTTCCGGTCACCGGGATGATCGGCTGGGCACTGCTGAGCTGGCGCAACCGGCTCGATCGAAACCTACTCGTCCGGACGATCGCCTGCGCGGCGCCCGCGATCGTCGCGTTGCTGCTGCTGTTCTGGCAGACCAGGACGGGTCCGGCGGCGCAGATGCTGGCGGTAGTCGGATCGACGTCGATCGTGTGGATAGTGGCGCCCGTGTTCGACCGCTCGAAAATGGCGGTCGTTCGGACGCTCGGAGTCGTGGCGGTGGCATTGATCGGCTTCGGAGCGGTTGTCCCGACCGCGCTGAAATTCGCGCCGGTTACCCGCATGTCGCCGCGCGAGGTCGAGGTCGAGCGTGCCAATCGCCATTGCAACACATTGGCCGCCTTCCATCCGATCGCGCTTTTGCCCAAGGGGATCGTGTTCACCGTCGTCGACACGGCGCCGAGGCTGATCACGGTGACCCATCACGATTCGATCATGGGCCCCTATCACCGCAACGGGGAGCAGATCGCGGACGTGATGAATCTGTTCAGGGGAAGCGCGGAACAGGCGCACCGGCTGCTGAACAAATATCATTCCGATTATCTGCTGACCTGCCCCGACAGCTCGACAACGACGATCTTCATGTCGGAAGCCCCGAAGGGCTTCTACGGGCAGCTCGAGCGCGGGCAGGTGCCTGACTGGCTGACCCGAGTTCCGCTGCCCGAGAATTCGCCGTTCAAGATGTGGAAGGTCGAGCGCTAGGGCCTAGAGCGAAGGGAAGCTTTCGCGGAGCCCGTCGACCACGAATTGCGCGGCCAGAGCGGCGAGGATCACGCCCAGGAGCCGGCTGATCATCGCCTCGATCCTTTCGCCCATCAGCTTCATCAGCCAGCCGGCGGACAAAAGCGCGGCGCCGGTGATGATGACCACCGCGGTCATCGCCGCGAGAACGACTCCGACCTGTGCGTAATTATGGGCGCGCCCGACCAGAAGCATCGCGCTTGCGATCGACCCCGGGCCGGCGATCATCGGGATCGCCATCGGGAAAACGGAAATGTCCTCGGCTTCGGGGGTGCCCTCGATCGACTGCGCGCGCTCCTCGCGCCGCTGCGTCCGCTTCTCGAAAACCATTTCGAGCGCGATGAAGAAGAGCATGATCCCGCCGGCGATCCGGAAGCTCGCGAGGCTGATCCCGAGCGCTTCGAGAAGCGGCCGCCCGAACAAGGCGAACAGCATCAATATGCCCCACGCCACGATAGCCGAGCGGATCGCCATCGCCCGGCGGTGAGCCGGTGGATTGCCGCGGGTGAGCCCGGCGAAGATAGGCACGCAACCGGGCGGATCGATGATCACCAGGAAGGTGATGAGCGCCGATCCGAACAGCTCGATCATGCCGTTCGAAGGTCCGGCGGGAGGGGCAGGCCAGTGCGCCGGTGCGCGGCCACTATGGTGTTGCGAAGAAGGCAGGCGATGGTCATCGGTCCGACCCCGCCCGGCACGGGCGTGATCGCGCCGGCAACTTCGAGCGCTTCGTCGAACGCGACGTCGCCGAGCAGCTTGCGGGTGCCGTCGGGTTGCTCGACCCGTTCCTGGCCGACGTCGATGACCGTCGCTCCAGGCTTCAGCCAATCGCCGCGGACGAGCTCGGGCCGGCCGACGGCCGCGACGACGAT
>DASTIF010000127.1:0-3710 GCA_035717805.1 Sphingomicrobium sp.
GGCGTCGCTTCGTCGGTCCTGACCTTCACGCGGATTCGGCGGTTCTTCGTCAGCGAAAGCAAATGATAGACCACCTCGAACCGCTCGGCGCGGTCGGGATAGTCGACCCCGGCGATCTCCATCAGCTGCTGATATTCGAGCCCCGGCGTGTCGCGAAGCGCGCGAAGCACCGCGACGATCGCCTCGCGCTTCACGCCAAGACCGATCTCGCCGACCGCGTCGTTCGCGACGATCAGCGCGTCACCAAGGATATCCCTGGCGGCATCGATCACGCCCTCGTCGGATGCCATTTTCGGCAAGTGAGCAGCGATCTGAACGGCCATTAGCGCTCGATCGTCCCTTCGCGGCGGATCTTCCGCTGCAGCTGCAGGATTCCGTAGAGCAGCGCCTCCGCCGTCGGCGGGCAACCGGGCACATAAATGTCGACCGGCACGATCCGGTCGCAGCCGCGCACCACCGAATAACTGTAGTGGTAATAGCCGCCGCCGTTGGCGCAGCTGCCCATGGAAATGACGTAGCGAGGCTCGCTCATCTGGTCGTAGACGCGGCGCAGCGCCGCCGCCATCTTGTTGCACAAGGTCCCGGCGACGATCATCACGTCGGACTGGCGCGGGCTCGCGCGCGGGGCGACCCCGAAGCGCTCGAGGTCGTAGCGCGGCATGTTGACGTGGATCATCTCGACCGCGCAGCAGGCCAGGCCGAACGTCATCCACCACAGCGACCCTGTCCGGGCCCAGGTGAACAGGTCTTCGGTCGTCGTGACCAGGAAGCCCTTATTGTCGAGGTCGGATCGCATCTCCTCGAACATCTTCATGTCGACATCGCCGGGCGACAGGCCGGCGGCTCGCGCGATTTCCTCTTCAGTGGGCTGCGGGTCCTCGCCCGGGCTCAGCATCACTCCCATTCGAGCGCGCCCTTCTTCCAGGCATAGGCCAGGCCGAACGCAAGCTCGGCGAGGAAGATCATCATCGCCACCCAGCCGGCCATCTTGGTGACCCCGAGCGACACCGCCCAGGGAAACAGGAACGCCGCCTCGAGGTCGAAGACGATGAACAGGATCGCGATAAGGTAGAAGCGGACGTCGAACTGGGCTCGGCTGTCCTCGAAGGCCGGAAAGCCGCATTCATATTCGCTCAGCTTCTGCGGGTCGGGCTGGTGAGCGCCGGTCAGCCTGGCGACGAGCATGGGAAGCACCACGAACGCCGTGGACAGCCCGAGCGCGACGATCAGGAACAGAAGGATCGGCAGGTAGCCGAAGGCAACGCTTGCCAAGGGGAACTCCAGGGGCCTCGAAAAACTTGGCCGCGCTTTAGGACAGCGGTCCAAGAGCTGCAACCGCTCCGACGCGAGATTGACAAGGCGATTGCGGGAGCCACAGCTGCCAAACACGGAGGGTCATTGCCGAAATGGGGACACCGCCGCTCGTAACCGTCGTTATTCCGACGTGGAATCGGTTGGAGCTCCTCCAGGAGGCAATCGCTTCGGTTGTGGCGCAAACCTGCCCGAATTGGGAGCTCATCGTCGTCGACGACGGGTCGACCGATGGAACCCCAGCGCATCTGCGCGCAATCAGCGATCCGCGAATTCGAGCGATCGCGGTCGATCGCCTCGGCAAGGTCGGACATCTGCGGAACATCGGAGCAGCCGCGGGCACGGCGGGCTGGATCGCGTTCCTCGACTCCGACGACCTGTGGATGCCGGACAAGTTGGAAATCCAGCTCGAAGCGCTCGAAGCGAGCGGCGCAGACTGGTGCTACGGTCAATGTGAATTGCTAAACCCGAACGGCGAAACGTTGCCGATCAGGGCGGGAAGGTTCCGCCCGATATCCGGCAAGATAGTCGACGATCTCCTCGCTGACCGCACGGGTGCGTATATCGGTACTGTCCTGGTCCGCCGCGATCTGTTCGAGAGCCTTGGCGGTTTCGACGAAAGTCTTCCCAATCGCGAGGACCTGGATTTCGAACTTCGTCTGGCTGCCGGGGCTAAGGCAGTTGCGGTAAGCCGGATCGTGACGAGAGTGCGCGAGCATGAAGGGCGACGGACCCGCCTTTTGTCCACTCCCCACGAGGAAAGCGCGCTGATCTTCGAGCGCTTTCGCAAACGGCATCCACGCGGGCGGTCAGAGCGCCTTGCACGCCGCAGAGAAGCGCGACTTCTTGCCGAAGCCGGCGCGCAACGGATCGCCGATCACCAGTACGCGAAAGGCGCGCATTTGCTTCTTCGTGCGCTCATGCTGGGGGTGCCGCCCGGCTTCTGGGTCCGTTCGGCGGCTGGCGGACTCCGCAAGTCGATTGCGGTCAAACGGTTCTAAGAGCGGAGCGAGCCGGCGACCAGCTTCTGCAGCTTGCTGTGAATCGCCGAGGAGCCGGCGATATATTCGCGGCGCTCGAACGAGCGGTCGGAGCCCCGATAGTCGGTGACGAACCCGCCCGCTTCCTTGACCAGAAGCACCCCGGCCGCCGTGTCCCAGATATCGAGATCGTCCTCCCAGAAACCGTCGAAACGTCCGGCAGCGACCCAGGCGAGGTCGAGCGCTGCCGACCCGAAGCGCCGGATTCCGGAAACCTGCGGCCCGACCGCATTGTAGATCTTCGCCCAACCCGGCGCCTCGCCGCGACCGCAATGCGGTATTCCCGTTGCGATCACGGTTTCCGACAGGTCGCGGCGCGCAGAGACGCGCAGGCGGCGGTCCTGGAGCCAGGCGCCCCGGCCCTTCTCCGCCCAGAATTCCTCGTCGTTCACGGGCTGGTACACCATCGCGTGGCTGACCTCGCCGCGCCCGTCGGGCTTCTTGTCCTCGACAGCGATGGAGATGGAGAAATGCGGGATTCCGTGGAGGAAGTTGGTCGTTCCGTCGAGCGGATCGACGATCCAGCGCGGCTTGTCCGGGTTTCCCTCGATCTCGCCGCCTTCCTCTAGCAGCAGACCCCAGTCGGGCCGGGCGCTTCGAAGCTCCTCGACAATGGTCTGCTCGGCCCTTTTGTCCGCCATCGAGACGAAGTCGGCCGGCCCCTTGCGGCTGACCTGCAGCTGCTCGACCTCACCGAAGTCGCGTCTCAGCCTTGGCGCCGCCTTGCGAACGGCGCGCTGCATGACGGTGATGAGGCCGGAATGGGAAACCATTCAATCGTGCCTAGTCGGCTCTGCGGACATAATCCCGGGTGTACGTATCGACCACGATCCGCGTTCCGCTGCTGATGTGCGGCGGGACCATCACCCGGACTCCGTTGTCGAGGACCGCCGGCTTGTAGCTGGACGAGGCCGTCTGCCCCTTCACCACCGCGTCCGCCTCGACGATTGTGGCTTCGATCTGGTCCGGCAGCTGAACACTGATCGGCTTCTCGTCATACAGCTCCATGACCACGTCCATTCCGTCCTGGAGGAAAGCCGCCGGCTCGCCGATGACGTCCTCGGGAATGGAAATCTGCTCGTAGCTGTCCTTGTCCATGAATACGAGCATGTCGCCGTCGTGGTAGAGGTACTGGAAGTCCTTGGTATCAAGGCGGACACGCTCGACCGTTTCGGCGCTTCGGAAGCGGACGTTGGTCTTGCGGCCGTCGATGAGGTTCTTCATCTCGACCTGCATATAGGCGCCGCCCTTGCCGGGCTGGGTGTGCTGGATTTTCACCGCGCGCCAGATGCCGCCTTCATATTCGATGATGTTGCCGGGACGGATGTCCACGCCGCTGATCTTCATGGAACGCCTGCT
>DASTIF010000128.1:0-4523 GCA_035717805.1 Sphingomicrobium sp.
GCTCAAGGCCAATGTCGATCAGGCGCTGTCTTCGCGCGATGTCGAGACCGTGATCGTCGTTACCCGCACCGGGGCCGATGTGGCGATGAAGGATGGCCGCGACATCAGCTATTCAGCGGTCCGCGACCAGCTCGCCACCGAATGCGAGCCGCAGGCCATGGGCGCGGAAGACCCCTTGTTCATTCTCTACACATCGGGCTCGACCGGACAGCCCAAGGGCGTCGTCCACACGACCGCGGGCTATGCCGTCTGGGTCGCCACGACCTTCGACTGGATTTTCGACTATCGCCAGGACGACATCTTCTGGTGCACCGCCGACGTCGGCTGGATCACCGGGCACAGCTATGTCGTCTATGGCCCGCTGATCAATTGCGCGACCAGCGTGATGTTCGACGGAGTTCCCACTTACCCCGACTTCGGCCGCTTCTGGGAAACCATCGATCGCCTGGGCGTCACCATCTTCTATACGGCACCCACCGCGATCCGCGCCTTGGAGCGCGAGGGCGACCAGTGGGTCAAGAGTCACTCGCGCAAATCGCTTCGCCTGCTCGGGACTGTCGGCGAGCCGATCAATCCGCACGCCTGGGAATGGTATTGGCGCGTGGTCGGCGACGGGCGCTGTCCTGTGGTCGACACCTGGTGGCAGACCGAGACGGGCGGAATCCTCATCTCGCCCTTCCCCGGCGCGACCGCGATGAAGCCCGGATCGGCGACAAAGCCCTTGCCCGGAATCCACCCGCTGCTGGTCGATCCGGAGCACAAGGTCCTCAACGGCCCGGCCAGCGGCAACCTCTGCCTCGCTTGCTCATGGCCGGGGCAGATGCGCACCGTTTGGGGCGACCACGAGCGCTTTTTCGACACCTATTTCAGCGCCTATCCGGGCTTGTATTTCACCGGCGACGGGTGCCGCCGCGACGAGGATGGCTATTACTGGATCACCGGCCGCGTCGACGACGTGATCAACGTCTCCGGCCACAGGATCGGCACCGCCGAGGTCGAGAGCGCGCTGGTCGCCCATCCGCTGGTGGCCGAAGCCGCGGTCGTCGCTTTCCCGCACGACATCAAGGGCCAGGCGATCTACGCCTTCGTCACGCTCAACGCCGGCGAGGAAGGCGGCGAAGCGGTCCGGAGAGAGCTCGACCAGCAGGTCCGCAAGGACATCGGCGCGCTCGCCGCGCCCGAGAAAATCCAGTTCACCCCCGCGCTTCCCAAGACCCGGTCGGGAAAGATCATGCGTCGAATCCTGCGCAAGATCGCGGAAGGCGAGGCAAGCGGCTTCGGCGATACCTCGACCCTCGCCGATCCGGCGGTCGTCGAGGCGCTGGTCGCGGGGTGGCAATAGCCGCGCGGGCTCACTCCTTGTCGCGCTGACCTCTGGTCGAATCGGAAATCGACTGATCGTGGCCGCTCTTGTCGCTGAAGAAAGCGGCGGCGAAGAGTCCGCAGCCGAGCAGCACGGAGAAGAACACACCCAAAGTGGTGGTGATCACGAGATTGCGGTCGAGATCGCCGGTCATCGCCAGATAGACGAGTGCGGCGATGACCATCACGACTGCAATCGCGACGATCCAGATCATTATCCGCCGGAATTCCGTGATCGCTTGCTGTCGATCGTTCGGCATGTCGGTCGAACGGCCCCGGCGAGCGCGGAGTTCCGACTGCCGATAAAGGCCGTCTAGAGCGTCACGGGCACCAGTGGATGTCGATCGGCTGCTCGGCTTCGGCGAGCACGCGGCCGATCGGAAGCCTGGAGCTTTGCCCGTCCGCGATCGCCTGCTCGATCATCGCTCGCTTGTCGTCGCCCTGCACGGTCATCAGGATCGTGCGCGCCGAAAGAATTGAAGAGCGAGTCAGCGTGACCCGCGCTTCGCCTTCCTCGGGCTTCACGCCGACCGCCCGCCGCGCCTTGGGAGCGTCGAGCGCGTCCTGAAGATCTGGGCCGGTGGCGATGCCCGCGGCGCTTCCATCCTCGCCGACCCCGAGCCAAACGAGATCGGGCGGCCAGGGCAAGTCCTGAAGTCGCGCGTCGGCGGAGTTGCCGGCAAGCCGATGGTCGTCGAGCGCGGTCGCGATCGGAACCACCCGCGCTCCGGCCGGAAGGAAGGCCTTGGCGATCGCCTTGGCGCTGCTCCGGTCATCGTCAACGGCGACTAGCGCGTCGTCGGTCGGGATGACCATAACCTGCCGCCACTGAAGCTTGGTCGCCGATAGCGACGGAAAGATCGCCTCGGCGGTGTCGGTCGCAGGAAGCGCGATCAGCGCGGCGCCGCGAGCGTCAAGCGCGCTTTCGATGATGAACCCGACGTCGCCCGCGACCGCCTCGGCCATTTCGTCCGTCGATTCATAGTCCCACCATTCGGCTTCGATCATGCTTGCTCCGCTTTGCCTGGCTTATCTGGGATCCGGTTGCGCGTATCCGACCCATCCTGCAACCGCTCGTCCCGATTTATCCAGCGCCGGGCGAAAGCGAAGCCGGTCGTGAGCGATGTTGCAGATCACCGAATCGATCGCCGCCACCCCAGTCCCCCGGTCGACCGTGCACTCGCTGATATAGCCTTTCGGATCGATGTGGAGGCGGAGGAAGACGGGCGTCCTCGGCCATTGGCGGAGCAGCTCGCGCGGGAAGTCGCGACCGGTTAGAACGGACGTCACGAGCCGCGGCGGATAGGCGACTCCGCCGCCTCCGCCGCCGCCCGTGCCACTGCCAGATCCGCCGCTTCCGGTTCCGGTGCCGGTTCCGCCCGCTCCGGTGCCGGGCCCGACGACATTGGTCGCGCCCTGGGTCGCCTGTGTGCCCTGGCGCGGCGTTTCGCTGGTCTCGACGGGAACCGGGACGGGGAGCGAGATGCGCGGCTTGGGGTCGACGATTTCGGTGGCCTGGCTGCGGATGTTCGCGGGGCTCGCCGCGCCTTCCTTCTCCTTCGGCTTTTGCCTGTCCTGCGGCGCCTGCTCGTGGATCGGTTCGGGCGGCGGCGGGGGCACTTCGTTGACATCGAAAATGCGGAGCACGCTTTGCGTCTCGGTGAGGTCCATCCGGCCGGACAGGTGAAGCAGCGCAAACAAAAGCGCGGCGTGCACCGCGGCGACAGCGACGAGCGCGCCGCTCTTGTCCTTTGCGTTGAGGTCCGATCTGTACATCCCGCGCGGTCAACGCGGCGATGTTGCGCAAGTTTCTGCCCCGAAACGGACGCGTCCGGAACGCCGGGCTTGCGAAAGCCTAAGCTCTAGCGGCTCGATGCCCTGCCCGTCGCACGCGCAGTCGCGCTTGCCGGACGGCGGCCGCCGCCGTGGCTTGCGCGTCCGCCCTTGGCCGCGATTTCGCGCTGCTTTTCGGGGCTCATCGCTGCAAAGCCGCGCTTCGAGCCGCCGCTCTTCATATTGGCCATTGGTCGTTCCTTCCGCCGTTGCGCGTCCGCGCCATGCGGACCGCGAGGGCGGTCCGGCCTAAACGCCGCGCAGCGCGCCGGGTTCAGACTTTTCGCGATTCAGAAGGCGCCAATCCGCAAGCCGATCCACAGTGTTCGCGGCGTTGCGCGCTCGACGATTCCGTCATCGTCGATCCCGGCAACCACTCTCTCGCCGAGCAGGTTCTGACCGCGAGCGATCAGCTGCATGCGCCCGGTCAGCGGCCAGGCGAAGAAAGCGTCGACGGTGGTCGCGGGCGGAAGCCGCATGCTGTTCAAATCGTCCTCATATTGCGCGCCGACATGGCGGACGGCGAGCGACGCGGCTTTGGCGCCGTCGCTCCAGCCGAGCTCTCCGGACAGGCTGAGCTTGGGGGTCTGCGCGGGCCTCAATCCGTCCAGCCGCGCCGCCGCGCCGCTCGCCTGAACCCGGGCGTCGTTGTAGCTGGCTCCGAGGCGAAGCGACCATTGCCGCCGCCGGAGCTCACCCGACGCCTCCAACCCGCGCACCTTCACCGCGTCGATATTCTGGCGCTGGCGATAATCGCCGGCAACGAAGCCGACTCCGGGAAAAGTGCCCGGTCCATGACCTAGCGTCACGTTGGCGATCGAGTCCGAGAGCCGGTTCAGAAAACCCGACAACGACAAGGTCAGGCCGTCGCTATCATAGCGCAGCCCCGTCTCGGCTCCTGCCAAGCGCTCGGGATCGAGCAGTGGATTGGCCGCGGTGGCAACGGCGCCGGCTCGGAGCGGGCGGAACAGCTCGTTGAGCGTGGGCCAGCGCCAGCCGAGATAGGCCGCCGAGCGCAGACTGACTCCTTCGCCGAGATCATACACCGCGCCGGCGCGGGCGGTCGGCCGCCACCCGCTTCGCGCCCGATAGAGGTCGATTCGGCTCGGCTCCCCGCCGATCGGTCGCTCGATCAGTTGCCCGTCCGAAATTCGCCAATGGTCAATCCTCCCGCCGCCGCTCAAAGTGAGTTGGCCGAGCGGGATCGAGGCTTCCGCGAACAGGCCCAACGTCCGGCTCTCCCCGCCGGCAACGCGCCTTCGAGTCGGCTCGCCGTCGTCGAAGGCATAGAGCTCCCGCGATTCGCCGCTGGTGAATCGAGTGTCGGC
>DASTIF010000129.1:0-10287 GCA_035717805.1 Sphingomicrobium sp.
CCCGCGATTCTTCGCCACCGGGATCAGCCTCGTCGCGCACATGGCCAACCCGCACGTGCCCGCGGTGCACATGAACACCCGGTTCCTGACGACGACCAGGCGCTGGTTCGGCGGCGGCGCCGACCTCAACCCCGCGATCCCCTACAAGGAAGACACCGATGCTTTCCACGCGCGGCTGCGGGCGGCCTGCGCGGCTCACGACCCGACCTTCTATCCGCGCTTTTCGAAATGGGCGGACGATTATTTCTTCTTGCCGCACCGCGGCGTGTCACGGGGCGTCGGGGGAATTTTCTACGACCATCTCGACTGCCACGAACCCGGCGAGGGCGCGACGTTCGATCAGAACTTCGCCTTCACCCGCGACATCGGCGAGGCGTTTCTCGATATTTTCCCGGCGCTCGTTCGAAAGCGCATGAATTCGAAGTTCGGCGAGGAGGAAATGGAGCGTCTGCTCGAATTCCGCGGCCGCTACGTCGAGTTCAACCTGCTCTACGACCGCGGAACTCTGTTCGGCCTCAAGACCGGCGGCAATATCGACGCCATACTGATGAGCCTCCCACCGCTGGCGAAATGGGCATGATTCACCTCACTTCTCCTCCCCTGCGTTTGCAGGGGAGGTGGCAGGCTGATGGCCTGGCGGAGGGGCCTCTCCACCATCCTTCCGATGGTCCCCCTCCCCTCGAAAACGAGGGGAGGAAAATATGAGCTACGAGCCCGTGCCCGACGGCGTGATCGCGGCTGTCGTGACTTTCCTTCACATGCGCAAGCCGCGGCAGGCCCAGATTCCAGCGTCCGACCTGACGCTCAGGCGGATCGCCGATCCGGGCATCGATCATTACCGGCAGCTGTTCCGGCGGGTCGGCCAGACCTGGCTCTGGTTCTCGCGGCTGATCCTGAGCGACGAGGACCTGCGCAAGATCATCAAGGACCCGGCCGTCGAGCTTTTCAGCGTGGTCGACGAGATCGGCGCCGAGATCGGCCTGGTGGAGCTGGATTTTCGAGAAGCGGGAGAATGCGAGCTGGCGTTCATAGGGCTGCTGCCCGAGCTTACCGGCCGCGGCCACGGCCAGTGGCTGCTCGGGGAAACATTGCGGCTCGCCTGGCGCGAGGGGGTCAAGCGGGTGCACGTCCACACCTGCAGCCTCGATCACCCGGCGGCACTCGCCGCGTACCGGCATTCGGGTTTCATCGCCTACAAGCGCGCCATCGAGCGCTTCCCCGACCCTCGGCTTTTAGGAATTCTTCCGCGCGACAGCGCCCCTCAAGTGCCGCTGCTCGGGACCGAAACGTCGATCGCCTCGCGACCCGAGAGCTGAACGTAGATCCGCGCAAGCATCACCGCGAGCAGCACGGTGATCCCCGCATTGACCACGGCATCGACGATCGCGACGATCAGCGCCGAGGCCGACATTGGCTCGATCGGCCCGAGGAGCATCTGAGCGACCGAACCGATCGTCCAGTTGATCGCCGACACCAGGATCGCCGCGCCGATCAGGAACAGCAAAAGGAAGCCGAACAGCCGCCACCAGTGGCCGGCGGTCAGCTGCCAGCTGCGCTTCAGTATCCCGATCGGGCCGACCCCTTCTTCGCTCGCGACCGGCGACGACATGAGCATCCGGATTCCGATGAAGCAGACCAGTGCGAAAAACAGCAGCATCAGGAACAGGCCGAGCCGCGAATGGACGATTCCGGGCCCCGTCATAGGCACCCCGCCAGCGATTCCCACCGCGACGAAGGGGATGGCGGCGATGAACAGCGCCACCGCTATCAGCAACCCGGCAACGACATAGAAAGGCATCCGCCGGGCGCCGTGGCCGATCGCCTCTCCGACGGATACCGAGCGGCCGACCGCGAGACGGATGAGGGCGAGCTGGCCGACCACCGCGATCAGCGACACCACGAGAAAGAGGATTCCCGACCCCATCGATCGCGGCCCTTCGGATGCTTTCGGATCGATCACGCCCGCGACTAGAGCGGGAAGCGCGAGCAACGCGGCCGCGACGACCAGATAAAGCCGGCCGTCCGAGGCGATTCGCGCCTTGGTCTCGTCCCAGGCGTCAGAAATCGAAAGTGCTGCCATGAAAATGCCCCTTGAGGTTTGCACTGGTTATGCGGGCCTGAGCCGGGCGTTGCAATCTTGCTCCCGGGGCTTCGCGCCGCCATTTCGCCCGCGATGGAGGTCATCGACCGAATCGAGTGGCGGGTCAGCGACGGCCTGGTCCCCTATCCGGAAGCGCTCGCTTTCATGGAGGAGCGCGCCGCCGCCATTCGCTCCGGCGAGGCTGGAGAGTGCGTCTGGCTTCTCGAGCATCCGCCGCTTTTCACCGCCGGCACCAGCGCCGACCCCGCCGAACTGACGAATCCGCTCGGCTTTCCGGTTTACGAAGCCGGGCGAGGCGGCCGCTACACCTACCACGGCCCCGGCCAGCGCGTCGGCTATCTGATGCTCGACCTGGAAAAGCGCGGCCGCGACGTTCGCCGGCTGGTCCACTCGCTCGAAGGATGGATCATCGCCGCGCTTCGTGACCTCGGAGTCGAGTCGCACCGCGCCGAAGGCCGCATCGGTATCTGGGTCGGCGAAGGGGCGAGCGAGGCCAAGATCGCGGCGCTTGGGATTAGAATCAGGCGCTGGGTCACTCTGCACGGCTTTTCGATCAACGTGTCGCCCGACCTCGCTCATTTCGGCGGCATCGTGCCGTGCGGAATTGCCGATTTCGGTGTCACAAGCCTCGAATGTCAGGGGAAAGAAACGCCGATGTCGCGCGTTGATGCCTCGCTGAAGCGGTCGTTTTGTCAGTTTCTCAATGACTTGGGGTAATCGATATCAAGTCTCTTGATGGTAGCGAGCCGTTCAGATTATGCTGAGCGCGATTTGCGGGACGGGCGACCGTTGCAGATCGCAATAACTAGGGAGTTTTGAATGCGTGCTCTGATCCTGGTCGCTGGTGCGGCCCTGGCAGTTGCGGCTTGCAGCAGCAACAGCGACGCCGACAACAACATGGCGGTCGAGAATCTGACGGCTGAGAATCTTGTCGTCGAAAACGACATGAACGCCATGGACGCCAATATGATGACCACCGACAACATGATGATGAACGACGTCAACGCGGTCGACACCAATACGACGACCGACATGACGACGGAAAATACGACTACCAACATGTAATCGGCGGCTCCCTCGTGGAGCCGTTTGCATTTGAGGCTGCCGGGTTCGCCCGGCAGCCTCTTTTTTGGCTAAGTCACCGCTTGCGAAATGACGATTCGGAGAAGGCCGATGCGAATCCTGATTGCCGTTGCAGCGCTGGTGCTGGCCTCGTGCGGCGGCCAACAGGCGGCGAACAACGCAGCGGTCGCCGAAGAAGAGAGCACCGTCGACATCGGCCCGGTCAACGACACCACCGCAATCGATGCGGCCACGGCGGAAGCCGCCAACATGGCTGCCGACGTGAACTACACGCTCGACGAAGAGGTCGATGACGAGGCCGATGACAGTTCATCGTCCACGCCGGCCGCTAAAAAGCCCACGCGCTCGACGGCGAATCGGGCAGCCGATTCGGACAGCGATTCGGAGCCGGCCGCCGAAACGGCCGCGAACAGCGTCGAAAACGCCGACTAATCCCTAGGCCAGCCCGACCAGTTTATGGGTCTGGAGGCTTAGCCGCCACCGGGGCCGCTCCATCGCCAGCGCTATCGCGGCCTTCACCGATTCCTCGCGCTCGGCGCAGTCCTTCGGCTGAAGAAGGAAATGCTCGAAGTCCCATGATTCGAGCTCGGCCGGGTCGATTCCTTCCTGCGGCCACACCAGCTTCAATTCATCGCCTTTTCGCTGGACGACGTGGGTCCCCGCCTTGGGGCTGACGCAAATCCAGTCGAGCCCTTCGGCGGCCGGCAAGGTCCCGTTGGTTTCGATCGCGACTCGAAAGCCGCGCCGGTGAAGGGCCTCGATCAGCGCCGAATCGAGCTGAAGCATGGGCTCTCCGCCGGTGATAACCACCAGGCGCGATTCGCGCTCGGGCCCCCAGGCGTTCTCGACCGCGCCGGCAAGCGCTTCCGCGCCCCCGAACCGCCCGCCGCCCGGCCCGTCGGTGCCGACGAAATCGGTGTCGCAGAAGGTGCATTGAGCGCTCGCCCGGTCGGTCTCGCGCCCCGACCACAGGTTGCAGCCGGCGAATCGCAGGAACACCGCCCTGCTCCCCGACTGCACGCCCTCGCCCTGCAAGGTCAGGAACAGCTCCTTGACCGCATAGCTCATTGCGCGGGCCGCTCGGCGTATCTGGTCGGATCGGCGATCCCCGCCTCGGCGAATCCCTTGGAGCGCAGCCGGCAGGCGTCGCACAGGCCGCAATGCGCGCCGTCCGGCGCCGGATCGTAGCAGCTGTGGCTCATGGCGGCGTCCAGCCCCAACCGCTGCGCCTCGAGCGCGATATCGGCCTTGGTCATCGTCTGGAGCGGAGCGTGGAGCCTGAACCGGTCGCCCTCGACCCCGGCCTTGGTCGCGACATTGGCGAGCGTCTCGAAGCCGGCGATGAACTCCGGCCGGCAATCGGGATAACCCGAATAGTCGAGCGCATTGACCCCGATGAACAGGTCGCGGGCGCCGGCCGCCTCGCCCCAGGCTAGCGCGAGGCCAAGCAGCACCGTGTTGCGGGCTGGAACGTAAGTGACTGGAATATCCTCCCCGACTCCGGTCTTGGGCACGGCGACGTCGTCGGTCAGCGCCGAACCGCCGAACGCTCTCAGGTCGAGATCGAGCACCAAATGCTTGTCGGCGAGCGCCATGCCGATCCGCCGGGCGCAATCGAGCTCGACCGAGTGACGCTGGCCATAATTCACGCTCAGCGCCAGCACCTCGAAGCCGGCCTCGCGCGCAAGCCCCGCGCAGACCATCGAATCGAGCCCGCCCGAAAGCAGCACCACCGCTTTTCGCCGATCAGCCATGCGCGCGCTCTAAGAGGAATGCCGCGCCAAAAAAAGAAGGGCCGCCCGTCCGGGTGGAGGGGCGGCCCAGTTAATCGGACCGAAGCCCGATTTGGGAGGAAAGCGTGCCGAATCCGGCACCCGCTCTCTATAGGCCGCCTTGGCTAAACGCCCGCTTAATGAGCCGGGCAGTCTCCGAGCCGTCGCGCCTGGAATGTGTAGTTGAACGGCGCGTCGCGGGCGATTCCCTGCGTCTGGATTCGAAGCGAGCGCGGCGTCAGCACCGTGATCGTGCTGTGGCCGAAGCCGCCGCCGGCACAGGTGTAGTGGATCGTCGTTTCCATGGCGCCATCGCGCACGACGGCCCGCTTGCAGGCCGCGCCGCGATGCTCGAGCTGGGCAAGAGCCGCCGGATTGGCGATGCAGAGCTTGGCCGGCGCGGCGCCCTCCCGATCGATCTGCCAAAGCCCGCCGCTGACTCGCGACAAGGCCGATGGCCCCGCCGCCGCGGTGAGGGCGGCGAGTACGAGCACAGCCGCCGGCCGGCCGATGCAGAGGCGAAAATAAATGTTCACGCCCCGCATCTTAACAACAAATGGGTTAACGGAAAACGGGCTAGCGCACGTCCTCGAGCGCGATCGGGAAGCTTTGCGAGCAGAATTCGCAATCGACCCGGATCATCCCGTCGTCGCCGACCATCGCTTCGCGCTCTTCGGGCGGGAAGCGAGCGATCACGGAGCGCACGTAATCGGGGTCGCAGCGGCAGCCCCGGCGAAGCGCGATCGGCTCGAGCGTTCGAACCTCTTCCTCTTCGTGGAAAAGCCTCCAGACGAGATCGTCGAGCGGAAGATCGGCGTCGGTCAACTCGTCGGCTTTGACCGATCCGGCGAGGATCGCCACATGCGGCCAGTCGGGGTGGTCGAGCCGGGTATGAAGCCGCTCGCGCCCTTCCTCGCCCTCGGGAAGATGCTGGAACAGCAGGCCGCCGGCGGTCCAGCGGCCGTCGCGCTTGTCGGCGGCCAGCCGGACAACGCTCGGGATCTGCTCGGACTGGGCGAAAAAGCTCTCGGCGGCCCGCGCCAGGCTTTCGCCCTCCAGCGGTACGATGCCCTGGTAACGTTCATCCATCGCGGGATGATCGAAGGTGATCGCCAGAAAGCCCTTGCCGAACAGCGAGAAGAGCGAGGGGTGAGGCCCCGCGTCCGCGAGCCGTTCCGGATCGTGACGCACATAGCCGCGAAGCTCGCCGCCCAGATAATCGCAGACCAGAAGGTCGATCGCGCCGTTTTCCGTCTGCGCCTGGACCGTCACCTGTCCCGTCGGCTCCTTGAGCATGGCCCCGAGAAGCGCGGTCAGCACCAGCGCCTCGGCAAGCAACCGCTCGATCAGCGGAGGATAGGCGTGATTGGACAGGATCGACTCCAACGCCGGCCCGATCCGCGCCACCCGCCCCCGCGCATTGCGCGCCGGAATGGTGACGCCAAGGGCGACGTCGGTATTCAACTGGCTTGTCGGCATCGAGCGAAGATAGGAACGGCAGCGGCAAGGCTCAACCAAACCGTCGCCCCGGACTTGATCCGGGGCTTGCCTATCCTTTTCAGCCAAGAAGGCGGGTCCCAGCTCATGGCCGGGATGACGTCACGCAGCTTCCGCGGGAAGCTCATACTCGGCCGCGGCTGCCGACAGCTTGTCGACGAACTCGCGGACGTGGCTCTCCTCGATCACCAGCGGCGGAAGGACACGCATCACATTGTCCCCGGCCGACACGGTCAGAAGCCCGCGGCTCCGCAGCCAGTTGACGAAGGTCCGGCTGTCGCTCTTCATCTTGATCCCGAGCATGAGCCCGCGCCCGCGAACGCTGTCGAACAGATGGTCGTGGTTGGGGATCATCTGCTCGAGCGCGGAGCGGAGGCGCTCGCCCATCTGGCGGACATGGGCCAGGAACTCGGGCGTCGACACGACGTCGAGCACGGCCTGCCCGGCCGCCATCGCCAGCGGGTTGCCGCCATAGGTCGATCCGTGGGTGCCGATCACCATCCCGCTCGCCGCCTTCTCGGTCGCGAGGCATGCGCCCATCGGAAAGCCGCCGCCGATCCCCTTCGCGCTCGCCATGATGTCGGGCGCCACGTCGTACTGCTCATAGGCGAATAAGGTGCCGGTGCGGGCCACTCCGCACTGCACCTCGTCAAACACCAGCATCAGATCGTTGGCGTCGGCGAACTCGCGAAGGCCCTTGATGAACTCGTCGCTGGCGGGCCGGATCCCGCCCTCGCCCTGAACCGGCTCGAGAAGGAAGCCCGCCGTATTGTCGTCGACCGCGGCCAGCGCGGCCTGCAGATTGTCGAACTCGACCACCTTGAAGCCCGGAAGAAGCGGCGCGAATCCGTCGCGCAGCTTCTCCTGGTTGGTTGCGCTGATCGTCGCCATGGTCCGCCCGTGAAAGGCGTTGGAGAAGGTGATGAGATCGTGCTTGTGCGGATTGCCCTTGGCGTGGTGGTAACGCCGGGCGGTCTTGATGGCGCATTCGACCGCTTCCGCCCCGCTGTTGGTGAAGAACACCGTGTCGGCGAAAGTCAGATCGATGAGCCGCTTGGCGAAGGCCTCGCCCTGGGGCGATCCGTAGAGGTTCGACACATGCATCAGCGTCGCCGCCTGCTCCTGGATCGCCTTGGTCAGATGCGGGTGGCCGTGGCCCAGAAGATTGACCGCGATCCCGGCCGCGAAATCGAGATATTTCTCGCCATTCTCCCCGTACAGATAAACCCCCTCGCCCCGGACCGGCCGCACTTCGCAACGCGAATAGACGGGCATGAGCGGGGTAATGGCCATGGTCGGGAAACTCCTCGTTTGCTGGTGCCGGAATAAGCGTGGCGGCTATAGCCAGCGCCCCTTCAAAGGAAAAGGCGCGCCGGATTTCACCGGCGCGCCTTCACTTGTCGGTCTGGAAACGGAAGGGCCGTTACCAGCGATAGCCCCAATGGCGTCCGTCGCGGACGTCGCGGGCGACCTTCTGCTCGAGCCGGACCATCTTGCGCTGGGTGTTGTACATCTCCCGGGCGGTGAGGCCGCGGCCGTCGCGCGCATTGTGTCGAAGGCTTCGCTCGATGTCGCGCGAATTGTCGAGCAGGTTGCGATACTCGTTGCGCGTGATCATCCGGTACTGGGCCAGACGGCGAATTTCGCTCTGCATCCGGTTCAGCCGGACCTGGAGCGCCCGCACCTGGCCGTAATTGTTGTAGCCATAGGCATAGCCGCGCGGCTGCGGCTGCGGGTACCATTGCGCCGAAGCCGGGGTTGCAACCGCCAGAGTCGAGACTGCGGCGGCGAGGGGAATCAAGAACTTAACCATCGTTGCTCTCCTGTTGAGCGGTTGATGCCTGTCCTTATGCACCGAGTCGATTGAGGCAGCCCTGAACGCGCCTGACAGCCGCCGTTCAACGTTCGTTTCGCTGGCGTTCAGCTTCCGAACCGCCAGCTAGGCCTTGATCTTCCACCCGCTCTTGAGCAGCGCGTAGCAAGCGGCCCAGAGCGCGAGGTTGAGCACGAGCAGGCCGACGGCGCCGACGACGATCGGCGAATCGCTGATGCCGAGAAAGCCGTAGCGGAAGCCGGAGATCACGTAGAAGAAGGGGTTGGCGTGGCTGACCGCTCGGAACGCCGGCGCCAGCGCGTCGACCGAATAGAAGGTCCCCGACAATAAAGAGAGCGGCGCGACGACGAAATTGGTGACCGCGGCGGCATGGTCGAACTTTTCGGCCCAAAGCGAGGTCATCAGCCCCAGGAAGGCGAGCATCAGCGAGCCCATCAGCCCGAACCAGAAGGCGAGGAAGGGGTGCTCGATTCCGACCGACACGCCCGGCCACAACAGCATCGCGAGCCAGACCGCGAAGCCGACGAAGAAGGCGCGCGTCACCGCCGCTCCGACCAGCCCCGCCATCAGCTCGCCCGTCGACAAGGGCGGCATCAGATAATCGACGATATTGCCCTGGATCTTGCCGACCAGGAGCGAGAAGCTCGAATTGGCGAAGGCGTTCTGGATCATCGCCATGACGATCAGCCCCGGCGCGATGAAGTCCGCGAACTCCACCCCCATCACCGTCCGCCCGCTCCGTCCAAGCGCGAGCGTGAAGATGGCGAGATAGAGAAGCGTCGTGATCGCCGGCGCCCAGACGGTCTGAAGCTGCACCTTGAAGAACCGGCGCACCTCCTTGATATAGAGGGTCTTGAGCCCTCCCCAATTGACCCCGCTCAGGACCGGCACTCCCGGTGTCTGGACGGTCCATTGCGAAGCCTGGGTGGGTGGCCGTTCGTTCACTCGGGCCCGCCTATCGGCTGGCGGTTCGGGCGGCAACGAGATTCGGAGAGTGTTGAATGTCCTGGACCGAAGAGCGCATCGAGCGCCTGAAAACAATGTGGCACGACGGCGCCACCGCGAGCGAGATCGCCGAAAAGCTCGGCGGAGTGAGCCGCAACGCGGTGATCGGAAAGGCCCATCGCCTCGGCCTCGAGGCGCGCCCCTCCCCCGTCAAGCCGGGCGAAGAAGCTTCGGCCGCGCCCGCCGCCGCTCCCAAGCCGGCCGCCGCCGAGAAACCCGCACCGGCCGAAAAGCCGGCTCCGCAGGCCCAGGCACCGGCCGCCCAGCCGCCGAAGAAGCAGCCCGAGATGCAATATCGCTCGGTCGGTCCCGGCGGCTTCATCCGCCAGGGCCCAGGCGACCAGCAGGCGCCGATCCCGCCCGCCCCGCCGCGCCGCCTGATCCCGGCCAAGCCGAGCCCCGAGGTCGCGGACAAGACCAGCCTTCTGGAATTGAACGACCGCATTTGCAAATGGCCGATGGGCCATCCCGGCGAGCCCGACTTCCATTTCTGCGGCGACCCGGCCAACCCCGGCTACCCCTATTGCGTCGCCCATTGCGGGGTCGCCTATCAGGCCCAGCTCCCGCGCCGCGACCGCCGCCCCCCGCCGCCCCTGCCGTTCGGAGGGCCGAGGGTCCGCTAGGGCCGGTCGCGCCCGCTCCTGACGCTCGGCCGAATCGGCGCAGCCGCCAACGTCATTCCGGCAGAAGCCGGAATCCCGCTTGTTGTTAAGGCAGCGGACCCCCGCGTTTCGCGGGGGTGACGGGTTCGGACTGCTCAATGTCCCAGCATCTTTGCGTAGTTAGCCGTGACCGCGCATGTCCTAAGTCCGCGAAACGCAGCGAACGCAGCAAGCCTACGCGTGCGCGCGCGACGCTCGCGCGCGGGTTGGGGGACTGTTGGGAGCAGATGGTCCGGCAGATCAGGTGATATACGCGCGTATTTCATGAACCATATTGGAACATATAAGGGGCGTGTAGGAAAGTTGAATCTCACGCGGAGGCGCGAAGGGGCG
>DASTIF010000130.1:0-2119 GCA_035717805.1 Sphingomicrobium sp.
GTTCCGGCGGCCGCTCCGCCAGCGCGGCCGAAGCCTCGGCAGGCTCCCCAGCCTGCGTCCTCGGGAATCGTCTCGACCCGGCTTCGGCCATGGCTTGAAATCGAGTTCACTCCGACCCGGGCGGTCGTCGACCGGGAGAAGGCAGCGGTCGAATTCGAACTTTCGCTTTTCAACTCGGGCAGCGCGGACGCGCGGAACGTCCTGATCGAGGGCTGGCTGACCAACGCCAGCGCACATCAGGATCAGCAAATCCGGACCTTTTTCGACAATCCGACGGCGAAGGGCGACCGCATCCCTGTGATTGCCCCGCTCCAGCGAATCGCGCTGAAAAACGCGGTTTTCCTGCCGCTGACCGAGTTACGACCGCTTGAAATCGAAGGACGGCAACTGTTCGTTCCCATGGTCGCGTTCAATGCGCTTTATGGCTGGAGCAGAGGGGAGGGCCAGACCTCCACCAGCTATCTCGTCGGCAAGGTCGGCAAATCCGACAAGCTAGGGGCCTTCCGGATGGACCAGGGGCCGCGGTTGTTCCGCGGTCTCGCCGCGCGCGAGCATGAGATAAGGGTCCGCAACTAGCGGCGCTACTCCGCCGGCTGGAAAGCGGCCGTGGCGTCGGTTCCGAGAAGCGTGACCAGTTGGGCGAGGAACAGCAGGACTCCGAGCAGCCAAATCAGCGACGCGACGATCGCGAGCGTGGGCTGGGCCTTCAGCACCGCAAGCCCGATCCCGATCGGAAGAAGCACGGACCCGATAGAGGAAAAGGCGAAATGCCAGACCGCGAGCTTGCGTGCCGCGAGCAGCGGATAGGCGCGGTAAACCAGGCCGAAGAGTGCGAGGCTTGCCCATCCGGCAAGGTTCAAATGGGCGTGGACGGGCACAAGTTGGAAGTCTTCGCGGGCGCCCATGACGATCCCGAGCGCCGCTCCGCAAATCAGCAGGATTGTGGCGAGCAAAAGGAAATAGACATCGATCCGCTTCATTGTTTCCCCCTTTCGACTGCCACATCATGCACCTGAAGCGGTCGGGGTCAAATCGCTAGAGAACGGCCGAATTATAGCTGTGCCAGGCAAGTATCGCGGCGGCCCCGCGATAGGGGCGCCAACGCTCCGCGACCTCTCGCAGATGCTTCTCCGAAGGCTTGTCCTCAAGGCCGAGCAGCCGCCCGATTTCGACTTGAACCGCAAGGTCGCCCGCCGGCCAGACGTCGGGCCGGCCTTCGGCGAACAACAGATAGATTTCCGCCGACCAGCGCCCGATGCCCTTGATCCTGACGAGGTGCGCGATCGCTTCCTCATCGTCCGCGGGAAGCGCTGCGAGGTCGAGCTCGCCCGACAGAACCAGCTCGGCGAGGCTTCGCGCATAGCCCGCTTTCTGGCGCGAGATTCCAGCGACCCTTAGCTCGTCGTCGCTCGCCTTGAGGATCGCTTCGAGGTCCGGCGGCGAGCCGTAGGCCGCTTCCAGCTTCGCCCACATCGATCGGGCAGCCGCGACGCTGACCTGCTGGCCGACGATGGTTCGGAGCAGAGTGTGAGCGCCGGGATCGCTTTTGCGCGGGTCCGGGACTCCGAAGCGCTCTACCACCTGGGCGAAAGCCGGTTCCCGCTCGGCGAGCGCCTCTACGGCCGCGCGAATGCTGTCGGTTGTACGGACCATCAGCGCTGGCTTGCCGCGTAAAGCGCGACCGCGGCCGCGTTCGACACGTTGAGGCTTTCGACGGCGCCGGTAATCGGAAGCCGCGCCAGTGCGTCGCAATGCTCGCGGGTGTTGGGGCGCAGGCCCGGCCCTTCGGCGCCCAGGACAAGCGCGACCCGATCCGGCCCGAGCGCGTCCTGCAATGTCGTTTCGGATTCGCCGGTCAATCCAATTCGCCAGAAGCCGGCCTCCGCAATCTCTCCAAGCGCCCGTGCGAGGTTGACGACCCGTACCCACGGCACGGTTTCGAGTGTTCCCGACGCAGCCTTGGCGAGCGCCCCGCTTTCCGGTGGCGAATGGCGGTCCTGAGTGACGATCCCCGCTGCTCCGAAGGCGGCGGCCGAGCGCAGGATGGCGCCGACGTTATGCGGGTCGGTGACCTGGTCGAGGACGAGAAGCACCGATTTCCCGGCCTTGCCGACAACGT